>NZ_JADJKN010000007.1:0-20233 GCF_016705985.1 Candidatus Aalborgicola defluviihabitans
CCGCGGGTTAGCCGTTTGCGTCAGCAACCGGGTCGCACATCTTGCCGCCCGAATCGCGTGAAAATCGCCGCCAGTGTCTCAGGCGTGAGCGTAGTTCCATAGGCGTTGATGTCGTCAACACCAGTTGCGCCAGCGTGTCACGCCGATGATGGTGCTGGCCACCACCGCCGCGAGGTGTAACAAACGCCAGCGCCATTTGTGGCTAGAAGTCGTGCGTTGTCTCGCGCCAGCGCGTTGCCCGCGTAACGATGTTGCGACTGATTCCTTGCGGCCCTGGCGCTGTTTGCGCACCGACCTCATCGCTTGCCAATGCGCGCGTCATGGCGTCCCCGGCCCGGCGATGCCGTTCTCATCATTTGCGCCAGTCCCAGACCAGGGCCGGTGGCGAGTAAGCCAGCAGCGACCGCCGAGGCGGTGCATGAATATACGTCCGAACCGTTCTCTGGCGCGCGGCTGATCCAAGCTGTAAGCGTTCTGTACCGTGGCCACGCGCGGCAGGCCGTGCTGTTCCGGCCGGGCGCACAGGCTCATGCACGCCATAGGGCGTCTCGTTGGACGCTAGCCCACGGCACGCACCTTGCCGGCCTTGACCAACTGGCTCCAGGGCGGCCAGCTGGTCGTAGATGCTGGTCACTGGTTTGTCGTGGGCGGGGTTGTAGGACATGGCACCAACATGGGCACTGCGCGGGTGGGGCAGTGGAGCTGGTAGAGGTCAGTCACATCGGTTTACGGGCGCTGCGGGCTGCCATCGCCAGGCGGCGATGATGTCCGGCGCCGGTCAGGTCACCCGTGCCACCACGAATCCACGGCATGCCGCGCGCAGGACCAGCTACAGAGGTGGCAATCACCAACTACTGGCGCAAGCCGAGGCCGCGCGGCCGACCGGTTGCCCGCCATTTTCTCGGTAGCGTTGAAGGTCTCGGCCCGCGGCGGCACGGCATACATCTCCGGCCGTTGCTAAAGAAGTTGTTTCCGCGCTCGACAGCGCGGTCCCACGTACGTCGTGGGCGGTGGGTTCATCCACCTGTTCGCCAAAGGTCATAGTGCCCAGGCAGATGGGGGTAACGTGCAGGTCGCTTTGACCGAGTTGGACCGAGTTTCACGGCCCGCAGTGTAGCCAGCCCGGCGCACCTTCACCGTAACAGGGCTTATTTCCTACTGGCAACCTCCCCGGGCACGATCTTCCTCCTGCGGACGCAACACGCGGCGCTGCACTTTGCCAGTGGTGGTCATGAGCGGGGCGTCCAGAAATTCGATCTCCTTGGGTTACTCGTAAGGTGCTCAGACGGTCTTTCACATGCTCCTGCAGTTCCGCCGAGAGCTTGGCAGTAATTCTGCTGTAGCGCACATCCTCCTGAAGGCGCTATAATCGGGATCAATCACACATAAGCCTTCACCAGTGCGCCGCGCTGGGCATCGAACCTAGGCACCACGGCGGCGTTGACTCTGCAGGGTGCCAGACCGGGCAGTTCTCAATTTCGTCCGGGGACAATGCTTGGTAACCGGCGGACTTGAACATGTCATCGCTGCGCCCCAGGTACCAAAGGTAGCCATCGGCATCGCAGATAGCCCGGTCGCCGGTCGGCACCAGTCGCCGGTGTACATGGCAATCAGGCCCGGCGTCGTTCTTCAAGTAGCCCAAAAGACGATGGGGTCACTGGCACCTGCACGTCGCGGCGGTTGAGCGCCACGTCGCCCGGCACACCCACTGGGCATTGGTTGCCATCATCTTCGATCCACCGCACCTAGTGGCCGGGGAAGGCCATGCCCATACCACCGGGCTTGGACGGACTCCGGCGTGTTTTGCAGTTGACGACGATGCTGTTGATCTCCGGTCTGCCCAAGCATCTCTCATTGGGTTTGACGCCCAACTGTTGTTCGCAATAGTCAAACACGGCGTCACCCACCGCCTCGACCGCACTCCATAGTGTACTGTAACTGCAACGTAAACTGCTGGCGCACCGTGCGCCGGTGGCGTGCCGGAAAAGGCCTTCATCATGGCTACGAGCGCGGTGGGGGAAGAGGAAAGTGATGGGTGACGCCGCAGTCAACCATCAGATTCAAGCGCCGTCTGCCGGGCAGAAACGCCCGTTAATGCAGCCACGATGGGGCGACGAAATTACGGGGCAAGGAGCAGTTCATCCATCAGCCCGCCGGTCGAGGCCCGGTCTGCGGGCGGCCAAAGCACGGCCTGCGACCCCGAGGCGGTGTCATCGGGGTCAGCCAAACCAGTTCTGGCTGGCACAAGGCCCGGCAGGTTACCAATAAGCGCGCTGCGCCAGCAAGGCACCTTTAGGATTACCCGTGGTACCGCTGGTGTAGATCAGGATGGCGGGCTCGTCCGCGCGGGTGTTGAGCCAAGAAGGTGGTTGGAAACTGCGCCAGGGAGTAGTCCCACTCGCAATCAACCTGGCTTTGCACGCCATCTGCGGTGCCCGCCCACCACACGGTGCGCAGGTGCACGCAGTGCTTCCGTGCTAGTGCAGATCATGCTGGGCCTGGCCATCGGCAATGGCGACCACGGCTTCGCTGTCTTGTAAGCGGTATTCCAGAGCGTCGGGACCAAACAGCAGTGACAAGGGCCTGGCCACCGCACCCATTTGCAACACAGCCATACAGGCCACGGCCGTCTCAAAGCATTGCGGCATGACGATGGCCACGCGGTCGCCACGCTCTACGCCCAGGGCTTGCAGGCGTTGGACAGCCGGTTGGCCTGCTCCTGCAATTGTGCATAAGTGAAGAAAGCGCCTTCACCCTCGTCGAATAAGCGTGGATAGCTATATTTTTGCTAGCATCCGGTTGCGCTGCCCAGCGTGTGCAACACACCTGGGCGATGTTGAAGTACTCACGGTACCGCCCAGGTAAAGGCCTGGTGCAGGTGGGTATAGGCTTCTGGCGCGCCACCCAACGCCATCGGGCTGCTCCAGGCCGACGCTGGGAGATGTCGCTATCTTGACTGGCTTGCATTGGGGTGTCTTCGTATCATTGGAAGAATGTACCAAGTCAAACGCATTTCCGTGGCGAGTTTGTCCCTATACGCAACCTCAAATACCATGTTCAGATATGGGGAAACCCGCCCCCGGCAAGGTCCCGCTGGTCATGGTGCACGGCTGGATGGACGTGGCCGCCAGCTACCAGTTTGTGGTGGATGCGCTCAAACAAGACCACTACATCATTGCCCCCGACTGGCGGGGTTTTGGCCAGACCCCCAGCACCCCCGCACCCGGCCACTGCGCCGACAACTTCTGGTTTCCCGACTACATGGCGGATCTGGACTTTTTGCTGGACCACTATGCCCCGGACCAAGCGGTCAACCTGGTCGGTCATAGCCTGGGGGGAAACGTGGTGCTGCTGTACGCCGGTGTGCGCCCCGAACGCGTGCACCGCTTGGTCAACCTGGAAGGTTTTGGCATGCCCGCCACCCAACCCACGCAGGCCCCCAAACGCTACGCCACCTGGATGGACGAGCTAAAAAAACTGCACCGGGGCGAGATGGACCTCAAAGCCTATGACTCGTGCACCGGCGTGGCCCGCCGCCTGATGAAGACCAACCCCCGCCTGAGCCAGGACAAGGCCGATTGGCTGGCCCGCCACTGGGCCCAAACCAACGCGCAGGGCCAGTGGATCCATTTGGGTGAACCGGCGCACAAGTCATCGGCGCCAACCTCTTCCAGGTGGACGAAGTGCTCGCGCTCTACCAGCGCTCACCATGCCGGTACTGTGCGGTAGAAGCCTCAGACGACAGCCTGGGCCAGTGGTGGAAAGGCAAGTTCACCCGAGAGGAGTACCACGCGCGCATTCAATGCATTGCACAGCTGGAAATCGCCGTGATTCAAGACGCGGGCCACATGATGCACCACGACCAACCGCAAGCCCTGGCGGCACTGATAGAGCGCTTTATTCAGTAAACACCCCACAGCCACGCCCGTGAGGGGAGCCTCGGGGCCGATTTGTGCGCGTTTGGCACCATGGGGCCACGCAGCTGCCCAGCGAAAATACCGGGTTCGGTCATTTGCCCACCACCACCCTCGCAGGACCGCACCATGGACATCGAACGCATCAACCTCATTGGCACCACCTTGGCGGACCTGAGCAGCAGGACGCAAGAGTTACGGGGGTATCTTTGACTACGATGCCAAAGCAGAACGGCTAAGAACCGTCAACGCCTCGCTGGAAGACCCAACCGTCTGGAACGACCCCAAGAAAGCCCAGGAGCTGGGCAAAGAGAAAAAGTTGCTCGATGGCGTCGTCGTCACGCTGACCTCGCTGAAAGCGAGCTGGCCGACAACACCGAACTGTTTGAAATGTCAAGGAAGACGGCGACGAAGCCGGCCTGCTGACGATTGAGGGCGAGACCGAAAAACTCGCCACCATCATCAAGGACCTGGAATTCCGCCGCATGTTCAACAATCCCGCAGACCCCCTGCCCTGCTTCCTGGACATCCAGGCCGGCGCCGGTGGCACCGAGGCCTGCGACTGGGCCAGCATGCTGTTGCGCCAGTACCTGAAGTACGCCGAGCGCAAGGGCTTTACGGCCACAGTGGAAGACCTTACCGACGGCGACACCGCCGGCATCAAGGGCGCCACCATCAAGATCGAAGGCGAATACGCCTTTGGCCTGCTGCGCACCGAGACTGGCGTGCACCGCCTGGTGCGCAAGAGCCCGTTCGACTCGTCGGGCGGGCGCCACACCAGCTTTGCCAGCGTGTTTGTCTACCCCGAGATCGACGACTCGATCGAGATCGACATCAACCCCAGCGACGTGCGCACCGACACCTTCCGCGCTAGCGGCGCGGGCGGCCAGCACATCAACAAAACCGACTCGGCCGTGCGCCTGACGCACATCCCCACCGGCATCGTGGTGCAGTGCCAGGACGGGCGCAGCCAGCACGGCAACCGCGACGTGGCCTGGAAGCGCCTGCGCTCCAAGCTGTACGACTTTGAAATGCGCAAGCAGCAGGCCGAGCAGCAAAAGCTGGAGGACTCCAAGACCGACGTGGGCTGGGGCCACCAGATCCGCTCTTACGTGCTGGACAACAGCCGCATCAAGGACCTGCGCACCAACGTCGAAATCTCCGCCACGCAAAAGGTCTTGGACGGCGATTTGGATGTGTTTATTGAAGCCTCTTTGAAACAGGGCGTTTGAGCGATGTGCTCCGGGGCGCACACAACGTATTCGAACAACAATTTCTGGAGAACCTACAGTGCTCGTGACGGCGGTCAACCGATCCGACTACAGCGCCCCGGCGTTCTGGGTGGACACGGTGGACCTGACCTTTGACCTGGACCCCGCCAAAAACCCGCGTGCTCAACCACATGACCTTGCGCCGCAACCCGGACGTAGCGGCCAAGCCCTGCGGCTGGACGGCGAAGAGCTGAATTTGGCGCGCGTGCTGGTCAATGGCCAGGGCACCTCGTTCAAAATTGAGGGCGACAAGCTGGTGCTGGAAAACCTGCCCGAAGGCAATGACCCGTTTGATCTGGAAATCTTCACCACCTGCGCCCCCGTTAAAAACACCAAGCTGATGGGCTTGTACGTCAGCGCCGACTCGTTCTTCACGCAATGCGAGGCCGAGGGCTTTCGGCGCATCACCTATTTCCTGGACCGCCCGGACGTGATGGCCAGCTACACCGTCACCCTGCGCGCCGACAAAGCCAAATACCCGGTGCTGCTGTCCAACGGCAACCTGGTCGACAGCGGCGACCTCACCGGTGCCGACAACGCAGGCCGCCACTTTGCCAAGTGGGTCGACCCGCACAAAAAACCCTGCTACCTGTTTGCCCTGGTGGCGGGTGAGCTGGTGGCCCGCGAACAGCGCATTACCTCCCGCGCTGGTAAAGACCACCTGCTGCAGGTCTATGTGCGCCCCGGCGACCTGGACAAAACCGAACACGCCATGAACTCACTGATGGCCAGCGTGGCATGGGACGAAGCCCGCTTTGGCCTGCCACTGGACCTGGACCGCTTTATGGTGGTAGCCACCAGCGACTTCAACATGGGTGCCATGGAGAACAAGGGCCTGAACATCTTCAACACCAAATACGTGCTGGCCAATGCCGCCACGGCCACCGATGCCGATTTTTCGGCCATCGAATCGGTGGTGGGGCACGAATACTTCCACAACTGGACCGGCAACCGCGTCACCTGCCGCGACTGGTTCCAGCTGAGTTTGAAAGAAGGCCTGACCGTATTCCGCGACCAGGAATTTTCGCAAGACCTGTGCAGCGAGCGCATCGGCCCGCGCCGTCAAGCGCATCGAAGACGTGCGCGTGCTGCGCACCGCCCAGTTCCCCGAAGACGCCGGCCCCATGGCCCACCCGGTGCGCCCGGACAGCTACATCGAGATCAACAACTTCTACACCGTCACCATCTACGAAAAGGGTGCCGAGGTGGTGCGCATGATGCAGACCCTGGTGGGTCGCGAAGGCTTTGCCAAGGGCATGAAGCTGTACTTCGAGCGTTTTGATGGCCAGGCCGTCACTTGCGACGACTTTGCCCAAAGCATGGCCGACGCCAACCCCGGCTCCAGCCTGGCCGCGTTGCTGCCGCAATTCAAGCTGTGGTACAGCCAGGCCGGCACACCGCGCTTGCACGCCAGTGGTGAATTTGATGCGGCGCACAGACCTACACCCTGCAATTCACCCAACCTGTGCGCCCACACCCAGCCAGGCCGGCAAGGAGCCTTTTGTCATCCCGGTGCTGCTGGGCCTGGTCAGCCAAAACGGCAGCACCCTGCCCCTGACGTGCATGGCAGCAGCGAAGCGCCAGCGGACAACCACCTGTTTGTGATGACGGGCGAGACTGCCAGCATCACTTTCACCCCATCGACGCAGAACCGGTGCCGTCGATTTTGCGGGGCTTTTCTGCCCCCGTGACGCTGGACTTTGACTATAGCGACGCGCAGTTGCTGACCCTGCTGGCCAACGACCCCGATCCGTTCAACCGCTGGGAGGCCGGACAACGCTTAGCGCTGCGCAGTGCTATCAAATCAATAGCTGGTGACGCACAATCTACGGGCGCAAACCCCTTAGATGATGCCTATCTGGACGCCATGCGCAGTGTGCTGCGCCACCCCACGCTGGACGCCGCCTTCAAGGAGCTGGTGCTGACGCTGCCCTCCGAGACCTACATCGCCGAGCAACTCGACGTGGTAGACCCCCAGCGCATTCACGCAGTGCGCGAGGCCATGCGCATGCAACTAGCACAAAGCCTGCACGCCGACTGGGCATGGGCCTTGACCCACACCAGGACAACGGCGCCTACCGCCCTGACCCGGTTTCCAGCCGCCGGCGTGCCCTGACCGGCATGGCCCAGTACTTTTTGTGCCTGGCGGCCACGCAGTCTGGCGACACCGTGTGGCCCGGCAAAGCTTTGCAGCGTTTCAAAGACGCCAGCAACATGACCGACCGATTCAACGCCCTGCTGGCGCTGGTGGTCAGCGGGCACCCCCTGGGCGGCGCCGGCATTGGCGCGCTTTCATGCCCTCTTCAAGCACGAAGCGCTGGTCATCGACAAATGGTTTGCACTGCAAGCCAGCACACCAGACCGCGGCGGTCGCGTGTTGCCCGCCGTGCGCCAGTTGATGGCGCACCCGGACTTCAACATCCGCAACCCGAACCGGGCCCGCAGCGTGATCTTCAGCTATTGCAGCGCCAACCCTGGTGCGTTTCACCGGGCGGATGCAGCAGGCTACGTGTTCTGGAGCGAGCGTGTCATCGAACTCGATGCCATCAACCCCCAGGTTGCCGCCCGACTGGCCCGCGCCATGGACCGCTGGAAAAAGCTGGCCGAACCCTACCGCAGTGCTGCCCGCGAGGCCTTGTCTCGCGTGGCCGCAAAAACCGACCTCAGCAACGATGTGCGCGAAGTGATTGACCGCGCCCTTGCTGATTAAGCACAAGCGCCCCCACGCCTTGCACCATTGAAATACCTGCCAGGCCGGGCGCGGGCGGGCAACCCAATCAAGGAACTATGGCCCCAAAATTTCTCTCTCCCGCTACCTCGTGGAACAACAGCGCATGGACGGCCACATTCCGGCTGAATTGCGCCTGCTACTCGAAGTGGTAGCCCGCGCATCCAAAAGCATCAGCCAGTCTGTCAACAAGGGCGCCTTGGGCGACGTGATGGGGGCACCGAAAGCGAGAATGTGCAAGGCGAAGTGCAGAAAAAGCTCGACATCATCGCCAACGAGGTACTGATTGAGGCCAACGAATGGGGTGGCCACCTGGCGGCCATGGCCAGCGAAGAGATGGAGGGCATCTACGTGGTGCCCAACCGCTACCCGCAGGGCGAGTTTTTGCTGCTGTTCGACCCCCTGGACGGCTCCAGCAACATCGACGTCAACGTCAGCATCGGCACCATCTTCAGCGTGCTGCGCAAGCCCGAAGGTGCTGCGGCGTGGATGAGCAGGCGATTTCCTGCAACCCGGCTGCAAGCAGGTGGCCGCCGGCTACTGCGTCTATGGCCCGCAGACCACCCTGGTACTGACCGTTGGCGACGGCGTCGCCATGTTCACGCTGGACCGCGAGCAAGGCTCGTTTGTACTAACCCGGAAACACGTGAAAATTCCAGAAGACACCAAAGAATTTGCCATCAACATGAGCAATATGCGCCACTGGGATGCACCCGAGCTATGTGGACGAATGCCTGGCCGGTAAGAGGCCCGCGTGGCAAAGATTTCAATATGCGCTGGATTGCCAGCATGGTGGCTGATGTGCACCGCATTCTGACCCGCGGCGGCGTGTTTCTGTACCCCTGGGACAAGCGCGAACCTGAAAAGCCCGGCAAGCTGCGCCTGATGCATGAAGCCAACCCCATGGGCTGGCTCGTGGAGCAGGCCGGCGGCGCCGCCACCAATTGCCGGCAGCGCATCCTGGATATCCAGCCCGGCAAGTTGCACGAGAGCGTCAGCGTGGTGCTGGGCTCCAAAAACGAGGTAGACCGCATCACCCGCTATCACACCAAAGTTCCATTAGTGACCGGGATATAATTTATGGCTTACCAGCCGGTGTAGCTCAGTCGGTAGAGCAGCTCATTCGTAATGAGAAGGTCGGGTGTTCGATTCATCTCTCCGGCACCAAAACTACAAACGAAAGTCCGCTATCTAAACCGTAGCGGATTTTTTTTGGACTAGCACCGGGCTAGCACTGGGATCAAAACTTTGAACTTTGATCCCTGAATATTAAACCGGTCTTGTTGCCCAAACACCACTCTGTAGCGGCGCGACTGCGCCGCTTATCCCACAGGTCACCCCCTATGAGAGAGAAGCGCCTGCGGGTTGCCCCTGTTTACTGCGCATTGACAGAAAAAGCGCCTGCAAGTCGCTCAGAAAATCAAAGCCCCGTTGCGTGGGTCGCACACGTGCAAAGTCGCGCTCCACCAGGCCTTTCGCTTCCGCTTGCTGCAGCGCGGCTGCAATGGCGGTTAGCGGCAGGCCGGTGCGCTCGGAAAAATCCCGCAGCCCAAAGCCGTGGCGCAGGCGCAAAGCGTTGAGCATGAATTCAAAGGGCAATTCAGCGCGCGCCACTTCGTCGTCCTGCGCCAACGCGTGGCCGGCCAATGCGTTGTCCATGTACAGGCGCGGGTCGCGAAACCGCACCTGGCGCACCACCCGGTGGGCAAAGCTGAGTTTGCTGTGCGCACCGGCGCCACTGCCCAGATAGTCGCCAAACTGCCAGTAGTTGAGGTTGTGTTTGCAGCGGTGGCCACTCTTGGCGTAGGCTGAGACCTCGTGGCGGTCCAGCCCGCCACACCAGTCAGTTCGGTGATGTGGTCCAGCATGGCATAGGCCGTGTCGTCCTCAGGAATGGCGGGCGGGTACTTGGCGAAGTACGTGTTGGGCTCGATGGTCAGGTGGTAGATCGACAGATGCGGCGGCGCAAATTGCAGGGCCGTAACGATGTCTTGCCCCACCTGCTCCAGCGTTTGGCCCGGCAGGGCGTACATGATGTCCAGGTTGAAAGTATCAAAGGCCTGTGCGGCCTCTTCCACCGCTGCCAGTGCCTGGGCGCGGTCGTGCACACGGCCCAGGGCGGCCAGGTGGGTATCGTTAAAGCTTTGCACACCAATGGACAGGCGTGTCACACCTGCTTGGCGGTAAGCGCGGAAACGGTCTTTCTCAAAAGTTCCGGGGTTGGCTTCCAGCGTGATCTCGCAATCGGCCTCCAGGCGCAGGCGGGCGCGAATGTCACCCAGCAAGCGGTCAATGGCTTCTGGCGCAAACAGGCTGGGTGTGCCTCCGCCAATAAAAATGCTATGGATACCACGCCCCCAGATCAGCGGCAGGGCGGCTTCCAGATCGGCCATCAGCGCATCCACATAGCGCTTCTCGGGCAGTTCGCCGCCGGGTTTCTCGTGGGAGTTGAAATCGCAGTAGGGGCACTTCTTGATGCACCACGGCAGGTGCACATACAACGACAACGGCGGCAGGGCCGCCAGTTGCAGCGTGCCAGGGCGCATGTAGTGGGTGATGTCCCGCTGGACCGCGGGCGCGCTGCCGGTTGCTTGGGAATCTGCGGGAACAATCGGAATCATGCTGCTAACCGACAGCGGCCCCAGCCAGTGCTCGCGGATTAGCGCTGCCATGGCTTGGGACGACTTACCACGGTGGCTGTTGGCATTTTTGACTTCAATGGGCAACTGGGCAAAGGTCTGGCCAAAGCGGGGAATCCACATAATGGGGTCAAACCCAAAACCATTAGTGCCCATCGGCTCGCGTGCAATCTCGCCCACCACGCGGCCCACCGCAATCAGCGGCTCGGGGTCGTCTGCCGAGCGCACGGCCACCAGGGTGCTCACCATGGCGGCACGTCGGTTGTCAACCCCCTGCAACTGCTCCAGCAGGGCGCGCACGTTGTTGGCATCGCCTTTTTCGTAGCCGAACTGGGTGGCGTAGTAGGCGGTGTCCACGCCGGGCAGACCGCCAAATGCATCCACGCACAGGCCGGCATCATCCGCCAGCGCAGGCAAACCAGTGTGTTGCGCGGCGTTGCGCGCCTTGGCCAGGGCATTTTCTACAAAGGTTCGGTGCGGTTCGGGCGCCTCGGGCACGTCCAAGCTACCTTGCGTAATGAGCGTGCAACCCAGCGGTTGCAGCATGGCCTGCAGTTCTGCCAGCTTGCCCTGGTTGTTGGAGGCGAGAACAATACGCATTATTTTGACAGTGACTGCCGTTGCAGCACCATCAGCTCGGTGATGCCCTTTTCGGCCAGGGTCAGCAGTTGGTCCATCTCAACGCGGGAAAAAGCAGCGCCCTCGGCCGTGCCTTGCACTTCCACAAAATGGCCGGCACCGGTCATCACCACGTTCATGTCGGTATCGCAAGCGGAGTCTTCGGTGTATTCCAGATCCAGCAACGGCGTGCCCTGCACAATGCCCACCGAAATCGCTGCCACTTGGGCGATGATGGGCGACTGGGTGATCTTGCCCGCCGCCAGCAAACCGTTGACCGCATCCTGCGCGGCCACAAAGGCGCCAGTGATGGCGGCGGTGCGGGTTCCGCCATCGGCCTGCAACACGTCGCAATCGAGCTGGATGGTGCGTTCGCCCAGCTTTTTCAAGTCAAACACAGCGCGCAACGAACGCCCGATCAGGCGCTGAATCTCCTGGGTGCGGCCGCTTTGCTTGCCGCGTGCGGCTTCGCGGTCGCTGCGGGTGTGCGTAGCGCGCGGCAGCATGCCGTATTCGGCGGTGACCCAGCCCTCGCCGCTGCCGCGCTTGTGCGGGGGCACCTTCTCCTCGACAGAGGCCGTGCACAGCACTTTGGTGGCACCAAACTCGATCAGCACCGAGCCTTCGGCGTGCACGGTATAGCCCCGGGTGATGCGCACCGGGCGCAGTTGGTTGGCGGCACGCGCGGATGTGCGAACAAATTCAGTCATGCAGATTCCTGGGTCAAGCAACGATGAGCCGCGCCAAATTGCGCGAAAAATCAGCCCTTGCGGGATGCCGAGCGGCGAATGGCTTCGTTGATCTCGGCAATGGAACGCTCGATGGCTTCGTCATCCAGATCGTCCACGCCGGAGTCCAACCAGCCGGCCTGCACGGTAGACGCAAACACGCCATCGTCAATGTCGTCGGTGGAAATGGAACCCCGGGTGGATTCAAAGGTATCGGGCGTTTCCCATTCCATGGCGATCACGGTCACGTTGTCGCTATGGGCGCCGCCCTTCAGCAAGGCCCGCTCCACCAGCTCGGGCACGGCAGAGCCGACCTGCTTTTGCCCCAACTGCAAGACAATTTCGGAGTCGTCCAGGCTGCCCCACAGGCCGTCGGAACACAACAGGATCTTGTCGCCTTGCTGCAAAGGTACCGGCCCAGTCACTTCAAATACCGGCTTGGTGGGTGAACCCAGGCAGGTGTAGAGCACGTTGCGGTTGAAGTTGGCCGGCAGTGGCACGTCCGGCTTGGCGTCTTGACGCTGCTCGATGGCAGGAATGGTCCCGCGTGCGAACCAGCAACTCGCCATGGCGCACAAAATACAAGCGCGAATCACCGCAATGCACCCAGTGGGCCACGTTGCCTTGCACAATGGCGGCTACCAGCGTGGTGCGCGGCGTGTCCATCAGGTGCTTTTCCGCTGCATAACGCAGGATTTGGCGGTGGGCCGTCATGATGGCCATGTTGAAGAACGCGCCTACATCCTCGATCTCGGGGTGGCTTCCTTCTGGTAAAGGGCAGAAATGCTTTGCAGCACAATTTGCGCCGCTACTTCGCCTTCAGGGTGCCCACCCATGCCATCGGCCAGCAGGAAGAGTCCCGACGCCTTGGTGTAGCAATAGCCCATGCGGTCTTCGTTCTTCTCGCGACCGCCACGGCGGCTGATCTGGAATACAGAGAATTTCATTCGACCTCCGCCGAGCCGCCTCAGGGGTCGCCCCTGGGGGCAGGGAACACTGGGGCCGTCATTTTGGTTTGACACCCACATTGGATACGCCAAGAACGCTTCGTTTGGTGTCGGACACCATGGTGTCAAACTGCATACGCACTTTTTCCGTGACACTCAGTTTGGTGTAGCGTCGCTCGCCTTCGCGGCTCAGCTCTTTTGCAGGGCAAAGACCGACTGCGGCCTGGACAACGGGTCCAGCGACATGCACCACTCCACCACTTCAATCAGATTGTCTGAATACACTCCGCGCAACCGTGCCAGGGCGACGGCAATGCGGTCCTTCTCCAGACGTTGCGGCGCCTCATTGGGCGGGTAGCCCTGCATGCAAGCGTAGATGCAGGCGCCAATGGCATAGATGTCGGTCCAGGGGCCCATGGATGCGTCCCGGCGGTACATCTCGGGGGCCGCAAAGCCAGGGGTGTACATGGGGCGAATAAAGTTGCCTTCTTTGCTCAAAACCTCGCGCGCCGCACCAAAGTCAATCAGCACCGATTTGTTGTCGTCGGTGATAAAAATATTGGCGGGCTTGATGTCCAGGTGCAGCATCTTGTGCTGGTGCACGATGCGCAGGCCACGCAAAATTTCATCAAACAGCGAGCGGATCGTCGACTCCCGGAACACTTTGCTCTGTTTGAGGTCGCGAGCGGTCACGATGAAATCCTGCAGGGCGGCACCCTCCAGGTAGTTCATCACCATGTAAACGGTTTCGTTTTCGCGGAAGAAATTGAGCACGCTCACCACCGACGGATGAGAAATTTGCGCCAGCGAACGCCCTTCTTCGAAGAAACTCTTGAGGCCCAGGCGGTACAGCGACAGCTTTTCGGGCAGCACCTGCGGCAACATCTCGCCGGGTGCCCGAGAGGCCAACGAGCTAGGCAGATATTCCTTGACCGCTACCTGCTGGCCATCGGCGTCCAGCGCCAGATACACCAAACCAAATCCCCCAGCCGCAACTTTGCGAATAATGCGATAGCCACCAATGGTGGTATCCGGAGGGAGGGGTGCTGGCTTGACCTTCGACATAAATTAAGAGTTGAACGCTCGTCTGATCCGTCTGAACCGGGTTATTCTCGGCTCGTTTCACGAACCGGTATTACGCAATGTCAGTTTACAGCATGACAGGTTACGCCAGTGCACAGAACAGCACGGCTACGCCCTCACAAAACACAGAGGGGAAACCCCCATTGGCCAGCTCGGTCTGGAGATCCGATCCGTCAACAGCCGCTTCCTGGACCTGTCTTTCCGACTGCCGGAAGACCTGCGCCAGTTTGAACCCGCCCTGCGCGACCTGCTGGTGGGCCGCCTCAAGCGCGGTAAGGTGGAAGTGCGCGCTTCCATTGAAAGCAATGCCGCAGGCAGTGTGGCCGACCCCTCCCCACGGATGCTGCAGCGTCTCAACGCCGTACAAGACAACGTGCGCGCCTGGCTGCCAGCGGCCACGCCGTTGAGTGTGGCCGATGTCGTGCGCCTGTGCGCGGCCGAGCAAACCGGCGCACACGACTGGAGCGCCGAGGTCATGCCCGTGGCAGAAAAGGCTTTGCAGGCCCTGCTGGGGCACGTCAGCGTGAGGGCGCCCGTCTGGCTACCATGCTGCTGGAGCACATTGCCCAACTGCGCACCCTGGCCCAGCAGGCCGTGCCACTTATCCCGCAATTGGTGGAGCAAAACCGCCAGAAATTTCTGGCCCGCTGGAAGGAAGCCATGGCTCTGGCCGATGGCACCGCCCTGCCAGAGGCTGCCCAAGACCGCGCCCTGACCGAGGCCACGGCCTTTGCCATCCGCATCGACGTAGCAGAAGAAATCACCCGCCTGGGCTCGCACCTGGACGAATTGGAGCGTCTGATCAACAAGGGGGGCGAAATTGGCAAGCGCCTGGACTTCCTGATTCAGGAACTGCACCGTGAAGCCAACACCTTGGGTTCCAAGTCGGCCGCGCTGGAGTTGACCCACATTTCCGTGGACATGAAGGTGCTGATCGAGCAGATGCGCGAACAGGTGCAGAACATAGAATAAGGCATGGACTACCCCGGAAATCTTTTTGTCGTCGCCGCCCCAGCGGGGCAGGAAAATCCAGCCTGGTCAAGGCCCTGCTCGAACTGGACTCCCACGTTCAGCCATCGGTTTCACACACTACGCGCTCACCACGGGGCCAGGAGAAACATGGGCGCGAATATTTCTTTGTGTCAGAGCAGGAATTCGACGCCATGGTAACTGCGGGCGGTTTTTGGAATGGGCCCATGTCCACAACCACCGCTACGGAACGTCCAAGCGCGCCATCGAAGAACGCATGGCCCAGGGCGCCGATGTGATTCTGGAAATCGACTACCAGGGCGCCATCCAGGTCAAGCGAATCTTCACCAACGCGATTTCCGTCTTCATTCTGCCCCCCTGCTGGGAAGAACTGCGTTCACGTTTGGAGCGCCGCGGCGAGGACACACCCGAGGTAATCGATGTACGCATGAAAATGCCGCTATTGAGGTCGCACAGGCGGATAAATTCGACTTCGTTATAATCAACGAGTTGTTTGACCGTGCGCTTTTTGATCTGAAAGCCATTGTTCACTCCCAGCGGCTCAAATTTGCAGCACAGCGACGTGCCAGAGCCGAAACATTCAAAGCATTGCTCATCCCCTAGTCTTTCGGAGAACTCCATGGCCCGTATTACTGTAGAAGACTGCCTGGTGCAGATCCCCAACCGTTTCCAATTGGTGCTGGCAGCCACCTACCGCGCCCGCATGCTCAACCAGGGTCACACACCCAAGATCGAGAGCAAAAACAAGGCTGGCGTGACCGCACTGCGCGAAATTGCTGCCGGCAAAATTGGTCTGGAAATGCTGAAGAAAGTGCCTCTCTGATTTTTTCCGCTCCACAAATAGCACCGTTCGCGGTGCTTTTTTTTGCCCATTCGCAGCCCTTTGCAGCCATTACTTTTGCAGCGCGCTACATTTGAGCTATGGGCAACCTCTTTCAACAACCGCCACGCAAAGACGACCCGGCTGCAGCCTCCGGTCTGCACCCGGACGCCGTCAACGCGGCCGCCGCCAGCTTTGCCGCCCTGACCTACAAACTCGACTACCTGTCTCCCGAAGACCTGGAAAAAGTCCGCCAGGCCTACCGGTTTGCCGACGTAGCCCATCTAGGCCAGTTGCGCAACAACGGTGAGCCCTACATCACCCACCCGATTGCCGTTGCCGCCCAGTGCGCCGAATGGAAGATCGACGCCCAAGCGCTGATGGCCGCCTTGCTGCACGATGCATTGGAGGACTGCGGCGTTACCAAGGGCGAACTGATCGAGCGTTTCGGCTCGCCGGTGGCCGAGTTGGTGGACGGTCTAACCAAACTGGACAAGCTGCAGTTCAACACCCGCGAAGAAAACCAGGCCGAATCGTTCCGCAAAATGCTGCTGGCCATGGCGCGTGATGTGCGCGTCATCCTGATCAAGCTGGCAGACCGCTCCCACAATATGCGCACCCTGGGCGATGTGCCCCGCTCCAAATGGGCGCGCATTGCCTCGGAAACACTGGAAATTTACGCACCTATTGCGCACCGTTTAGGCCTGAACGAGACCTACCGCGAGTTGCAGGACCTGTCATTTCGCTACCTGCACCCCTGGCGCTACACCACCCTGACCAAGGCGGTGACCAAAGCCCGAAGCCGGCGCCGCGACCTGATCCAGAAAGTGCGCAAAGAAGTGGAAGCGGCCTTTGCCGCAGCAGGCATCAACGTTCGTATCGCTGGGCGGGAAAAATCGCTGTACTCCATTTACAAGAAGATGAACATCAAGCATCTGAGCTTTGCCCAGGTGACTGACATATACGGCTTTCGGGTCATCGTGCCCACCGTCATCGAGTGCTACACCGCGCTGGGCGTGCTGCACCAGTTGTACAAACCGTTGCCGGGCAAATTCAAGGACCACATTGCCATTGCCAAGGTCAACGGCTACCAGTCGCTGCACACCACCCTGGTGGGCCCATCAAGCGTGAGCGTGGAGTTCCAGCTGCGCACCGAGGCCATGCATGTAGTGGCCGAATCCGGCGTGGCAGCGCATTGGTTGTACAAGGTCAATGCGCCCGGCACCGTTGCGGCCGAGCGCTTGGGCAGCCAGTGGCTGCAATCACTGCTCGATATCCAGGACGAAACGCGTGACGCTGCCGAGTTCTGGGACCACGTCAAGGTAGACCTGTTCCCCGATGCCGTCTACGTGTTCACGCCCAAGAGCCAGATCATGGCCATGCCCCGTGGTGCCACGGTGGTGGACTTTGCCTATGCCATCCACAGCAATGTCGGCGATCGCACGGTATCTGCCCGCATCAACGGCGATCAGGTGCCATTGCGTACCGAGATCAAGAGTGGTGATGTGGTGGAGGTCATTACCGAACCAGATGCCACGCCCAACCCCGCGTGGCTGGGCTTCGTGCGCACGGGGCGGGCCCGCTCCAAAATCCGCCACCACCTCAAAACCATGGCCCATACCGAGTCCGAGGAGTTGGGCGAAAAACTACTGTCCCAGGCATTGCGCGCCGAGGGTATTGACCGTTTTCCAAAAAACGAACCTGCTTTTGATCCTATTTGGGACAAGTTGCTGCGTTTTACCGGCAGTAAAAGCCGCGAAGAGCTATTGACCGACATTGGCCTGGGTAAACGCATTGCCCATATCGTGGCCAAACGCCTGGTGCATATGTTGGCCGACAGTGGGCAAAAACCGGATGCGCTGCTACTAACCCGGGAGCGCTTCACCGCGCACGAATCCACTTCGCAGGGTTCCATCACCCTGGACGGCAGCGAGAACGCCTCGGTGCAGTTCGCCCGCTGTTGCCGCCCCATCCCGGGAGACGAGATTGTGGGTTACCTGGGGCGTGGCGAGGGTCTGGTGGTACACACCCGCGACTGCCCGGTGGCTAAAAACTGCTCAACAAAGACGCCGAGCGTTTCATTACGGTCGAATGGTCAGACGAGCCGGTACGCAGCTTTGAGACCGGCGTGGTTGTCACCGCCAAGAACGGCAAGGGCGTGCTGGCCCAGGTGGCGCGGCACTGGCTGCCACGGAGGCGGACATTGTGCATATCGACATGGGGCAGGAGGCTATGCAGGACGATGTGGAATTCCGCTTCGTGATTGCCGTGCGCGATGTCGCCCACCTGACTGCCGCCCTGCGTAACCTAAACCGCTCGCCTTCGGTGATGTTGGCCGAGCGTCGCAAGGTTTCCTCGCCCGGTTAAGGTGCCGGGGGTTCGGGTTGTGGGGCCGGGTAGCTAACGGACAAAACCTCGATCTCTTCCACCTTACCGGGCATGATCAACCAGAGTAAATCGCCTGTGCGCGCCTTGAGCAAAGTGCGGGCAATGGGGAAATCCAGCTCACCTCACCCTTGGCACTGTTGGCCTCGTCAATACCGGTGATAGTTACCGTGCGCTCGTGGCCGGCCTCATCGGCATAGGTTACGGTTGCGCCGAAGAAAATTTGGTCGTTGCCATGGTGCACGGCAGGGTTGGCAATCTCGGCAATCTCCATGCGCTGGGTGAGAAAGCGAATGCGCCGGTCAATCTCTCGCAAGCGCTTCTTGCCGTAAATATAGTCGCCGTTTTCTGAGCGATCACCATTGCTGGCCGCCCAATGCACCACATCCACGATCTTTGGGCGCTCAACGTCAATCAGGTCCAGCAACTCGCCCCGCAGCGCGGCGTAGCCTTGGGGAGTCATGTAATTTTTGCCACCGACCGGAATGGGGGGCAATTGCAGATCGTCATCGTCTGCGTTGTCTGACTCTTTGGTGAAAGCCTTGTTCATGTGGCACCCGTGAAGACGGCCCCACTTTTGAGCCGAGATGAACAACACTAGATATGAAAAAGCCCTGAAACATCGCTGTTTCAGGGCTATCCATATGGTGCGGCTGGCAGGAATTGAACCCACGACCCCTTGGTTCGTAGCGTACTTCTTTGCATTCCAGTGACATCCAGCAACGTTCGTGTTTTCAATAAAATCAACAACTTACAGAAATTCATCATCCAATAAAGCCTAGCATAATCCATGTAAAGCCACCGCTTTTTCGGACACGGTTCGGACACGGGGGAAACACCTACTACCACTTGGATGATGCAATGGGAAACCTTACTGTAAAGCAAATCGAGAACGCAAAACCAAAAGATAAGCCTTACAAACTGATGGATGGCGACGGGCTGCAACTGCGCATAGCCGTCGATGGCATCAAGACTTGGCTAGTTCGTTACATGTTTGACGGTAAAGAGCGCCAGTACCGCCTGCCAGAACTGTATGGCGATGGAGACGGGCGGATCGGCCTCAAAGAAGCACGCGAAGAAGCCACACATGTTCGCGCACTGGCACGCAAAGGCATCGACATCCAGATCAAACTGGACAACGAGCGACAGGCCGAAGTAGAACGTCAAGAGGTTGAAGTCGCGCAATCCAAGACACTGACTGACTTATTCGAGGAATGGGTCAAGACCGTTGACAGAAAGGACGACGGCAAAGAATTACGTCGCTCGTTTACCCGTGACGTATTTCCTATCGCTGGTGACCTCAAATTGAGCAGCGTTCATCCAGAACATTGAGAAAATTCTGAGGGGTGTGGTTGAACGTGGCTCTAACCGCATCTCTGTCACCCTGTTCGCTGACCTCAATCAGATGTTCCGTTGGGCTGCCCGCAAACGTCCTGGAAAAACTCTTTGAAAACCCGACCGAAGAAATTGACTTAAAAAGGGACAAAATCTTGCCACGCGAGTACGAAGGCGCTGAACGCACCCGGCATTGAGCGATGACGAGGTACGGAACTGGCCGAAAAGCTGCCCAAATCCGGCTTGATGCCGAACGCAGATTGCCATGTGGTTGATGCTGTCCTGCTGCTGCCGCATCGGAGAAGTCATTCAATCTCGCTGGGAACACGTTGACCTTGAAGCTGGCGTATGGGTGATACCCAAGGAGAATGCCAAAAACCGGAAATCGCACACGATATTTCTGTCCCCCGTCGCGCTAAAGAAATTCCAAGAACTCAAAGAGATTTCTACAAACGAAAATGGTGCTTCCGGACACAACCGGAAACACACACGTCTGCATGAAGTCAACAACCAAGCAAGTGCGTGATCGTCAAATGGCGGCAATTGGTCGAAAGCCCATGAGCAATCGCACCAAGAACTCGGATGCCCTACTGCTGGTCAATGGCGACTGGGTTCCACACGATTTGCGGCGAACTGGCGCAACAATAATGCAATCATTGCATGTAGCCCCCGCCATTATTGAACGTGTTCTCAATCACGTCGAACCCAGCAAGCTTGTACGGACGTACCAGACCTATGACTATGCCGAGGAAAAGCGTGATGCTTGGAACCGTCT
>NZ_JADJKN010000008.1:0-371302 GCF_016705985.1 Candidatus Aalborgicola defluviihabitans
TCCGTCGAATATAGTATTTATTTGGGCTATGGACCACCCCTACAGACACGATAGCGGCAACAAGCTTGAGAGCACTGTTGTTTACATCGAGATGTCAAAGGGGACTATTTCCGGTAGATGGCCAAAGGGATATTTTAAAAATTTGACGCGCGATTGTTCAAATGTAGCCTTGACGGGCATCGACGCTGGACTACAAGAACTTGCCGACAAGAACAAGAATTTTTCTTTTTATAGTCGATTAATACAGTTACATGGGCCACTGCGAGTTTGGTATGCCACTTTGGAGAATCTGAATTCGGATGCGCTTAAATCTGGGAAACCAACTTATGAAACAGTAAGAGAATGGGAGCGAGTTTTTATTAAGTCATACCGTAGCGTTCATGGAGCTAAACGACGACCTCTGAAAAATCGCCAAGATTAAAATACTGGAGATTCTTGGATGAGCTACTAACGCGTGATGCAAGGCTTATTAAACTGGTAGAAAATATTTGAAGAGCTCGAATCGTTCATGTTTCTACGCAATTCAGTGCGATGTAGATATCCCCAACCAGCACAGCATCCTGCATCGTCCAAGGATGTGTTGACGGTATATTGATCCCAAGTCGCTCACACAGAGCATTAATCGAGTTGGATTGCGTAGGGTATAGGCCTCTGGCCAAAGTCAAAGTGCAGGTAATCGAGCAGATAGACTCGATACTTGGAAATCCCAATCTTTCGAGTTCGGTGTTGAGGAATTCGATATCAAAGGCAGCGTTATGAATGATGAGTTCCGCCCCGCTGACAAACTCCAGAAAGTCGGCAGCGATTTCAGAAAACATCGGCTTGGCGCAAAGATCGGCCCATGTGTAACCATGTATTGCTGTTCCTGATTCGTCAATCTCGCAGTCAGGATTGATGAGGGCATGAAACGTCTTGGGCGTACTCTGCGCTGGAAAAATTTCAATACATGCAATTTCAATGATGCGGTCACCATTCGCCCAATCTACGCCCGTTGTTTCGGTGTCGAGGGCAATTTTTCGGATAGACGATGCAATCACACTGTTTATCTTTCCAACTGAAAAAAGGTTTAGAGCAGCATCGCAAGCAAGTTGCCGAAACCCACGACATTGCCATGCACATCAACGGTGATATTGCCCACTACGCGGAAAGACCCGAGTAAATTGCCATGCATGTTATAAATTTGCTGGTCGCCGTTGTATAGCGTTTCAATACGGGCGATGATATTTAGGTGCGAATCACGAAGATACATTTTTCACTCCAATTTAAACACTTAATTCATTCTGAACTTCCAACGCGGAATTCAGCATTTTTTGAACAAACTCGCCAATCCCGGGAGCGGCAGATTCGCGTTTTCCAGCGATATTGAGAACCACCGTTTTTCGGCTCAACAAAAATCTTGCCATGAATTTTGGGTGTACGCCCGGTCGCATATGAATCCATGGTTTGCCTAATTTGTCGGACAGTTGCGCCGTCCGTTTGGAACCTCCATCCAGCTCGTCTGTCAAAGTGAAAATGACAGTGACATCGCTGTCCCTGATGTTCCATTCGGTCCGCTCCATATAGTTTTTGGAGGGGGTTTCACGCAACAAATAGCGCTGGTCAATCAGACCGTCCTCTGACCGCCGCCCCTTAGGACACCAGCCACCGTGTGCTATGCCATGGGTGATTGCCCAGTCCAATGCCGCCAGGTCGACTCCCGTTTGACCGCCGCTGACTATCTGAAAATTTGCTGGCAATGTGTATGTGTCGTTCATGGATTACCTTTCAAGAATTGCATTGTTTCCCGACTGCGCGACGAAACGTGTCGCACAATGTGGCTGCGTTTTCACCACGTGCCAATGCGACACAAGTTGACGTATGCACAACAAAAAATCCAGGTCCGTCGATCAAAAGCAGTAAAGCTCGACCCTGTTTGCGGGCGTGACGTACGTGACTACTTCAATGGCGCTGTAAATGGCTATTCCATCACTGCCTGTTCAACAAAAATTATGAATCAAAAACCTGAAAACCAAGAAAAATCCACCGGCAATGAGAGTGGAGAAGATCGCCTTGCAAGGCAAGGCTTTTTTCTCAATGATGACCTGCGGGGAAGCAAAGAAGGGGAGCAACTGGCCGGACAACTAGCGGATCTCTTCAAATCCATGCAAAAAGGTCCACCGTTTGATCCTGCAAATGCATATTCTGAACCGCCATCCACCCTGTCATCCATACAGAAACAGCATTTGGAGATTCTCCAACCGATGTCAGAAAACCATGCCACGATTATTTGCAAACAGAACAGACCAATATTCACAGACGATCAGATGGATTTGATCCGTCTCGGGCTCATCCCCAATGACATGAATAGCGAATGGGTGATGGTGTACGTAGAGCGTTCTAGAAGGCTTCGTATCCACCGTGCGGCGACCGGTCTGTGCCTTTACGAGGTGTGTTTTAACCTTGGGCGGAGTGGGTGGGAAGTTGGCAAAATCAAGTTCAGTTGCTCAGAATCTGTGGAGGATTCATTCGAAGGTAATTTTGCTGACATCGTCCCAATGACTTTGATAAACCGCTATTTTCTGTCGGCGTAGAAGTATCTTTGGATGCAAATGCCAGCGAAGTCCAGATTAACGCGGAGATAGCCAATTTTTTCAGGCACTGGCAGCGTTGACTGTCGGACTAGGAGGCTGCACACCCTGTTAATTGAAGCCATTTTATCGAACCAAGATTTCAGCTTGGCTGCCACTAGCGGATGACGATAATTGGACCAACGTCGATGGAACTGACCGGCAGCTTCCAAGCTGCCTACCGGACATAGTCGTAGGTTCTTCGACTGTCAGCTATGGGTCGGATGCGGACATAGGGCTTGCAGGATTGAAGGCCCGCGATCTGCCATAGCCGGTCACTGCCTCCTTCATCCTCCGCAACCCGTGCCCATATTTCGCGTGGCACACAACTCCCATGCAATGTCGCTGTAGGGCTCGCAGGCGCCCTGTCGAATGCTTAAACCCACAAACAAATTGCGTTAGAGTTTGGCGAGCCTAAACTCAGCACACTCCTTCCCACTTTCACCGGTAGCCCCGCCCATGCACACCCATAAACCCCAAGCCCGCGCCAACGTCCACCTGATTGACCACCCGCTGGTGCAGCACAAGCTGTCTTTGATGCGCAACAAAACGGCCAGCACCAACAGCTTTCGCCGCCTGCTCAACGAGCTCTCCAGCCTGATGGCCTATGAGGTCACCCGTGACATGGCGCTGCAAGACGTGGAGATTGAAACGCCGCTGGAGAAGATGAACGCCAAGATGATCGACGGCAAGAAGCTGGTGTTTGTCAGCATCCTGCGCGCCGGCAACGGCATTCCTGGACGGTGTGCTGTCGGTGGTGCCCGGCGCGCGCGTGGGCCACATCGGCCTGTACCGCGACCCCAAAACACTGCAGGCGGTTGAGTACTACTTCAAGATGCCCAAGAACATGGAAGAGCGCGACATTGTGGTGGTAGACCCCATGCTGGCCACCGGCAACTCAGCCGCCGCCGCCGTGACGCGCCTGAAGGAGTGCAAACCCAAATCCATCAAGTTCCTGTGTCTGTTGACCTGCCCCGAGGGCATCAACACCATGTACAAGGAGCACCCCGATGTGCAAATCTTCACCGCCGCCATTGACCGCGAGCTGAACGACCACGGCTACATCTTGCCGGGCTTGGGTGATGCGGGTGACCGGATTTTTGGCACGCAATAAGTCGCCCCATGCTAGACCTATTAGTCACCAACGCCACCCTGCCCGACGGCCGCACCCATATGGCGGTGGCGGTGCAAGATGGGCGCATTGTGGAAGTGGCTGAGGGTCTGCAAGCCCCCGCCGCCGAGACGCTGGACGCAGGTGGCCTGCTGCTAAGTCCGCCCTTTGTGGACGTGCATTTCCACATGGACGCCACCCTCACCTATGGCATGCCGCGTGTTAACGCCAGCGGCACGCTGCTGGAGGGCATTGCGCTGTGGGGCGAGCTCAAGCCCAGCCTGACGGCAGATGCCATCATCGAGCGTGCCCTTACCTACTGCGATTGGGCCGTGGCCCAGGGCCTGCTGGCCATTCGCTCCCACGTGGACACCAGCGACCCACGCCTGCTGGCGGTGGAGGCACTGCTGGAGGTCAAGAAGCGCGTGGCACCCTATATCGACCTGCAACTGGTGGCTTTCCCGCAGGATGGCGTGTTGCGCACCCCAGGCGGAGCCGCGAGCCTGCAGCGCGCGCTGGACATGGGCGTGGACGTGGTGGGCGGCATCCCGCATTTCGAGCGCACCATGGCGGAAGGTGCGGCCAGCGTCAAGTTGCTGTGCGAAATTGCCGCTGAACGCGGTTTGCCGGTGGATATGCACTGCGACGAATCGGACGACCCGCATTCGCGCCATATCGAAACCCTGGCCTTTGAGACCCAGCGCCTGGGCCTGCAGGGCCGCGTGACCGGCTCGCACCTGACCTCCATGCACAGCATGGACAACTACTATGCATCCAAGCTCATCGCCCTGATGGCCGAGGCACAGGTCCACGTGGCCAGCAACCCCTGCGTCAACATCACCCTGCAGGGCCGCTTTGATACCTACCCCAAACGCCGCGGCATGACCCGAGTGCCCGAGCTGATGGCCGCTGGCCTGACCGTAGCCTTTGGCCAGGACGACATGCTGGACCCTTGGTATAGCCTGGGTTGTGCCGACATGCTCGACGTAGCCAGCATGGGCCTGCACGTGGCGCACATGACCAGCCAAAGCGCCATGCGCCAATGCTTTGAGGCCATCACCACCAACCCCGCACGCATCCTGCAACTCGACGGCTATGGCATTGCCAAAGGCTGCCACGCCGATTTTGTGTTGCTGCAAGCGCGCGACCCGGTGGAAGCCCTGCGCCTGAAAGCCACACGGCTCAAGGTATTCAAGCGCGGTAAATTGCTGGCGCAAACACCGGCACGCACGGCTGCGCTGAACCTGCCGGGGCGGCCGGACAAAACCTCGTTGATGGTTGGCCGATGAACCGCGGGCGCGGTTGAACCCTGCAGTCAGGGGTTCACATCACAGCGGTACAACGCCTCGCACAGCGCCATGGTGCGCGGTGAGCGGATATGCCAGTCACAACGGTTCATGGTGTACGCAAAGGCCAGTTGCGTGCTCGGGTCGCACCAACCCAGCGCGCCACCCATTCCGGGGTGCCCGAAGGACGCGCGGTTGGGTGAAAAAACGCCATCATCTTCTTTCAAAAACCCTTGCGCCCAGCCCAAAGGCTTTCCCAGCACATGGTCGCGCTCGCTCCAGCCTTGGCGCTGGGTGACGGCTGCAATCGTCTCGTCGGCCAGGTAACGGCGGCCTTGCCATTGCCCACCCATGGACCATGGCACGTAGGCGCGTGCCAGGCCGCGCGCGGTGGCAGTGGCCGACGCCCATGCCAGGTTGTGGCGACGCAGCGGCAGTTGGTTGTAGACGCCGATTCCACCAGGCGTGGGCGGATTCACAAACGCTTGCCGGGCATGGCCGCCACGGAGAAGCGAACGCCCCACATGGGTCTCGGTGCTGCCCCCGCGCACGGCGGCCCAGGCCATTTTGCCCAACAGACTGGCGCGCGAACAGGGGTACAGCGTTGCTACCCGGTGGTCTTGCGCGGCGGGTGTACCCATGAAAACGTCGGCACCCAATGGGTCCAGGTATTCGCGGTGCAAGAACGTGTGCAGGGGTTCACCACACACCTGCTCAAAAAAAGCAGTGGCATACAAACCGTAGCTAATGCCGTGGTAGCCCTGCTGGGTATCGGCCGGCCATGCGGGTGCTTGCCGCTCCAGCGCAGAGCGCACCGAGTCGGCTTGCGCCGGGTCGCACAGTTGCGCAAGGCTTAGCGGTGTGGTGATACCGCCCAGGCCCGCGCGGTGGTTGAATAGCTGGCGCACGGTTATGTGCTGTTTGCCAGCCTGTCCAAAGGCGGGCCAATACCGTGCCACGGATGTGTCCCAGTCAAACATCCCCCGCTCAGCGGCCAGGTTCAGGGCCATGGCGGTCAGCCCTTTGGTGGCAGAAAAGACGACGATCAGGCTGTCCGCCGTCCATGGCGTGCGTGCCGCCTGATCTGCCAGCCCGCCCCACAGGTCCACCACGATTTCTCCCCGGTGGTACACACACAGGCTGGCCCCAATCTCTTGGGCGCGTTCAAAGGACTGGACGAACCGGGTTACGACCGGCTCAAAACCGGCCGCGTACTGGCCGTGCACCACGCCATGGTTGAGGTCATTTGTCGCTTTGTTCATGATCAAATCGGCCTCTAGCCCTCGCCAAATATACGTAACCAGCTATCAAACAAATAGCTCATCAATGGTGGTGACCATGCTCCCCGTGCACATGTTTGTGGGTAATTTCTTCGGCGGATGCAGCGCGCACATCCACCACGGTGCCGGTAATGCGCAGGGTCAGGTCGGCCAGCGGGTGGTTGGCATCCAGGTGCACGACAGGGCCCTTGATTTTGACCACGTTAAAGACGCGGTCCTGGCCATCTTCACCCCGGCCCTGCAACTGGCCGCCCACTTTCACGCCGGGTGGAAAGTTCTTCTTGTCGATGGTGGTTAGCAAGGCTTCATCGCGCACGCCAAACGCGTCTGCGGGCGGCAGGGTCATGGTGAACTGAAAGCCTGGTTCTTGTCCTTCCAGCGCGGCTTCGATCTTGGGGAAGGTGTTTTCGTAACCGCCGTGCAGGTAAACCGTGGGGTGGGTGCCGTCGTCGATCAGTTTGCCGGTGGAGTCCGAGACTTTGACGCGCAGGGTAACGGCGGTGTCTTTTGCAATTTTCATGGGGTTTCCGTAAGGGGAGTGGGTTGAATGGTTCAGTGGGGCATTTTCGCCGCAGATCAGGCGCGGTCGGGGGCGATGGATTCGGCGTAATCGTACAGGGCGCCCAAAATCGCCTCGCCGCGGTCATCCACGGTCTCGGATAGCTGGTCGATGGCCTCAAACAACTGTTCCACCGTGCGGGCACCACCGGCACCCTCAAACAGGCGCTCGGCGCGGTGCGCCTCCCATTGGGCGGCTTCTTTACCGGTGAGCCCATCGGGGAAGTTGCGAGCCCGGTAGCGAAACAGCAGCTCTGGCAGGCGCGGGTCGTCAAACGCGGGGTGGGCATGTGCCAGTTGCGCGGGCAGCAAGGTGCGCAGTTCGTTCAGGCGGCGCCGGTCGCTGTTGCCGATAAAGCCGCCGTACAGGTCTTCGTCCACATCGGGCGCGGGCGCTTGAGGGCGATCAAACACCTCGGGCCAGATGCCACTCATGTCGGGCAGGTCACGCGCCTGCACTGCGCGCTGCAGTTGGGCGGGCAAGTCCATGCCCCAGCGCGCAGTCACGGCGCTTGAGAGCACCTTGAGGTTGCAGCCCACCATGGGCGATTTGTTGAGGTGAATGGATTTAACCGGCAGCCGCGCCACCCCCTCGGGCAGATCGGCCGTCTTGCTGAACAGGCGCGTGCGGATGGTATCGGCCTTGAGCGTGGCCAGTTCAGCAGGGTCAAACGCCAGGTCCCAGGCGATCAGCTCGTTCTTGTTGTGCGGGTGCATGGCCAGCGGCCACATCAGGGCCAGGCAGCCGCGCTCCACGCCAAACATGCCCGACACATGCCAAAAGGGTTTGGCGTGGCGCAAGGCGGCGGGTAAACCCAGTTCGAACGCCACCTGGTCCTTCTTGTGCAAGCCCAGGCAGTAGTCAAACAGGCGTGGTTGCGCGGTGCGAATCAAGCGCGCCAGGGCAATGGTGGCGCGCACGTCGCTTAGGGCATCATGGGCGGCTTCGTGTACCAGGCCATTGGCGGCAGTCAGGTCAGTCAGCTTGAAGCTGGCACCACCCTCTGGCCGTGTGGGCCATTGAATGCCCTCCGGGCGCAAGGCATAGGCGGTGCGCACCACGTCGAGCAAATCCCAGCGGCCGCATTCGTTTTGCCATTCGCGGGCATAGGGGTCTATCAGGTTGCGCCAAAACATAAAGCGCGTGACCTCATCGTCAAAGCGAATGGTGTTGTAGCCCACCCCAATGGTGCCGGGCAAGGCAAACGCCTGCTCAATGGTGGCGGCAAACTGGTATTCGGGCACGCCCTGCGCCAGACACTGCTGCGGCGTGATGCCGGTGATCAGGCAGGCCTGTGGGTCCGGCAAAAAGTCGGGCGCTGGCTGGCAGTACAGCATGATGGGCTGGCCCAGTTCGTTCAGCTCGGCATCGGTGCGAATGGCCGCAAACTGCGCCGGGCGGTCGCGCCGGGGGGTGGCACCAAAAGTTTCGTAGTCGTGCCAGAGAAAGGTGTGGCTGTCCATGGGCTTTACCGTGTGTGACGACACTACACTATTGCACAGCCCCGACATCCCTCGCAAAAACACGCCATGGACCCACTCTCCCCCGACATTCTGGAACGCCTGCGCGCCGCCTCGCAAGCCGCCCGCACCCACGCCCACGTGCCCTACTCCCACTACGCCGTGGGCGCTGCCGTGCTGGACGACCAAGGCGCAATACACGCCGGCTGCAATGTGGAAAACGCCGCCTACCCGCAAGGTTGGTGTGCCGAGGCCACCGCCCTGGGCGCCATGCTGATGGCTGGCGGCCAGCGTGCACTGGCGGTGCTGGTAACCGGGCCAGGGCCAGACGTGATCACGCCCTGTGGCGGCTGCCGGCAAAAACTACGCGAATTTGGCGATGATGATCTGCTAATCATTGCCGCCGACCCCACCGGCATCCGCCAGACCTGGACCTTGGGGCAGTTGCTGCCCGCCAGCTTTGGCCCGGACCACCTGAGCCCACAGCGCCACCCACCCCAAGGACTGACCCCATGCAGAGCCCCGCCGCGATGGCCGCCGATTGCAGCCACTACGGAAACCGCCCAGCGCCTGCAGGCCCTCTTTGGCGCGGCGCCTGCGGTGGCGGTCATCCTTGGCTCCGGCTGGGGCGGCGTCGTGGACCATTTGCAGGATGCGCAACAAGTCCCGTATACCGAGCTACCGGCCTTCGAGCCCACAGGAGTCGAAGGGCACATGGGAGCCGTCGTCGTAGGCCGCATCAGTGGGCAGCGCGTGGCCCTGCTGGCCGGGCGACGCCACACCTACGAGAACAACGATTGCACCGGCATGGCCGGTGCCATTCGCAGCCTCAAGGCCTGGGGCGTGCAGGTGTTGGTACAGACCAATGCGGCCGGCAGCCTGCGCACCCACATGCCCCCTGGCAGCCTGATGCTGATTGCCGACCACATCAACGCCCCGCAGTGCTCCCCCTTGGTGGGCGAGCCCGGCAACGCCCGCTTTGTGGACATGGGCGCCGCCTACGACCCCGCCCTGCGCGCGCACGCCCGCGCACTAGCGGCAGCACGAGGCACGCCCCTGCCAGAGGGCACCTACCTGTGGGCGCTGGGACCACAGTTTGAGACCCCTGCCGAAATCCGCATGTTTGCCGCGTGGGGGGCTGACGCCGTGGGCATGAGCACGGTGCCCGAGACCATACTGGCGCGCCACGCCGGCTTGCGCGTGCTGGGGCTGTCACTCATCACCAACATGGCGGCTGGCTTGTCGCACGAGCCGCTCACCCATGCCGCCACGCTGGCGCAGGCGCAAGCCGCCGGTGACACTGCGGCGGGTTTTCTGGCCGAATTGCTGCAGAGTCTGGATGAGGGCACACTCGCGTCCATGCCATGACGCTCCTACTTTGATAGTGGCTTACGTATATTTCACGAGGGCTATAGCCCGATTTAACCAATAGAAATCATGCTACGCAGCCTGTCCACCCCCCAAGCCGCACAACGGGCGCTCAACTGCCTGGACCTGACCAGCCTCAACGCGGGTGACACCAGCGCCGACATCGCAGCCCTGTGCCAACGCGCCCAAACGCCATTTGGCCCGGTCGCTGCGGTGTGCGTCTGGCCGCGCTTTGTGGCGCAGGCCCGCGCGGCGTTGCCCAGCAGGATCAAGGTGGCGGCGGTAGCCAACTTTCCGGCTGGCGCGCTGGATATTGCCCTGGCGCTGACCGATATAAGAGACATCCTCAGCGCCGGCGGTGATGAAGTGGATGTGGTGCTGCCCTACCACGCGCTGATGCGCGGTCAGAGCATTCCCTGCGCCGACTTTCTGGCCCAGGTGCGTGCTGCCTGCGGCCCGGCCACGCTCAAGGTCATCATCGAAAGCGGCGAGCTGGCCACGCCCGAGCTGATTGCCCTGGCAACCCGGCTGGCGCTGGACGCTGGTGCCGATTTTGTGAAAACCAGCACCGGCAAAACCAAGGTGTCAGCCACGCCCGCAGCGGCAGACGTGATGCTACACACCATCGCCGCCCACCCCAGGGGCGCAACAGCGGGCTTCAAAGCATCAGGGGGCATCCGCACCGTGCAGGATGCCCTGCCCTATCTGGAGCTGGTAACCGCCACCTTGGGCGCGGATGCCCTGACGCCGCAACGCCTTCGCTTTGGCGCCAGCGGCTTGCTCAATGACATTGAGGCGGTGCTTTCGGGCGCTACGCCCATCGTTGACTCCGAAACCATTTACTGAATCGCGCCCATGCTCCCCCAAGAAATCATTCGCCGCAAACGGGATGGCCACGCGCTCAACACGGCCGAGATTGCGCAATTTGTGCAGGGTCTGACCGATGGCGGCTGGAGCGAAGGCCAAGTGGCCGCGCTGGCCATGGCCGTGTTCCTGCGTGGCATGGGCCGGGATGAATGCGTGGCGCTGACCCACGCCATGGTGCACTCGGGCCGCGTCATGGCCTGGCCAGACCTGCCAGGCCCGGTGCTGGACAAACACTCCAGCGGCGGCGTGGGCGACAAGGTTAGCCTCATGCTGGCACCCATGGTGGCGGCCTGCGGCGGCTATGTGCCAATGATCTCAGGTCGCGGCCTGGGCCACACCGGCGGCACGCTGGACAAGCTGGCCGCCATTCCCGTCTACAACGCCACCCCCAACACGGCCCACCTTAACCGGGTGGTGCGCGAGGTGGGCTACGCCATCATTGGCCAAACCGCCGATCTGGCCCCAGCCGACGGACGCTTGTATGCCACCCGCGACGTAACCGCCACGGTGGAAAGCGTGCCGCTCATCACCGCCAGCATTCTGTCCAAAAAACTCGCGGCCGGCCTGCACGCCCTGGTGATGGATGTGAAATGCGGCAACGGCGCCTTTGCCGATTCCCGCGCCATGGCCGATGAACTGGCCCACAGCATCGTCGCAGTGGCCAACGGCGCAGGCCTGAAAGCCACGGCGTTGATAACCGACATGAACCAGGTACTGGGCCACACGGTGGGCAATGCGCTGGAGATGCGCGAGGCCATGGACTACCTCACCGGCAACGGTGCACGCGAGCCACGCCTGCACGCCGTTACCCTGGCGCTGGGTGCAGAAATGCTGGTGCTGGGCGGCTTGGCGGCTAACACGCAAGCCGCGCACAGCCAGCTGCAAACCGCGCTGGACAGTGGTGCTGCAGCCGAACGGTTTGCGCGCATGGTGGCAGCGTTGGGCGGGCCTGCGGACCTATTGGAGCGCCCTGATGTGTACCTGACAGCAGCCCCCGTCGTTATGCCCGTACCGGCACCGCGCACCGGCATTCTTACATCCCTGCAAACCCGCGATATTGGCATTGCGGTTGTGGAACTGGGTGGTGGCCGGCGCCAGGCTGGCGATGCCATTGACCTGCGCGTGGGCCTGAGCGCCGTGCACGCTTTGGGCACACCCGTCACGAAAGGCGAGCCACTGGCTTTCATTCACGCGGCCGACCAAGCCAGTGCACAGCGCGCTGTGGCACAGGTGCAGGCTGCCGTCCATATTGCGGACGCTGGCACGCCATGGCAGGCCGAACCTTGCGTCATGGCAACCGTGGCGGGCAGCACGCTGGGGGTAGCTGCATGAAACGCCGACTGTCTGCCCTGCTGACCGCAGCAAGCCTGTTGGTGCTACCCCTGGCTCTGTTGCTGTGTGCCCAGTGGCCCCTGCGCGACTGGCTACAGGCATATTCGCTCCAGGCCAATGACACCGCCCAAATTCTGTTTGGGCTGTATGCGGCCATTGCCGTGACCGCTGCCTCAGTTTCAAAAACCCATCTAGCCCTCGTCAATCAAGTACATGCAGCTACCAAAATGATAGCGATCTGGCGAGCTTGGCTGCTAGCCGTTTGCGTGGTACCCTGGGCACTGTTCCTGCTGTGGACCGCCACACCGCAAATGTGGGCGTCCATCAAGGCGCTGGAAATCTTCAGCGAAGGACTGACCCCCGGCTACTTTGTCCTGCGCATCGCCCTAGTGTTGTTGGCCCTACTGGTACTGGTGGAGGCCGTGGCCCATGTGCTACAGGCTCACCGCAGACTCACACAACCGCCCAAGCAACCATGAACGCGCCCTTTCCCACCGCAGGGCTGTGGATGCTGGCAACCCTGGGCTTGCTGATTGTCGGCACTGGCCTGCCCGTGTGGGCCTTGCTGATCGGCAGCGCCAGCCTGTTTGCCGCAGCCGGTGTGGCCAGCGGTGCCATGGATGTGGGGGTGCTGAGCGCCATCAGTGGCCGCACCCTGGGTCTTTTGGAACACGACCTGCTGCAGGCCCTGCCACTCTACGTATTCATTGGCGTGCTGTTGCAGCGCCTCACCGTGGCGGACACGTTGTTTTCCGGCTTTGCCAGGCTGCTGGGGCGCACTGGAGCCGGCACCTCGCTGGCCGCCATGGGCGTGGGCGCGCTGATCGCACCCATGAATGGGTCGGTGGCGTCCAGCTCGGCCCTGCTGGCGCGCCTGGTCACACCCCGGTTGGGGCGGCTAGACAATGCTGCAGCGACCGCACTGGTCAGCGTGTCGGCCACCATCGGTGTCGTGGTACCACCGTCCCTGGTGCTGATCCTTCTGGGCGACGCCATGCTGCGCGCCCACACCGAGGCCAGCAACCTCTCCAGTTATGTGCTGGGCAGCCAGCGCATCATCAACACCCAGGACGTGTTCCATGCAGCCATGTTACCTGCCGCCACAGTGCTGGTGCTGTGGCTGATCGTCGCCTGGTGGCAGGGGCGCCGGTTCACCGCACAAATGCAATCGAAACCACTGAGCGGCATGCAATGGGCCCAATCGGCCACGCTGGTCGTCGCCACGCTGCTGCTGTTGACTGGCGTGTTTTTGGGCAAGGTGTATGCCGTGGAGGCTGCGGCCACGGGTGGCGTGGTGCTGGTCATTGCCACACTGGCCAGCCGCGCCCTGAACCACGCGCAATGGCGCTCCGTGTTGACCGACACCCTGAGTTTGAGTGGTGCTCTTTTGGCCCTGCTGGTGGGTGCCACCACGTTCAGCCTGGTGTTTAGGCTGTGGGGCACCGACCACTGGATCGCCGACGTGGTGCTGGGCTCCAGCCTGCCGCACCTGCTGACCGCCGCGCTGGTGCTGCTGCTGGTGGCGCTGTGCGCTTGGGTGCTGGATGCGTTTGAGATGATCTTTGTCATTATTCCCATCGTCGCACCGCCATTAATCGCCCTGTTGGGCGACGCCCAGCAAACCGCCGTTTTGCTGCTGCTGGTGCTGCAACTGAGCTTTCTGATTCCTCCCATGGGCTACGCGGTGATGATGGCGCGCGCCCGCTCCACCCAAATCAACGCCTCCATCTGGCTCACGCTGCGGGCGTTGTTGCCTTACCTGGCGGTGCAGAGTGTGGTAACCGTACTGGTCTTTATTGGGCCATGGACAGTGCATCAACTGGATGCGGCTGTGGCTCCCGCCAGTCAGAATGCGCCCGTGTCAAACACCGAGGTTGAACAGCTCATGCGCGACATGGCAGACCAGCCGACCCAGCCTCCCCCTAAACCATGACTTCACTTCAAACCCGAATTTTTCCATTGCTGTTTGTGGTGCTGTGGTCCACCGGCTTTATCGGCGCGCGCTTGGGGCTGCCCCATATAGAGCCAATGACGTTTTTGTTCATTCGGTATGTTTTGGTTATTGCGTGCATGACCGCCATTGCAGTGCTGACCCGCGCGCCCTGGCCGTCATCCGGAACCGCGTGGCTGCACATTGGCGTATCCGGGCTGTTGATTCATGGCATTTACCTGGGCGGCGTGTTCATGGCCATTTCCATGGGTCTTCCGGCCGGAGTGACCAGTCTGGTGGTCAGCGTTCAACCCTTGCTGACGGCGGTTGGTGCGGGCTGGCTATTGGGGACGCAGGTTTCACGGTCCCAATGGCTGGGCCTGACCGTAGGTTTTATTGGCGTGGGGCTGGTGGTAGCGGCCAAAGCTGGCACAGAGTTCGGTTTGATGTCCCTGGTGCCCGCCATTGCGGCACTGTTGGCGATTACCGCCGGCACGCTGTACCAAAAACGCTTTTGCCCGGCCTTTGACTGGCGAACTGGTGCGGTGGCCCAGTTTTTGCCCACCGCCGCAGTGACGCTGCTGCTGGCGCTGGCTACCGAAACCGGCCACATCGATTGGACGGGAGAGTTGTTCTTTGCCTTGGGGTGGCTGGTGCTGGTGCTGTCCATTGGCGCCATTAGCCTTTTGAACTGGTTGATCCGGCACAACAGCTCGGTCAATGTCTCCAGCCTCTTCTACCTGGTGCCACCCTGCACCGTGTTGTTCGCCTGGATGCTGTTCGGCGATACCTTTTCAGGCATTGCCATACCGGGAATGGCGCTGACCGTCTGGGGTGTCTATTTGGCACGCAAATAAAGGCACCACAAAAAGCCTTTAGCGCCGCCGCGCTGTGCGCACCCCGTTCAATTCCGACACAATGCCCAGCACCTTGGCCAGGCGCCCGGCGTCGCTCACCTCCACGGTGAAGGTCATGAAGGCGATGCCGCGCACTGACTGGGTTTGAACGCCGATCACGTTCATTTTTTCCTTGGCGAACACCTCGGAAATGTCGCGCAGCAGGCCTTGGCGGTCGTTGGCTTCTACGGCGACGTCCACCGGGTACACAGTACCATCTCCACCGGTCTTGCCGCCCCACTCCACCTCGATCACACGGTCGCCGCTGCGGGTGACCATGTTGCGCAGGTTGGAGCAATCGGCCCGGTGCACGCTCACGCCCTTGCCACGGGTGACAAAGCCGCAAATGGCATCGGGTGGTGCGGGTTTGCAGCACTTGGCCAGTTGGGTCATGAGCGAATCCACACCCACCACCAGCACGCCGCCCTTGGGTGTGCTGCTGGGCGGGCGCTGCTTCTTGAGCAACAAAAACTCGTCCTGCGGCAGCACCGGTTCGGGCGGACGCAGGACGGCTTCAATGTTGCGCAGCGAAAATTCATCTTTGCCCACCACCTCAAACAGCGCTTCGGCGGAATTGAAGCCCAATTGCGAGGCCAGATCGTCGAGTTTTACAGCCGTTTTTCCTTCGCGCTGCAGCAGTTTCTCCACGGCCTCGCGGCCTTTGGCCACGGTCTCACCCATGGCCAGAGCGTTGAACCAGGCGCGCACCTTGGCGCGCGCACGCGGGCTGGCCAAAAAGCCCAACTCGGGGTTCAGCCAATCGCGCGAGGGGCCGCCTTCCTTGACAGTAGTGACTTCCACCGTCTGGCCGTTCTTGAGCGGCGTGTTGAGCGGCACCATGGCGCCATCCACCCGTGCACCACGGCAGCGGTGGCCCAGGTTGGTGTGCACGCTGTAGGCAAAGTCCACCGCGGTGGCGCCCTGGGGCAATTCCACAATGGCGGCGTCGGGAGTCAGCACATAGATGCGGTCATCAAAAAATCCATCCCCCTTGCCGCCGGACAGGTCGCGCTCCCAGGCCAGCAGTTGGCGCAGCACGGCAATCTTGGCGTCGTATTCCCCGCTGGCCGACACGCCGGCGTAACCCTTGGTGCCGGCTTCTTTGTAAGCCCAGTGCGCCGCTACGCCGGTCTCGGCATGGTCATGCATGGCCTGGGTGCGCACCTGCACTTCGATGGGCTGGCCAGTGCTGTCGCGCACCACAGTGTGCAGCGATTGGTAGCCATTGGCCTTGGGGCGGGCAATGTAATCGTCAAATTCCTCAGGCACTGAGGTGTAGTGGCTGTGCACCCAGCTCAGTGCGGCGTAGCAGTCCGGCACGGTGGGCACCACGATGCGCAGTGCGCTCAGGTCATAAACCTGATCGAACCCCAGAGACTTACCGCGCATCTTCTTGACGATGCTGTAGATGTGTTTGGGGCGGCCCTGCACCGTGGCATGAATGCCCTGCTGGGCCAGCTCTTGCGCCACGTGCTGACGCAGCTGGTCCACATGGGCTTCGCGCTGAACGCGCGTTTCATCCAGCAACCGGGCTACCTCGCGGTAGGTCTCGGGCTCCAGAAAGCGGAACGACAGGTCTTCGATCTCCCACTTGATTTCCCAAATACCCAGGCGGTTGGCCAGCGGGGCAAACACCTGCAAGGCCTCGGCGGCCAGGCCGGGCGGCACCGGCTGTTTGCTGGCCGCAAAGTGGCGCAGCGTCTGCAGGCGCGAAGCCAGGCGCAGCATGACCACGCGCAGGTCGCGCGAGAAGGCCAACAGCATCTTGCGCACGCTCTCGGTCTGAGCTGCCGCCGTTTGCGCCATGGGTATGGGTGTAGCGGCACGGCTGGCAGACAATTGCGCCAAGCGCGCCATGCGCTGCACGCGCACCAGTTTGGTGGTTTCCAGTGCCAACTCGGCAAAATTCTCGCCAAATGCCTTGGCGATGACTTCATAAGGCTTGTTCAGGTGGTCACAGGCATAGACCAGGTAACTGGCAGCCTGCATGGCTTGCGAGCCGCCAATCGATTTCAGGATTGCGGCCACGGCGTCGGCGTGGACCAACGCGTTTTCACCGGTGTCCAATGTTTCGCTGGCCAACAGGGGTTCTGCAAAGGCACGTGCACGTGCCAGTGCATCAGCCTGATCGGGCAGACTTTGGGCGGTGGCTGTAATCACTGGCGCGGTGGCCTGGTGCTCGGGAGAATGACTTTTCATGCAGCTAGCAGGGGTTGCGTTTTATCCTAGCAAAAACTGGACCACAGCATCGACTTGATCGGTGGCGATCAGCGTGGGTGCATGGCCTACACCGGCAAACTCCACTAGGCGGGCACGGGGGCCGCGCTCGGTCATCAGGCGAGCGGTCTGGGGCGACAGCAGGTCAGATTGCGCACCACGTAGCAGCAGGGTTTGTGCCTGGATGCCATCGTATAAAGCCCACAACATAGCCTCACCCTGGGTCGCACTCTCTTGCGACATGCTGGCAAAAGGCACCGCAATGGCTGGATCGTAGTGCAGCGTCACTGCATTGTCTGATCCGGGAATCGGCTTAACCATGTGGCGAGAGAGCTCCAGCCATTGAGCGGGTGTGTGGGGACCAAAGGTGGTGGAAATGGCCCACATGGCGTCGGCTGCCTGCTGGAGGGATTCAAACCGCACCACCTGCCCCAGGTAGGCGCCAATGCGCACCAGAGCTTCCCACTGAATGCTGGGACCTACATCGTTAAGCACCAAACGGCGTGCCGTGATGGGCAAGGGAAACTGGGTCTGCCCCAACACGGCCATGCCGATGAGCCCGCCCATGCTGGTGCCAACCCAATCCAGCGTTTTGGTTTGCGGTGCCAAATGGGCCAACAAAGCCACCATATCGGCCGCATAGACGGGCACTTGGTAGCCCATGGGGTCAACCAGCCAGTCGCTTTGGCCGCGACCCACCACATCGGGGCAGATTACACGCACGCTGCCACCGGATCTTTCCACCAGAGCCTGGGCCAGGGTATCGAAGTCACGGCCCTGGCGGGACAGCCCATGGACGCAGACCACAGCATGGGATGCATCAGGCGAACCCCACTCCCAATACGCCATGCGGTGGCCCTTGTAAGCATCGGGACATGGTAGGTAATTCAGCTTAGGTTCAGACATGGTGCAATGGAGGTTTGATAATTCGGGTTCGATGCCATAGCTGGATCGTAATTCAATCATCCATCCATTTACAAAACTGATCAGGAGAACAGCATGCTCAAAGGCAAAACCGCCCTCATTACCGGTTCCACCAGCGGTATTGGCCTGGGTATTGCAAAGGCATTGGCAGCCCAGGGTGCCAACATTGTGCTCAATGGCTTTGGCGACGTAGAAGGCCCCAAGGCCGAGGTTGCAGGGCTAGGTGTGCAGGTGAGCTACCACGGTGCCGACATGAGCAAGCCTGCTGAAATCGAAAACATGATCCACCACGCCACCAAGACCTTTGGTGCTCTGGACATTCTGGTCAACAACGCCGGCATCCAGCACGTGGCGCGGGTAGAGAACTTTCCGGTGGAGCGCTGGGACGCCATTATGGCCATCAACCTCTCCAGTGCGTTCCACGCCACCCGCCTCGCGTTGCCGGGCATGCTGGCGCGCAATTGGGGCCGCATCATCAACGTGGCATCGATCCACGGCCTGGTGGCGTCAGCTGAAAAGTCTGCCTATGTGGCGGCCAAGCACGGTGTCGTGGGCCTAACCAAGGTGACCGCGCTGGAAAATGCCACCACCGGCGTGACCTGCAACGCTATCTGCCCCGGCTGGGTACTCACACCCTTGGTCCAAAAACAGGTGGATGCCAAAGCTACAGCGCTAAAAATCAGCAACGACGACGCGACCAAGCTGCTATTGGGTGAAAAAGAGCCCTCCCTGCAATTTACAACGCCCGAGGAACTGGGCGCTTTGGCCGTGTTCTTCTGCTCACCTGCTGGCAACAACGTGCGTGGCGTGGCCTGGAACATGGATGGTGGCTGGACAGCGCAATAGACATGGCAGCCCACAAGAGGGGCAACACCGTGTAGCATCGGTCCATCGGTTGAAGGGGGTTCACCCACTTACCCGTTTTGAAATGGGAGGCCCTTGGACATCAAGACCTTGATGATCACCACTGCGGCGCTGTCACTGGCAGCCGGTGTGGTGATGCTCATACTGTTGCGCACGCAGCGAACCTATCCAGGGTTTGGCTGGTGGGCGTTTGGAATCGTCTCAATTGCGTTGGGAACGATCATGTTCGGGGTGCGCGGGGCGCACACGGGTTGGCTGCTCCTCCTGGGTTCGAACAGCCTGTTGGTGTTGGGCTATTTACTGGTTTACCACGGCATGCTGGTATTTCGGGGACGATCAGAACACCGCTGGCTGCAATGGGGCATATTCCTGACGTTCTTTCTGGTCTTTGGCTATTACTGCTCAGACAGGCAGGACATTGCCGCGCGCATTACCGTTTACTCCCTCTATATTACGGGCCTGTTACTGGCCATTGCAGAATCCGCGCTCGGTCCCAGCCACCAAAAATTGGGGGTCAACGAAATTTTGCTTGCAACCTGGATGATGCTGATGGGAGGACTCACGCTGTACCGGGCCTGGCACGCAATTGCTGGCCACGCAACCGATCCACTGTGGATGCAGGAGACCGGATTCCAGAGCTACTATGTCTTGGCCCAGGTTCTAACCGTGCAGTTGTCAACATTGGCACTCATCGGCATTCATGCACAGCGAATAGAACACGACTATCTGGTGTTGCAAGGACAACTCCGCGCGCAATCCACCCATGATCCATTGACGGGCCTATACAATCGACGCTACCTTGATGAAACCCTTGCCGACGAAATGCGGCGCTCCGAGCGTGATGGCCACAATCTGTGCGTGGCAATGCTCGACATCGATCACTTCAAGCGCATAAACGACACCTATGGCCACGAGGCAGGTGACGATGTCTTGCGAACGCTCGGCACGCTATTCATGCAATGGGCACGAGCCAGCGATATTGTTTGTCGATACGGTGGCGAGGAGTTCAGCATCATTCTGCGCGATACGACACTTGATCAAGTGATGCCCCGCATCAACGCGCTGCGCGAAAGCATCGCGCAGGCAAAGTTCTGCAGTGGAAGCCGACAACTTCCATCGGTGACGATTTCTATCGGTGTTGCACAGTCCGATGCCAAAATCACCAACCCGGTGGCCTTTCTAAACCGCGCAGATGCGGCCATGTACCGCGCCAAGCAAAACGGGCGCAATCGTGTCGAGCGGGATTAGCTGAACTGTTTGAACGCCATCACGGCCTGGTTGGGCAACGCGCATAGCAGGGACAGTTCTTTTTCATCCAGCTCCTGAGAACCATGCTGCTTTTTCTCTGCGTAAATCAGACCAAAAGGTGCGCCCTTGAACAGCAAAGGCAGCAGCAAGAAGGTCGGAGCATTCAAGCAGGCGCGATACCAAGCTGGCAAGCGCTGGGCCAGACGGGTTTCGCTGGCAATGCTGATCATGGTGTCGGTGCCCGTGTTGCAAACCACGGCAAACAAGTCGGGAGTGGTCACTTTGAGGGTTGACTTGAACCCTTTGACATACTGCTAGACCTCGTTACCCAAGCCAAAACGGCAGGTCATGGTTTCGGTCTTGGCGTCGCACATGCAGAAAATGATGTGATGAAACTGCATGGCCTGGTTCATGATTTCCAGAATCATGCGCAATACATCGTTGAGCTTGTAGTCCTCCACCATGGCATTGGTAATATCCTGAATACCAGCGGTCAGGGTTTCGGTCACACGAGGGTCATTGACCGCCACATGACCCATTGCATTCAAGGGTGCAGTATGCGTGGCATGCAATTCTAACGCTGCCATTTCACACTGACTGGGCAATGCTTGTACTGCGGATGCATTACCTTGCACCCCGTCCGGAATGGTCAATAACCTGCCAGCCGGTGACCCCTGTTTCACCCGAATTTCCATGGCTGTGGCCAGTTCCACTAGTTTCAGGCGCGCTACCGCCGTGGCCGCCTGTACATCCTTCGACCCTACACCCATCGCCTGCACATATTTACGCGTAATTGTCTAGACAAGAGTATCCACATTTTTGGGATCGGAGTGCCACAGTACGTCCGCTATTTCGTTGTAGGCCATAGCAACCCAGCGGATGCGTTCACCAAGGTCCGACGGTGCGCGCGAAGGCACCACATCTACCAGTTTGCGCATGCAGCGCTGCATGCTGTGCGGAAGTCACCAGGCTTTGGCAATGCCCAGGCCCAGGTTTCCTAAGGTCAATCCCAGCACGGTGATGGAGGCCGCCTTTTCGGTCTGCGGTTCACGCGTGGCTTGCACCAGGTTGCGAATCTGGCTGGCTTCATCGGGAAATTAAAACTGCACCAGCACCCGCCCCAGGTTCTGCAACATGGCGCCAATAGCGGCTTCTTCGCCTTCACTGGCAAGCGGGCGCAGCTCGCCACCAAGGGATGTGGCCATCAGGCAGCGCAAAAAATCTTCCTTGAGTTGCGCGGCTTGGGCATTGTCCTGCATGTGCTCCAACAGCACCAAGCTCAGGGCCATATTGCGAATGCCGTTAAACCCCACCAGGTTGACCGCCCGCGAAACGGTATTGATGCTGCGGCGATGCGCAAAATGCGCACTGTTGACCATGCGCAGGAGTTTGTTGGTGAGCGCCACATCCTTCAGGATTTCATTGGCGACGCTGTTAACACTCTCGGCCTCCGACGTGGCCATGCGCTGGATGCGCACCACCGAATCCGACAGCGCCGGAAAATCACTCTTGTGGTGAATGTGGAGCAGCAGAAAGTCCAGCGTGCTGCTCTGACCGCCCGCCTCTACGGGGGCCAATGTTGCCTAGGGCTTAGCCCATTGCTCCAATTCGTCCAGGAACGCGCGGGCTGTGGTAAATCGCTGGCTGGGATTGCGCGCCAGTGCCCGGGCCACCGTCGCACGCAGGCGGTCATCCACATCCGGGTTGACATCGGCTGGTAGCGCCAGCTACTCATATGTCACCCGGTATACCGGGCGTTAGGGGTCGCGCTCCTCGATCAGCGGCTTGCCCATGAGCATTTCGGCCAGCGCCACCCCAGCAGAAAAAATATCCATGGAAGGAACTGGCGTGGCCCCGTTGGCAGCCTTTGGGGACAGGTAACCCACGTTGCAGCCATTGGGCGCCACAGGGTCCACCAGCACATTGGAGGGTTTGAGATCGCGGTGAACGACACCAGCCGCCTGTGCTACTGCCACGGCATCCAAAACATCCATCATCAAGGCGACCGCTTCGTGCGGTCCCATGGCACCGCGCTTCTTGAGAAGCTGCTCCAGGGTCTGACCGGCAATGTACTCAAACACAAGGTAAGGCTGCACGTCCTGGATGTCGACCTCGTAGGCCGGCACGATATTGGCGTGCTTGACCCGACCAACGCTGCGCACTTCATCCAGCCACTGCGACAGGGCCTGGTCGACCGTGCCGCTACTCGGTCGCACGCTACTTCGCGTTCCAGACGGGGATCAAAGGCCAACCAAACGGTGGACTGTGCACCTTGCCCCAGGATTTTGCGTAGTTCAAATCGGCCTAAAGTATCCGATACGCGTAATGCACCCGTCGCCAACATGGAGCGGGTATTGGGTATAGCGGGAGTATTGGACATGCAGAGGCGTCGTAGGCGGCACACAATTGGCGTGCACTCGCAGCAATGCACGACAGCGGAATGATGGCGTGTTGCCCGTTCAGTGACCCTGGATTTCAGGGTGATGGGCGACTCTGCTGGCGCACCTGCTGACGCAGCTCTGCTCGCTCTTGGTCGTTCAACTGGCGCTCAGCCGACGGTTGATTTCCTTGAGGCCGTGTATTTTCGCGTTGGGCCAATAGCGCTTCACGCAATGCTGCGCGGCGATCATGGGTTTCAGCGGCTGGCGGCGGCGGTTTCGCGTCGCCGTGTGTACTGTGCACAGGCAAGGCGTTGCCCTGAGCGAACGCCACCGAGGCGTTCAACCCGAAAATGCAGCACAGGACACAATGTTTGAGCATGGCAGTTTGAAGGGTCAAAGGGTAGCCTGATCCCCATTGTTGGTGTGAACACTGCCAATTGCCACCCGTTTTTGTAACATAGTGTCAACTATTGCGGTTTAACGAAGCCCGTGATGCCCAAGCCGCGCAGAATCGGGTTTGTTACATATTTGACAGCACCTTATGCAGAATCCGGCACCCCGACCCAACAAAATTTTGGTGGTTGATGATGACACCCGCATCCGCGACCTGTTGCGGCGTTACCTAACACAAGAAGGTTTTGACGTTCTATTGGCGGAAGATGGCAAGGCGTTGACCCGCATCATGATGCGGGAAACCGCCGATCTCATCGTGCTGGACCTGATGATGCCCGGTGAAGACGGCCTGTCGATCTGCCGGCGCTTGCGTACCGCCGGCGACCAGACTCCCATCATCATGCTTACCGCCAAGGGTGAAGACATTGACCGCATCGTGGGCCTGGAAGTGGGTGCCGACGATTACCTGGGCAAGCCATTCAACCCGCGTGAATTGCTGGCCCGCATCCATGCGGTTTTGCGCCGTCGCCCTCCGCCCGAAGTACCCGGTGCGCCGTCCACGGAAAACGAGGTTGCACGCTTTGGCACCTTTACTTTTGACCTGGCCGCCCGAACTCTGCACAAGGAAGGCAATGAGTTGGCCCTGACCACAGGCGAATTTGCCATGCTCAAAGCGCTTGTGCGCCATCCACGTGTGCCGCTGTCCCGTGAAAAGCTGGCACAGTTGTCACGCGGTCGAGAATTTGAACCGTTTGACCGCAGCCTGGATGTGCAAGTCTCACGCCTGCGCAAGCTGATAGAAACCGATCCCGCCTCGCCACGTTTCGTTCAAACGGTATGGGGTGTGGGTTATGTGTTTGTGCCTGATGAGGCCACCTGAACCAGGTGTTGGCGCAATTGGTCCAGACCCAGACTCCCACCCAATTTGAGGATACGCAGAACAGTGCGCCAGCAACACTGATTGATTCGGCTATCGATGGCCCGCAACACCGGCGCACCAGCCTGAGCCTGTTCTGGCGCACTTTCTTCCTGCTGGCCCTCCTGCTGCTGGGCAGCATATTGGCTTGGTTGCAGACCCTGCGTTCACTGGAGTTTGAGCCCCGCGCCATGCAGACGGCACAACAACTGGCATCCCAGGTAAATTTGAGCCGCGCTGCCTTGATCCACGCCGATGCCATTGCCAGAACCTCACTACTCAAAACCATGAGCGACCAGGAAGGCGTGCATATAGTTCCGCGTGAACCCACTGACCAGTTCACGCCCTTCGGCAAAAACGCAATCACCCGCCAGATCGCCGATGAACTCAGTACACGCCTGGGGCCTGGTACGGTCATTGCCAGCAGTGTGAATTCCCAAAGCGGCCTTTGGATCGGTTTTGTGATCGACGGCGACGACTACTGGCTACTCACGGATCAGGAACGGTTTAACACGGCTGGCGGAATCACCTGGATCATCTGGTTGGCCGTGGCAGGGGCCTTGTCGCTGGCTGGTGCGGCGCTGATTGCCCGACTGATCAATCGCCCGCTCAAGGAGTTGTCGTTTGCAGCAAGCCGGGTGCGCGAAGGCGATTTTGAAGCCAGCCGGCTGGATGAAAACGTCCAAACCGGTGAAATCCGGGAAGTCAATATCGGCTTTAACCGCATGGCACAGCGCCTGGCCAAAGTTGAGCAAGATCGCGCAGTGATGCTCGCTGGTATCTCGCACGACTTGCGCACGCCGCTGGCGCGGTTACGTCTGGAAACCGAAATGAGCGTTGCCGACTTGGATGCCCGTGCCCACATGGCCGCCGACATTGCCCAATTGGACGCCATCATCGGCAAATTTCTGGACTATGCCCGGCCCGAAAAAGACGCGCTCGCGCCCGTGTTGCTGGCGGACGTGGTGGATGCCTGCATCTATTCCTACAAAAACCAGGCTGATGTGCAAATCACCCTGCAGTTGGAAGACAACCTTATGGTGATCGCGGACGAGGTGGAGCTTGGTCGCATCCTGTCCAACTTGCTTGAGAACGCCCGCCGCTATGGCAAGACACCTGAAACCGGTATTGCCCGTATCCAGATTGCAGCCATATCGCGGGACAAATGGGTGCTCATCAAAATTCGCGACAGCGGCATCGGCGCTGCGCCAGAACAATTGGCCAACCTGACGCAGCCCTTCTACCGGGGAGAAGCGGCCCGCACGGCCGCCAATGGTGCCGGGCTGGGGCTGGCTATCGTAGAAAAAACCGTTCAGCGCATGGGCGGCGTGTTTACGCTGAGCATCGCCAGTACCGGAGGCCTGTCGGCCAATATACGGCTTAAGCGATTCACCGATGCGTGATCACAGGCTGACCGCAAGCACTGCGCCTTCACGGATGGCGCGCTTGGCATCCAGCTCTGACGCAAGGGCGGCGCCACCAATACGGTGAAAACGCGGCGCGCTTGGCATGGCCGGCGCGTCAGATGGTGGCATCAACTCAATCAATGATTCTTGGCCAGCACACAACACCACGTGGTCTACTTCGAGCAGGCGTGATGCGCCGTTAACCGTGATGTGCAAGCCGGTATCGTCAATGTTTTGGTATTCAACGCCTGCCAACATCTCCACGCCGTTGCGTTGCAACACGGCGCGGTGCACCCAACCTGACGTTTTACCCAAGCCCGCACCGACCCGCGTCGCCTTGCGCTGCAGCAAAAATAACTCACGGTAGGGTTCTGCTGGCTGAGTGGAAACCAAACCACCGTTTGCGGTGGCCTGCAAGTCGACACCCCACTCACTGCACCAGTGTTCAATGGACACCGGCAGGGCAACGCCAGGGTCGTGTAGCAGAAACTCTGCCACGTCAAACCCAATGCCGCCCGCACCGATGATGGCAACGCGCTTGCCCAGCGTGACCTTGCGCTGCAACACATCCAGATAGGACACTACATTGGTCCGCTCCACGCCGGGTATTCGCGGCGTGCGGGGAACAATGCCGGTGGCCAACACCACGTCGTCAAACCCATGCGCCAGCAATTGCTCCCGGGTTACCCGCTGTCCCAATTGCAAGTTGACGCCGGTGGTTTTGATCCGTTTGGCAAAATAGCGCAATGTCTGGGCAAACTCTTCCTTGCCTGGCACCTGCATCGCAACATTGAACTGGCCGCCGACCCGGTCAGCGCTATCGAACAGACTGACGTCGTGTCCACATTCAGCCGCCACAGTGGCTGCAGACATGCCGGCAGGCCCCGCACCCACTACTGCTATTTTCTTGCGACGCTGCGCCTTGCGATAGACCAATTCGGTTTCATAGCCTGCCCGTGGGTTGACCAGGCAACTGGCACGCTTGTTGGCAAAGGTGTGGTCCAGGCAAGCCTGGTTGCAGGCAATGCAGGTATTGATTTCGTCTACCCGACCGGCTGCCACTTTGTTAACCCACTCGGCATCAGCCAGGAACGGACGCGCCATGGACACCATATCGACCTGGCCACTGGCAATCAACGCCTCGGCCTCATCCGGCATGTTGATGCGGTTGCTGGCAATCACCGGAATTTTCACAGACTGCTTGAGCCGCGCCGCCACATGGGCAAAAGCCGCGCGCGGCACCGATGTGACGATGGTGGGTGTACGGGCCTCATGCCAGCCAATACCGGTGTTGAACAAAGTTACCCCTGCAGATTCCAGTGCCTGCGCCACCTGCACCACTTCATCCCAGCTATTGCCACCTTCCACCAGGTCCAGCACTGAGTGGCGGTACATGAGAATGAAATTAGACCCAACGGCAGCACGAACCTGGCGCACGATCTCTACGGCCAGCCGCATCCGGTTCTCAATGGCACCGCCCCAGCGGTCTGTGCGCTGATTGGTCCGCGTGCACAGAAACTGGTTGAGCAAATAGCCTTCGCTGCCCATGATCTCCACACCATCGTAGCCAGCCTTTTGTGCCAGCCTTGCACAACGCACATAGGCACGAATGGTGGACTGGATGCCCGCCTCAGTCAGCGCTTTGGGTTTGAACATGGAAATCGGCGACTTGATGGCTGAAGCAGAGACCACCAAGGGCTGGTAACCGTAACGCCCTGCATGCAGAATCTGCATGAGAATTTTTCCATCTTCGTCGTGCACCGCCTGCGTCAGCTTGCGGTGGTTGCGGACATCAAAAATGGAATTGAGTGTCCCGCCAAAAGGCAATAGCCAGCCCTGGCGGTTAGGTGAAATGCCGCCCGTCACGATCAGCCCCACGCCACCCTTGGCTCGTTCACGAAAATACGCAGCCAGCTTGGAGTAGTTGTAGAAACGGTCCTCCAGCCCGGTGTGCATGGAACCCATCATCACGCGGTTGCGCAGGGTAGTAAAACCCAGGTCCAGCGGTTTCAGTAGATTGGGGTGAGCGAATTGAGGCTGGGACATGGTTTTTGCGCAGGCAGAGTGAAATCAGGGCGCGAGTGTAGGCCCACCGCTCTGGAGTGAGCACCCCAAACGTACACGGTGCAGCAGTGCTGCAGACTCAAGGCTGCACGAACCGGCTGCGAAACCAGTCGCGAAGCATGCGTTTTTCAGACTCTAGCGTCTCCCAGCCAGGGTAGGAGTCCAGGTGCGAAGAGTACGCCATGTCGGCAATAGCATCTTGTCCGCTGGCCAACACTGTGCCATTCTCAACTAACCGGTAATTAAGGGTCATCCGCGGCCAGTCCAGCTGGCCGCCTACTATCCGCACCCATCCCCAGCGCCGCGAGGGATGCAATTTGCCAGCCAGATCGACATTGAGCACATCTACCTGTAAGGACTGGTTGGCGGGCAAGTACTTTTGTCCAAGGGACTGCAAATACTCGGCAATGGTCTGCAGGTTGGGTGCCGCATCCAGATTTTGGTCGCGCACATCGGTAAAAGCTTCTGGGTGCACGAAGGCTACGTCAACTGACCCAGCCCGGACGGCACCGCCTGCAATAGCAAAACAAATGGCAATACATGACAAATTACGGAGTTTCATACAACCTCCTGTAGGAAAACGCGTACCTAACGCAAGATCCATAGGGATCTTTGGGTAGGATTCAAATTGCCAGCATCAAGTTCCCACCAGCAGTACGACAGCGCGCGCCTCCATCGCTTCGCCAGCACCCACCGGCCCCAGTTTTTCTGCCGTTTTGGCTTTGACGTTAACCTGATCCACAGTCAGGCCCAGCACATCGGCAATGCGCGCACGCATGGCACCAATATGGGGGGCCAGTTTGGGTGCCTGGGCAATGACGGTGCTGTCCACGTTCGCGATGGCATAACCTTTGTCCCGCACCTGGCGTGCGGCTTCGGCAAGCAGCACACAGGAGTTAGCGCCCTTGAAACGGGTATCGGTGTCGGGGAAATGGCTTCCAATGTCACCCAGGGCGGCGGCGCCCAATAGTGCATCGGTAATGGCGTGCAATAGAGCGTCAGCATCAGAATGGCCTAGTAGCCCCTTGGTATGTGGAATCTCCACACCGCCCAGAATCAGCTTACGCCCTTGCACCAAAGCATGAATGTCCCAGCCTTCGCCAATACGCAATTTCATGGTGTCTTTCATCAGCGCTACACGCGCCATGAAAAAAGCCTTCAAACATTTCTGTTTGAAGGCTTTAGTCGTTGTAATGGTCGGTGTGAAAGGATTCGAACCTTCGACCCCTTGCACCCCATGCAAGTGCGCTACCAGGCTGCGCCACACACCGATCTAGCCTTCAATTATAACGCGGGAAATTGCTGCTCTTTCACTCGGTAGCCAGCAACTCACGAATTTCAAATAATTCTCTGCGGACTTGTACCAAGTGGGTGGAACTGTCGTCAAAACCGTCGCGCGACTGGCTATCCACAAAGTCATCCAGATCTACGTCGTCAATCTCCAGCACCTCCACGCCATCCAGCAGGATTTCGCCGTTGCGTTTTTTATCTCGCTCGTTTTGCAGCAATTCCTGCATTTTGTTGCGAGCACCGCTGATGGTGAAGCCCTGGTCGTACAACAAATCCCGGATGCGGCGGATCATCAGCACTTCGTGGTGCTGGTAGTAGCGGCGATTGCCACGTCGCTTCATAGGGCGTAGCTGCGTGAACTCTTGCTCCCAATACCGTAGCACATGGGGTTTGACGCCGCACAGATCCCCAACCTCACCGATGGTGAAGTAGCGTTTAGCCGGTATAAGGGGGGAGAGTTTTCTCCATTGAAATCAATGCTGTACGAAGGAAAGCGTAGAGGTTACTCTAACTTTCATCTCAGTGCAAAGACTGATTGTGGCACCCCAACGGAATGCCGGCACGTTGTTGCTAAAACAGCGGCACGGTTCAGGTTTCGACCTGAATTTGTTCTTTGAGCTTGTGACTGGCGTGAAAAGTCACTACACGACGCGCCTGGATGGGAATGGCCTCCCCGGTGCGCGGATTGCGCCCCGGACGAGGTGCCTTGGTGCGGATCTGGAAGTTGCCAAATCCGGAAATTTTGACATCAGCGCCGTCTACCAAACTGGTTGCGATAAGGTCGAAGAAGGCATCAATCATGTCCTTGGACTCACGCTTATTGAGCCCGATCTGCTCAAACAGCAGGTCCGCCAGCTGCGCCTTGGTCAATGCCGGGGTTTCCAGACTCTCAACAGAAAAATCCATGGTGCCTCGATTCTTATAACTGCCAGCTGCGCGGGGTCAAACGCGCTGGCGAGCTCCCACATTGGCTGTCAACTGATCCACAATTGCCTTAACGGTGGATTCGATTTGTTCCTCCGACAGCGTAGCCTCATCGCTGTTGAGTGTAAGGCGCACCGCCAGGCTGCGGTCTGCTGCGCCATCCGTGGCCACGGCATCCTTGGCAAGCTTTGGACGGTACACATCGAACAACTGGGCATCCCGCAGCAAACCAGACGTGGGCGCCGCCCAAATGGCTGCCATTAGTGCCGCATGGGTTACATCATCTGCCACCACCACTGCGATGTCGCGCTGCACCGGCTGCAACTTGGCCACCGGTTTGAATTCTGCCACCCGACGTCGCAGAACAGCGTCCAGGTCCAGCTCAAACAGGACGGGGGCTTGGGCCAAATCAAACTGTTGGCGCCATTGGGGATGGAGTTCACCCACAAAGCCGATTGCACGACCCTCCAGCACCACCTGTGCACAACGACCGGGGTGCATGGCAGGGTGGATACCCGGCAGAAAGCTGGCTTGCAGGGGCGCCAAGAGCGCCTCCACATCACCTTTGACATCAAAGAAATCGACACCTTGCTCCTTGCGCCCCCACTGCAGGACATCCGCACCGCCACTGGCCAAACCGGCCACCCGCATGGGCTGATCAAAGCCTTCAACCGTGCTGTCAGTGCTCTTGACCGATGCGTCACGCAAGAACACCCGGCCCAGCTCGAACACGCGCACGCGCGCCTGCTTGCGGGCTTGGTTGAACTTCAGCACCTGCAACAACGAGCCCAGCAGGGACGAACGCATGACGCTCATCTGGCTGGCAATGGGGTTGAGCAACTTGATGGGATTGGGGTTGCCTGCCAGGCCGTGTTCCCAAGCCTCTTCCACGAAACTAAAGTTGATGGTTTCCTGGTAACCCAGTGCGGCCAGACTACGGCGTACCGCAAATGGCCCGCGTTGCGATTCGGTGCGAATCTTGGCGGTGATGGGAGCCAGTGGAGGCGTGTGTGGCAGATTGTTATAGCCCACCATGCGCGCCACTTCTTCGATCAAATCTTCTTCGATTTGCAGATCAAAGCGGTAGGAAGGTGGCGTGACGGTCACCACGCCATCGCCCTGCTCCACCGGCAAGCCCAGCCGCTGCAGTGCGTCAAAGCACTGCGCCTGGGTCAGTGGCATGCCAATCACCTTGACGGCACGCGCTACGCGCAACGTTACAGGTTTGGGTGCAGGCACATGGGCCTTCTGGTCGTCCACCGGGCCACAGGTGGTGGTGGGCGTGCCGCAAATATCAATGATCAACTGGGTGATCCGCTCGATGTGTTCCACCGTCAGCTCAGGGTCCACACCCCGCTCAAAACGGTGACCGGCGTCGGTGGAGAAGTTGAACCGGCGCGAGCGTCCGGCGATGGCCTTGGGCCACCAGAAGGCGGCTTCCACGTACACATGCTGGGTGTCATCCGACACGGCGGTGGCATCACCGCCCATGATGCCGGCAAGGGACTCAACCTGCGACGCGTCGGCAATTACGCCAACCTTGTCATCCACCGTTACGGTAGTGCCATTGAGCAGTTTGATCGTCTCGCCCGCCTTGCCCCAGCGCACATCCAGGCCACCGTGAATTTTGTCCAAATCAAAAATATGGGATGGGCGACCCAACTCAAACATCACGTAATTGGAAATATCGACCAACGCGGTAACGCTGCGCTGGCCACAACGTGCCAGGCGGTCAACCATCCACTGTGGGGTTTTCGCTTTGGTATTGACGTTGCGCACCACGCGGCCGGAAAAACGACCACACAAATCGGGCGCGCTGATTTTGACTGCCAATTTGTCCTGATTGGTCACGGCCACTCGGGCAATGGCAGGCGTGGTGAGTGGTGCGCCGGTTAGCGCCGACACTTCCCGCGCGACGCCATACACACTGAGGCAATGTGCCAAATTGGGCGTCAGTTTGAGGGTGAACAGGGTGTCGTCCAGATCCAGGTAGGAACGAATGTCCTGGCCCAGGGACGCGTCCAATGGCAGCTCCAAGCAGACCGCCATGGTCTTCGGACAGTTTGAGTTCACGGGCCGAACACAGCATGCCCTGGCTTTCCACGCCACGCAGCTTGCCAACCTTGATTTGAAACGGCTTGCCATCTTCACCCGGCGGCAGCTCGGCCCCGACCAAAGCACAGGGAATGCGAATGCCGACGCGGGCATTGGGTGCGCCACAGACAATGTTCAGCAACTCTGTTTGGCCCACATCCACCTTGCAGACACGCAAGCGGTCCGCATTGGGGTGCTGCTGGGCCTCTTTGATTTCACCCACCACGATTTTTGTGAAGGGCGGGGCTACCGGTTTGAGCTCTTCCACCTCCAGACCGGCCATGGTCAAGGTTTCGGCCAGTTCAGCCGTGGAAATAGCGGGGTTGCAGAAAGTGCGCAGCCAGGATTCAGAAAATTGCATAGCGGATTATTGGAATTGCGACAGGAACCGGATGTCACCATCAAAGAACAGGCGCAGGTCATTGACACCATAGCGCAGCATGGTCAGTCGATCGGGACCCATGCCAAAGGCGAAGCCGATGTATTTCTCGGGGTCCAGGCCCATGTTGCGGATCACGTTGGGGTGGACCTGGCCTGAGCCAGCCACCTCCAGCCATCGCCCTGACAACGGGCCGCTTTGGAACTGGATGTCGATCTCGGCGCTAGGCTCGGTGAACGGGAAGAAGCTGGGGCGAAAACGTAGTACCAGATCGTCCGACTCAAAGAAGGTACGGCAAAAATCGGTAAACACAAACTTCAGGTCCTTGAAGCTCACGTTCTCGCCCACCCACAGGCCTTCGCACTGGTGGAACATGGGCGAGTGCGTGGCATCGCTGTCCACCCGGTAGGTGCGCCCTGGGGCTATCACGCGAATTTCAGGCATATCACCTGAAAACAGGCTCTGGCCCTCGCCGTTATTGGCTTTGCGGCTATACTTTTTGACATGCTGCACCGCGTAGCGGATCTGCATGGGGCTGGTGTGGGTGCGCAGCAGGTTGGGAGCGGTTTCAGTGCCGCCCTCGACATAGAAGGTGTCGTGCATGGAACGCGCGGGGTGGTCCTCGGGCGTGTTCAATGCGGTGAAGTTGAACCAGTCAGATTCAATCTCCGGGCCCTGGGCGACATCAAACCCCATGGAGCCAAAGATGGCCTCAATACGCTCCAAGGTGAGAGAAACCGGGTGCAAACCGCCCTGCCCGCGCTGGCGGCCCGGCAAGGTCACATCCAACGCTTCAGCGCGCAATTGTGCTTGCAGCTCTGCATCTGCCAATGCCTGACGGCGATCGTTCAGTGAAACCTCAATCGCCTGCTTGGCAAGGTTGATGGCCGCGCCGCGGGACTTTTTCTCGTCCACACTCAGGGCGGCCATGCCTTTCATCAGCTCGGTGATGCGTCCGGCCTTGCCCAGGAACAGCGCCTTGGCGTTCTCCAGGTCAGCAGGGGTTACGGCTTGCTCAAAGGCGGCTTGGGCTTGCAGGACGATGGCGTTCAAATCGTTCATAGGTTCTCGGATCCATGAAAAAGGGCTAGCGCTTTTTCAAGCTCTAGCCCTTGTTCTATTTGCTCTGATAGCTACCAAAAAGATAGCGCTACAGGGCGAAAATCAAGCAGCCAGCTTGGCCTTGACTTGCTCCACGATACCGGCAAAAGCCGCCATGTCGTGAATGGCGATATCGGACAGAACCTTGCGGTCGATCTCGATATTGGCCTTCTTCAGACCGTTGGCAAACTGGCTGTATGTCAGGCCGCATTGACGGGCTGCCGCGTTGATACGGGCAATCCACAACTGACGGAAGACACGCTTCTTGGTACGGCGGTCACGGTAGGCATATTGCCCAGCCTTCATTACCGCTTCTTTGGCGATACGGAAGACATTACCGCGGCGACCGCGGAAACCTTTTGCAAGGGCCAGAACTTTTTTATGGCGGGCGCGAGCCGTTACACCACGTTTGACGCGAGGCATGTGATTACTCCTTGTTCGTCGTTAATTAAATACCACGGCCTGGCAACATCTGCGCCATACGACCCATATCGGTCACATGAACTGCAGTGGAGCCGCGCAAATGGCGTTTATTTTTGGTGGTCTTCTTGGTCAAGATGTGACGTTTGAAGGCTTGACCGCGTTTAACGGTGCCACCTGGACGGACGCGGAAGCGTTTCTTCGCCGCGCTTTTGGTCTTCATTTTGGGCATGCTAATGCTCCTTTTACTTTGTGCTCGTGAGGCGTCTGGAAACGGTTTCCAGCCTTGTTGGCCCCGAGTCACTTCTCAGGCAATGCCTTTCGGCGCTGCCTAGTCAGAGGGTTTTCACCTTCTGATTCTGTGGCTGGCCGGCAAAAACCGGACAGCACCCATTTTCTCTATGTCGCCGCTGTTGTCGCCGCAGCCTCTGAAGCCGCTTTAACGTTGGGCTTTTTCTTACCGGGCGCGATCATCATGATCATTTGACGCCCTTCGAGCTTGGGAAACTGCTCCACCACAATCAAATCAGCCAAATCAGTACGAATACGGTTCAACAAGGCCATTCCGAGTTCCTGGTGCGTGATTTCACGTCCCCGAAAGCGCAGCGTAATCTTGCATTTGTCGCCTTCGGCCAGGAAGCGCTTGATGTTGCGCATCTTGATGTTGTAATCGCCATCATCCGTTCCCGGGCGGAACTTGATTTCCTTGATTTCAATGACCGTCTGCTTGGCCTTTGCTTCCGCAGCCTTCTTTTGTTCCTGGTACTTGAACTTGCCGTAGTCCATCAAACGACAGACCGGCGGGTTCGCCGTAGCAGCAATTTCAACCAGATCCACGTCCAACTCGCCTGCCATGCGCAGGGCCTCCATGAGGCTCACGACGCCCAAAGGCTCGTTTTCCTGGCCAGAGAGGCGAACCTCGGGTGCCATAATTTCACGGTTGAGGCGGTGTTTGCGTTCTTCGCGGTGACGACGGTCACGAAATTCAGTAGCGATGGCTCAATCCTTCACAATATCTTTGCTACAAAAACTGTAGCGGTTGCTCCACAGCGCACGCGAACAAAGCAACGTTTCCTCATGGATACAACCGGGGGTCATTCCTTAGAGAGCTGACTTGCTGGCAATGTCGCCCAGAACCTTTTGTACAAAGGTATCAAGGGGCATTGCTCCGAGGTCTTGACCACCCCGGGCGCGCACTGCAACAGCGCCTGCTGCCATTTCCTTGTCGCCAATAACGACCAAGTACGGCAGCTTCTGCATCGAATGCTCGCGTATTTTATACGTAATTTTTTCGTTACGCAGGTCTAAATTGACCCTAAGCCCTTGATTTTGCAACGTTTTGGCTACGGTTTTGGCATATTCTGCCTGTGCATCCGTAATATTGAGCACCGCAATTTGCACGGGCGCAAGCCACGCCGGCAATGCACCAGCACTCTCTTCAATGAGAATTCCGATGAATCGCTCCAGGCTACCGACAATGGCGCGGTGCAACATCACCGGGCGGTGGCGGGCGCCATCTTCACCCACATACTCGGCATCCAGTCTCTCCGGCATGGAAAAATCGACCTGGATGGTGCCGCACTGCCATTGACGCCCGATGGCGTCTTTCAGCGTGTATTCAATCTTGGGGCCATAAAAAGCGCCCTCACCCGGGGAAATCTCATAGGCACAACCGGAAGCCTTCAGGCTTTCAATCAACGCGGCCTCCGCCTTGTCCCAGCTTTCATCAGAGCCGATGCGTTGCTCTGGGCGGGTCGCGACCTTGTAAATGATGTTTTTAAAACCAAAGTCGGTGTAGACCTTCTGCAGCAAGGCGGTGTAGTCCACGCACTCTTTCAGAATCTGCTCTTCAGTACAGAAGATATGGCCATCGTCTTGTGTGAATCCACGCACGCGCATGATTCCATGCAAGCCGCCTGAAGGCTCGTTGCGGTGGCAGTTGCCGAACTCACCGTACCGCAAGGGCAAGTCGCGATAGCTCTTGATGCCCTGCTTGAAAATGAGGATGTGCCCCGGACAGTTCATCGGTTTGAGTGCATATTCGCGCTTCTCCGACTCCGTGATAAACATGTTCTCCCGGTATTTGTCCCAATGCCCTGTCTTCTCCCACAAGCCCTTGTCGATGATCTGTGGGCCTTTGACTTCCTGGTAGCCGTTGTCCTGGTACACCTTGCGCATGTACTGCTCCACACCCTGCCACAGCGTCCAACCCTTGGGGTGCCAGAACACCAGACCGGGGGCGTGCTCGTCAATGTGAAATAAATCTAGTTCGCGGCCAAGCTTGCGGTGGTCGCGCTTTTCGGCCTCTTCCAGCATCGTCAAATGCTGCTGCAGCTCGTCTTTCGTGGCCCACGCCGTGCCGTAGATACGCTGCAACATTTCGTTTCTATGGTCGCCACGCCAGTAGGCACCAGCCAGCTTCATGAGCTTGAAATGTTTGAGCTTGCCGGTGCTCGGCACGTGGGGACCACGACACAAATCTTCGAACTTACCTTCACGGTACAGAGATACGTCCTGATCCGCGGGAATGCTTTCGATGATCTCTGCCTTGTAGTGCTCACCCAGGCTCTTGAAATAGGCCACGGCTTCATCGCGCGGCAATACGCGGCGCGTCACCGGCTCATCCAACGCGGCCAGTGCCGTCATCTTCTTCTCTATCGCCAGCAAGTCTTCGGGCGTGAACGGGCGCTTGTACGAGAAGTCGTAAAAGAAACCGTTCTCAATGACCGGGCCGATAGTGACCTGCGCATCCGGAAACAGCTCCTTGACGGCATAGGCCAGCAAGTGGGCCGTGGAATGGCGAATCACCTCCAGGCCATCGGCGTCTTTGGCCGTGATGATGGACAGTGCGCAGTTGGTCGTCATCTGGAAACTGGTATCCACCACTTTGCCCGAGCCAGCAGGCTCACCGTCGCCTCGGACCTTGCCGGCTAAAGCTGCCTTGGCCAGGCCAGCACCAATGGAGGCAGCCACTTCGGCCACAGTGACCGGACCTGGATATTCGCGTTGGGAGCCGTCGGGAAGCGTGATCTGAATCATGGTTTACACAAGAAAATAAAAAAGCGCGGACACGCCGCGCTTTGAAACGGGAAGCCGAAAGAGACCGATTTTACGCTCTGCCGGCCTCGCTAGCTGCTTAGTGGAACTGCTCTTCTTCTGTAGAGCCGGTCAGGGCCTTCACAGAGGAAGTGCCACCTTGGATTACGGTGGTTACGTCGTCAAAGTAGCCCACACCCACTTCTTGCTGGTGCGACACAAAGGTGTAACCCTTGTCGCGTGCTGCAAATTCTGGCTCTTGCACCATTTCGGTGTAGTGCTTCATGCCTTCGCCTTGAGCGTATGCATGGGCAAACTGGAAGGTGTTGAACCAGTTGATGTGGATACCGGCCAAAGTGATGAACTGGTACTTGTAGCCCAACGCGGACAGGTCGTCCTGGAAAGACGCGATCTGCTTGTCGTTGAGATTCTTCTTCCAGTTGAAAGAAGGTGAGCAGTTGTATGACAACAGCTTGCCTGGGCAAGCGGCCAACACGGCTTGTGCGAATTCGCGGGCAAAGCCGATGTCTGGCACGCCAGTTTCGCACCACACCAAGTCGGCGTAAGGAGCGTAAGCCACGCCACGGCTGATGGACTGCTCCAGACCGTTCTTGACGCGGTAGAAGCCTTCTTGGGTGCGCTCGCCGGTGATGAAAGGCTTGTCGTTGGCGTCGTAGTCGCTGGTGATCAGGTTAGCGGCTTCGGCATCGGTACGGGCCAGGATCAGGGTAGATACACCCATGGTATCTGCTGCGAAACGCGCAGAGATCAGCTTCTCAATCGCTTCACGGGTCGGAACCAGAACCTTGCCGCCCATGTGGCCGCATTTCTTCACAGCAGCCAATTGGTCTTCAAAGTGCACGCCAGCAGCGCCGGATGCAATCATGTTCTTCATCAGTTCGAAGGCGTTCAACACACCGCCGAAACCGGCTTCTGCGTCAGCAACGATAGGCAGGAAGAAGTCGATATATTCCTTGTCACCGGGATTGACGCCACGACCCCACTGGATTTCATCCGCACGCTTGAATGTGTTGTTGATACGGCGCACCATGGTGGGCACGGAATCGTATGCGTACAGCGACTGGTCTGGGTACATGGTCTCGGAGGTGTTGCCGTCAGCGGCAACTTGCCAGCCCGACAGGTACACGGCTTCAAGGCCTGCCTTGGCTTGCTGCATGGCCTGGCCCGCTGAGATGGCGCCGAATGCGTTGACATAGCCCTTCTTGGCACCGCCGTTGACTTTGTCCCACAACTTTTCTGCACCACGCTTGGCAAGCGTGTGCTCGATGTTCACGCTACCGCGCAGACGAACGACGTCGGCTGCTGAATAGCCGCGCTTGACACCTTTCCAACGGGGATTGGTGGCCCAGTCTTTTTCAAGGGCAGCAATTTGTTGTTCGCGGGTCTGGTTAGTCATGGAATCACTCCGTCTTAGTTAAGAAAATTCGGCGCTTGAAGGAGCTTCACATTTCATTCAAGCTGGCTCTATTCTAGTCTTATATAAGACCAAATTTGTATCTTATGTCTTATATAAGACATAAATATTTTCTCAACTGAATCAATGACTTAGAAGTGCTATTTCACAAAATGAAATCGTCTCTTTCCTTGTGAGAGCCAAGTTGCCAGTCTAGGCTGATTTGCATCACCGAAATCAGCGTGGTGCACTCTCTATCCGGGCAGCAGCGGAAATTTCACGTTCCCGTCTACGGGTCTTACGCGCTACCCACACGCTGTAGCTAATGATGGCCACGGTCACCGTGGAGATCAACAGAGTGGCTGCCGCATAGATGGTGGGGTTGATGCCGCGGCGCGCATAACCAAAGATGACCTGCGGCAGGGTGCTGACACCCGGGCCCGACAAGAACTCTGAAATCACCACATCGTCAAACGACAAAGTGAATGAAAGCAAAAAAGCCGCCAAAATGCCTTGCGCAATGTTGGGCAGGGTTACCAGAAAAAACACTTCGTGCGGTTTGGCTCCAAGGTCCATGGCCGCCTCTTCCAACGCGCGGTCCACCTCCAGCAGGCGCGACTGCACCACCACCATGCCATAGGCCATGCCCAGCAGCGTATGCCCCATGATGATGGTCAACTTGCCGCGCTCCGGCCAACCGAACAGGTTTTGCGCCCCCACCATGAGCAGCAGCAAAGACAGACCGATCACCACTTCCGGCATGACCAGCGGTGCATTCACCATGCCGGAAAACACGGTGCGCCCCAGGAAACGCCGGTAACGCACCAGCACGAAGGCAGCAAAGGTGCCGAGCACGGCGGACAGCACCCCCGTAACCGTAGCCACCTGAACGGATAGCCAAAAGCCGTCGACGATCTTGGTGTCGCGCATCAGCGCCTCGTACCAGCGCAGAGAAAAACCTGTGAAGTTGGCGTCTTGACGGGTGCTGTTGAACGAAAACACCACCATGAATATCAACGGCAGGTACAGGAACAGGTACACCAAGGCCATCCAGCCTTTGCCAAAATGCGTTTCAAGCCAGATTTTCATTGCCACAGCCTCATGCCTTGCCGGACGCGTCCTGGTCGTCACCGGTGTAGTGGTAGTAAACCGCCAGAGGCACGATTATGAGTGCAATCATCACCACCGCCAGCGCAGTTGCCCGGGGCCAGTTGTTGCTGGTGAACATCTCATCCCAGACCACGCGGCCAATCATGATGTTCTCGGGCCCGCCCAGCAATGAAGGAATCACGAACTCCCCCACTGCAGGAATGAATACCAGCATGAAGCCGGCCACAATGCCGGCCTTGGACAGGGGAACCGTCACCAACCAGAATGCCTTGAACGGCGTGGTGCCCAGGTCATAGGCGGCCTCCAGCAGACGTACATTCAACTTGACCAGGTTGGCATACAGCGGCAGCACCATGAAAGGCAGGTACACATAGGTCATGCCAACCAGCATGGAGACGTTGGTATAGAGCATCTGGATGGGTTCACTGGTCAAACCGACAAACATCAGCATCTGGTTGACCACACCCTGGTCGGCCAGGATGCCCTTCCACGCATAGACCCGCAGCAGAAACGAGGTCCAGAACGGCAGCATCACCATCATGAGCAACGCCGGCCGTGCGCTGGGCGACGAACGGGCAATGAAATAGGCAAAGGGGTATCCAATCACCAGGCACAGCACAGCGGTACACAGCGCATACCAGATGGAACGCAAATACGCTTCAATGTAGATGGTTTGAAACAACAAACCGTCTTCGGAACTGCGGAAAATGGAACCGTAGTTTTCGTACTTCAGCTTGAGCAGGCCAGTGGAGCTGTCCCAGATAGGTTTAAAGGGATGTATGTCGCCCGCCATGTCCACGAAGCTGATGTAGAGCAGGATGAGAAAGGGCAACAAAAAAAACAGCACCAGCCAGGCATAGGGCACCGCAATGACAAAACGGCGCCCGGGTATGGGAATGGACAGTTGGGTCATGGCGTTGTACGTTAACCGCGCAACACAACGGCCGAGCGGTCGCCCCACCAGAAGTACACATCATCTTCCCAAGTGATGTTGCTGAGTTCCTGGTGCGAAGTGTTGGCCTCAGTGATCTTCACCCGGGAGCCGTCGGTAGCCAACACGATGAAGCTGTTGTACGAGCCAAAGTACGCGATTTCCTTGACCTTGCCCGTGAACAGGTTCGCAGCCACGTTCGGACGCACTTTGCTAATTTGGATTTTTTCCGGGCGCACGGCAATACCCACCGGCATATTCAGCGTGCCGCTCACACCATGGCCAACCCGAATCTCGCCAATGCCCGTCACTGCGGCGCAATGGTCGTGCTCATCCACGCTCAAACGGCCTTCGAAAATATTAACGTTGCCAATGAAGTCCGCCACAAAACGGTTGGCAGGGTGTTCATACACCTCTTCGGGCGTACCCACCTGCAACACCCGCCCCTTGCTCATAACGGCAATGCGGCTGGCCATCGTCATGGCCTCTTCCTGGTCGTGCGTCACCATCACACAGGTCACACCCACCTTTTCGATGATGTTTACCAGCTCAAACTGCGTCTGTTCACGCAGTTTCTTGTCCAGCGCACCCAGGGGTTCGTCCAGCAGCAGCAACTTGGGCCGCTTGGCCAGGCTACGCGCCAACGCTACGCGCTGCTGTTGTCCACCCGACAACTGGTGGGGCTTGCGCTTGGCATAGGCGCCCAGTTGCACCAAATCCAGCATCTCGCCAACACGTTGGCGGATTTCGTCCTTGGGCAAACCTTCGCGCTTCAAACCAAAGGCCACGTTCTCCCAAATGTCCAAATGGGGAAACAAGGCATAACTCTGGAACATCATGTTGATCGGGCGCTTGTAGGGTGGAAACTTGGCTATATCCTGCCCGCCCAGCAAAATGCGCCCCGAGGTGGGCGCCTCAAAACCCGCCAACATACGCAGCAAAGTTGACTTGCCACAACCCGAGCTACCCAACAGGGCAAAAATTTCGCCCTGCCGGATGGAAAGCGATACCTCGTCCACCGCCAGCGCCTCGTCAAAGCGTTTGACCAGTTTTTCGGTCACCAGGTATCCGGCGTTATCCGCGTGTGCGCTCATCAAAAGATTCCCGTTAAAAACTGGGCCAGCAAAAAGGGCTGTTGATACACGGTGTACAAACAACCCATGGGGGTCATCACCTTCCGGGCTTACTTGCCCTTTTTGAAGGCGTTGTAAGCGTTGGCCAACGCTGCTCGGGCCTCACTGGTGAAACTGCTGGGCGGCACCATCTTGGCCATGTAATCAGGATCCACGAAGATGGTCTTGTTGCTGGCGATTTCAGGTTTTACCTCGTCCATGGCATTCTTGTTGCCGGTGTTGTAGGTCATTTCGTTGGCCATTCTGGCGGCGTTCTCGGGTCGCAGGTAGAAATCAATGAACGCATACGCATTGTTAGGGTGCTTGGCGTCCTTGGTCAGCGCGATCGAGTCAATGAAAATCAATGCGCCAGTGCTTGGCAGCAATGCCTCAATCACGTCTTTGGAGCCATTCTCTTTTGCACGCCCCGCTGCGATGTTGATGTCGCCACCCCAACCGATGGCTGCGCAAGCTTTGCCACCGGCAATGTCATCAATCATGGTGGAGCTGAACATGCGCACGTCTTTGCGCACTTTGGCCAACATGGCGGCAGCGGCCTTGTAGTCTTCCACGTTGTTTGAATAAGCGTCTTTGCCAATGTAGTGCAGGGCAGCAGGCAAAATTTCGGTCGGCGAGTCCAAAAAGGCAATACCGCAGGATTTCAGCTTGGCTGTGTACTGGGGGTCGAAAACCAGATCCCAGGCGTTTTCAGGCAGGGGCATGCCTGCCAGAGCTTTCTCAACCTTGGTCTTGTTGATGCCTACGGTAGTGAAGCTCCACCCCCACGGCAATAGGTACTTGTTGCCCGGGTCGGCCTTGGTCATGGTGGCCATCAATGCGGGGTCCAGGTTGGCGAGGTTCTTGATCCTGGCTTTGTCCAGTGGCTGCAGCAAGCCGCCTTCAATTTGTGACTTGGCAAATACCGTCCCGGGAACCACGATGTCGTAGCCCGTGTTGCCGGCAACCAGTTTGGCTTGCAGCGCTTCGTTGGTCTCGAAGGTGTCGTAGTTGACCTTGATGCCCGATTCCTTCTCGAAGGCCGCAACCATTCCTTCAGGGATGTAGTCGGGCCAGTTGTAAATATTGAGCACCTTTTCTTCGGTATTCACCGCAGCGGCCGGCGCGGCGGCTACTGGTGCAGGCGCGGGTGCCGCTACCACGGGTTCCTCTTTCTTGCCGCAGGCGGCCAGCATGGCCGCCGAAGCAGCCAGAACCAATGCGAGTTTTTTCATGTTGTTTGACATTCCAGATACCAGGTAACAAAACCGACGAGACACTTGCCCAAGACTGGCATTAGCGAATTCCGCGAGCGAGAAAATATCCGGGCCCGTAACGACGCACCGTTGAATTTCCCGGGTATTCTATTCAAACTGGTCGGTCGGGTGCCGCTCTGCCAGCGCGTAATCAAAAGCCCAGGCTGTTCACTATAAAAGACGCATCGCTGTCCCACAGCGGCAAGCCATTGTGCTCTGGCATGATGCGTGGCTAATGACCCAGCCCATCACACAAAACTCCCCCACCAACCGCTGGCTGGCCTATTGCTTTTTGGCTCTGAGCATGTCGCTGGTGGGCAGCTATGTGGCACTGTCCAAGCCACTGGTGGCTGCACTGGGGGTATTCCTGCTGGCCTGGTTGCGGTTTGGTATTGGCGGATTGGCCATTGCACACTGGCTCAAGCGCCCCGCAAATGAACCTGCCATGACGCCGTCCACCAAGCGGTTGATGTTTTTGGAATCTTTCCTCGGCAATTTTTTGTTTTCTATCGCCATGCTGTTTGGCGTGAGCATGACCAGCGCTGTGTCGGCTGGCGTCATCATGGCGTCCATCCCTGCGGCTGTGGCCCTCATGAGCTGGGCCTTCCTCAAAGAGCACATCGGACTGCGCACCTGGGGCGCGGTAGCCTGTAGCGCACTCGGCATCGGTTTGATTGCGCTATCAAAAAGTGAGCTTCCTACGCAGTCTTCTGGAGGGCTAGAGACCCATTCGGCTCTTAGCAATCCACTGCTGGGCAATCTGCTGATTTTTGTGGCCGTGCTGTGCGAGGCCGCCTATGCCGTTATCGGCAAGAAACTGACCGGCGCACTGTCTCCCAAACGCATTACCGCGCTCATTAACCTGTGGGGCTTTGTGCTGATGACACCCATGGGGTTATATGCGGCGTGGAAGTTTGACTTTTCCGCAGTCACGCTCGGCTCATGGGCGTTGTTGTTGTTCTACGCGCTAGCGGCCAGTGTCTGGACCGTGTGGTTGTGGATGACGGGCTTGAAATCGATCCCCGCTGCCCGTGCCGGGGTCTTTACCGTCATGCTGCCCGTCTCAGCCGCGCTGGTAGGCGTCTTGGCTCTGGGTGAAAGCCTGGGTGGCCTGCAGTTGTTGGCCTTTGCCATCGCCCTGGCCGGTGTGCTGCTTGCCACCCTGCCTAGTGGCAAGACCACTCCGCCAGCGCCTTAAACCAGCGCTTTGTCGGAAACCACGATGCCATCCTCGTCTGCATAGAGCCAATCACCAGGCCGCACCCACACGCCCTGTATTTGTACGGCCACATCGGCCTGCCCCTGGTTGCGCTTCTCCGTGGGCATTGGTATGGCTGCCAGAGCGCGAATGCCCACGACCTGCTGTGCCAGCTCAGCCGTGTCACGCACACAACCATCGATCACCACACCAGCCCAACCATTGCGGGCTGCGGCGGCCCCCAGGTTTCCGCCCAGCAGCGCTTTGCGCAAAGAGGCGCCGCCATCGACCACCAGGACTTTGGCCACGCGACCTTCGGCGGTTTCGATGTACCCAACGGAATCCACCGCAGCCTTCACCAACGTGTTGTCCTCAAAACACCTGACAGTGACCACCGGGCCCGCAAATTTTTTAACCCCACCGAAGTCCCGAAACACCGGGGGTAACACCCGAAAGTCCCCACTGAAATCACTTTTGTGGGCATCACACAAATCACAGCTTGCAAACTCTTGGGCCATCGCTTGTCACTCCTTTTCCATGAATGTGCCTATTCTCCAATGGAAAAAACAACATTTCCCTATGAAAAAACCATTTTTTCGCTGGATAGGGGGCTTTTTCTCCAGTAGCATCCGGGTACCAGCGAAGAAGCAGTTTTTTACTGGTGATTAATCAACTTCAAGAAGGACAATCAATCATGGCAACTGCAAAGAAAGCTCCGGCAAAAAAAGCAGCACCTGCAAAGGCAGCTGCACCGGCAAAGAAGGCTGCTCCCGCGAAAAAGGCTGCAGCTCCCGCGAAAAAGGTAGCCGCCAAGGCACCTGCAAAGAAGGCCGCTCCTGCAAAGAAGGCCGCTCCTGCAAAAAAAGTCGCTGCGAAAAAGGCTCCCGCCAAGAAGCGCACCGTCAACGCTGCTTTCATGAAGGCACTGACGCCCAGCGCGGCATTGGCTTCCATCGTCGGCAACAGCCCACTGCCCCGCACCGAAGTGGTGAAGCAACTGTGGATTTACATCAAGAAGCACAAACTGCAAGACGCCGTCAACAAGCGCATGATCAATGCGGACGCCAAGCTGAAGGAAGTATTCGGCAAGATGCAAGTGTCCATGTTCGAGATGGCTGGCCTGATCGGCAAGCACCTCAAATAATCGGCTCATTTGCCATTTTCCAAAAAGGCCGACGCGTTCGGCCTTTTTTTATGCAAATCGCGGTGTTGAACGACGCTCGGTTGAATCCCCTCAACTAAGTAGAAACCCCTGTTTCGCAAGCAAATTCTGGTGATTTTGCGGCGTTAGAATGCGGGGCCTTTTGCGCCAGTACGGTGCAATTCTTCAGTTCAACATCCCCACCCAACCAACCCATGCTGCGCTTTTTGTTCACGCGCTTGAGCCTGATCATTCCGACCTTTTTCGGCATGACGCTGTTGGCGTTTTTTCTTATCCGCCTGGTTCCTGGCGACCCCATTGAAACGTTGGCCGGCGAGCGTGGTATTGATGCCGCCCGCCATGCCGCACTGCTCACAGAATATGGCCTGGACAAGCCCGTTTTGGTGCAATACGGCATCTACATTGGCAAGGTTCTGCATGGTGATCTGGGCAAATCCATCATCACGCAAGCCCCGGTACTCAGTGAGTTCAGTTCACTGTTTCCGGCCACCATTGAGTTGGCCGTATGCGCGATTCTGTTTGCACTGATCATCGGTATTCCGGCAGGAATCATCGCCGCAGTCAAACGCAATTCGATACTGGACCACGGGGTCATGGGGGTTTCGCTCACTGGCTACTCCATGCCTATCTTCTGGTGGGGCCTGTTGCTCATTCTGCTGTTCTCGGTGCAACTCGACCTGACGCCGGTATCCGGCCGTATTGCCGTGCAGTACTTCATCGAACCGGTGACGGGGTTCCTGCTGATCGACACGTTGCTGGCACATGACACCGGCGCCTTCTGGTCGGCGGCCTCCCACTTGATTCTTCCCATGATTGTTTTAGGCACCAACCCGTTGGCGGTGATTGCGCGCATGACCCGCTCGGCCATGTTGGAGGTGCTGGGTGAAGACTACATCCGCACCGCGCGGGCCAAAGGGCTGTCGGGCTTTCGCATCGTGGCCATACACGCCCTGCGCAATGCGCTGATCCCGGTAATCACTGTCATCGGCCTGCAAGTGGGCGTGCTATTCACTGGCGCCATACTGACCGAAACCATTTTTTCCTGGCCCGGCGTTGGCAAGTGGCTGATTGAAGCGATAAGCCGGCGAGATTACCCGGTCTTGCAGGGCGGCATGCTACTGCTGGGCGCCGTGGTCATGGCTGTCAACCTGCTGGTGGACCTGGCCTATGGAATCATCAACCCGCGCATCAGGCACCAGAAATGAGCAGTACCACCGCCATCGAATCGCCCACCTCAGCGGCGCCGTTGCACCCGCTGAAAGACTTTTGGCGCTACTTCAGCGCCAGCCGTGGCGCCGTGTTGGGTCTGTTCATCGTGATCACGGTCCTGCTGCTGGCTGCATTTGCGCCCGTCATCGCCCCCTACAACCCGGACTTGACCGACACCACCGTATCGCTGGTCCCGCCCGCTTGGCAGGCAGGTGGCTCCAGTGCACACTGGTTGGGCACCGACGCCATCGGGCGCGACATCCTCTCACGTCTGATCCACGGTGCACGTCTGTCATTGACCATCGGCGTTGCCGTGGTCGCCATTTCGGTGGTCATTGGTACGGTGTTAGGCCTCTTGGCCGGTTACTTCCGCGGTGTGTTTGAAATTGCCGTGATGCGCTTGATGGACATCATCCTGACATTGCCCAGCCTGTTGCTGGCCATCGTCATCGTTGCCATTCTTGGGCCGGGCCTGATGAACGCCATGCTGGCAGTGGCCATTGTGGTGCTGCCGCATTACGTACGCATCACGCGGGCAGCAGTCATTGCGGAAACCTCACGTGACTATGTCACCGCAGCACGCATGGGCGGTGCAGGCCACTGGCGCATCATGTTCAGCGAGGTGCTGCCCAACTGCACCGCCCCGTTGATCGTACAGGCGTCACTGGGTATTTCTTCCGCAATACTGGATGCAGCCGCCTTGGGTTTTTTAGGTCTGGGTGCACAACCGCCGTCACCCGAGTGGGGCACCATGCTGGCCGACGCTCGTGAATTCGTCCTGCGCGCCTGGTGGGTCGTAACCTTTCCGGGGCTGGCCATTCTCATCACGGTCCTGGCATTCAACCTTCTGGGCGACGGCCTGCGCGATGCGCTGGACCCCAAGCTAAAGCGCTAAACACCAGCTAATCAATAGCTAAACCATACGACAGCAGAACACTATGGCCTTGCTAGAAATTGAAAACCTGTCGGTGGAATTTCCATCGCACAACGCCACCATGCACGCAGTTGATGGCGTGAGCCTGTCGATTGACACCGGCGAGGTGCTAGGCATCGTGGGCGAATCCGGCTCAGGCAAAAGCGTCACCATGATGGCCCTGATGGGACTGGTCGCCTACCCCGGACGCGTCAAGGCAGACAAACTGCGCTTTGACGGAAACGATCTGCTCACGCTTTCTGCCCGGGAGCGCCGCCAACTCACGGGCAAAGATCTGTCCATGATTTTTCAGGACCCCACCACCAGCCTGAATCCCTGCTTCACCGTGGGCTTTCAGATGGCCGAGACACTCAAATTGCACATGGGTTTGAACAAGGCCGCGGCTCGCAAGCGTTCGATCGAATTGCTGGAACAGGTAGGTATCCCCGCGCCTGAGAGCCGCTTGAGCGCCTACCCGCACCAACTCTCCGGCGGCATGAGCCAGCGCGTGATGATTGCCATGGCCATTGCCTGCAACCCCAAGCTGCTGATCGCCGACGAGCCCACCACCGCGCTGGACGTAACCATCCAGGCCCAGATTCTGGACCTGCTGCGCAGCCTGCAAAAGGACCGGGGTATGGCTCTGGTGCTGATCACCCACAACATGGGCGTGGTCAGTGAAATGGCCGAGCGCGTGGCTGTTATGTACGCCGGCCAGATCATGGAAGAGCGAGGCTCCGACACCCTGTTCACGCAACCGCAACACCCCTACACCGAAGCCCTGATGGCCGCCCTGCCTGAGCGCAACGACGGACATTCGCGCCTGGCCACCATTCCCGGCATGGTGCCGGGCCTGTTTGACCGGCCCACAGGCTGCCTGTTTGCCCCGCGCTGCAGCTATGTCGATGACATCGAGTGTCAAAAACGCCCCGCACTGCGTGGTTGGAAAGACGGCACTGTGCGCTGCCACTTTCCCTTGGGAGTGACCCACCACCAGACCTCCACCCCAGAGGTATCCGCATGAGTCAAGCCGCCACCACCACGACCCCGCCCGCTGCACCCGGCACGACCGTTGTTCGTGCGGACAACCTGCGCCAGGTCTACACCATCAAAAAAGGGATGTTGCGCAAGCCCGATCAACTGCAAGCCGTCAGCGGTGTTTCGTTTTCTGTGCAGGCCGGCAAAACACTGGCTATTGTGGGCGAATCGGGCTGTGGCAAGTCCACTCTGGCCCGTATGGTCGCGCTGATCGAGTCCCCCTCTGCAGGCAGTCTTCAATTGGGCGGCATCGATGTGATGAATGCCTCGGCACACGACAAACGTGCCCTGCGCCAGAAAGTGCAACTGGTGTTTCAGAACCCCTATGGCTCACTCAACCCACGCAAGCGCATCGGCCAGATTCTGGAAGCACCGCTGGAGATCAACACCGACCTTAACGCCAACCAACGCGCGGAAAAGGCCCGCTCCATGCTGGCACTGGTTGGGTTGCGCCCCGAACATTACGACCGCTACCCCCACATGTTCTCCGGCGGTCAGCGCCAGCGCATTGCCATTGCGCGGGCGCTGATGCTCAACCCCGCGCTGGTTGTGGCTGACGAGCCTGTTTCGGCACTGGACGTTTCCATCCAGGCCCAGGTATTGAACCTGCTGGCCGACCTGCAGCGCGGCTTGGGGTTGGCCTACTTGTTCATTTCACACGACTTGGGCGTGGTGCGTCACATTGCCCATGACGTGCTGGTCATGTACCTGGGCCATACCGTGGAGCATGGCGAAAAGAACGTCATTTTCACCCGCCCCTTGCACCCCTACACACAGGCCCTGCTCGGCTCCACGCCCGGACTGGCCGGTAGCGGCCCAGCGCGCCAGCGTACGGTGCTCAAGGGCGAGCTGCCGTCTCCACTCAACCCGCCAGTGGGCTGCGTGTTTTCTATGCGCTGTCCGTACGCCACGGACCAGTGCCGTCGGGAGCGTCCACAACTGGAAGAACTGCACGGCCGCAAAGTAGCCTGTTTTGAAGCGGAACGCCTGTCAGCACCTTCTACAAAAGGTCAATAACCCGGGTAAGAACCCCAATACAAAACACGTTTGCTTCGCGTAATATGTCCGTTCGGTGATTCGGCCACAAGCCGGATTCTCATGTAGTGAGAGGGGCACCCGACGCCCCTTCATTTTTTTGGAGTGTTTTTGATGTCCCTTTCCCACGCGCGCCTGCGTCCGACCAAAATCGCAGCGCTATGCGCCATTGCACTGCCTGCCCTGCTGGCCCTGACTCCCGCGGCTGCCAAGACGCTGGTGTACTGTTCTGAAGGCAGCCCCGAGAACTTTGCCCCCAGCATTAACACCACCGGCACTTCGTTTGATGCCACCGAACAAATCTACGACAACATCGTCAAGTTCGAACGCGGCGGTACCCAGGTCGAGCCGGGTCTGGCAGAAAAGTGGAGCATTTCCAAAGACGGTTTGGAATACACATTCAACCTGCGCAAGGGCGTGAAATGGCATTCCAACAAAAACTTCAAGCCCTCGCGCGATTTCAACGCCGATGACTTTCTGTTTTCTATCGAACGCCAGTGGAACGAGAGCGACCCCTACTTCAAGGTCACCAGCTCCAACCATTCTTACTTCAACGACATGGGCATGCCCAAACTGCTCAAGTCCATCGAGAAGATCGATGACTACACCGTCAAAATTACCCTGAAGAAGCCAGAGGCTCCCTTCCTCTCCAACCTGGCCATGCAGTTCGCCGGCATTCAGTCCAAGGAATACGCCATTGCCATGCTGAAGGCCGGCACCCCCGAGAAGATCGATCAGGAACCCCTGGGCACCGGCCCCTTCATGCTGGTGCAGTACCAAAAAGACGCCATCATCCGTTATAAAGCCTTCCCCCAATATTGGAAAGGCAAGGCCAAGATCGACGACCTTATCTTCTCGATTACGCCTGATGCATCGGTACGCTGGGCCAAACTGCAAAAGGGCGAATGCCATGTCATGCCCTACCCCAACCCGGCTGACCTCGATGCGATGCACAAGGACGCCAACATCCAGATCCTGGAGCAACCTGGCTTGAACATTGGCTACCTGGCCTACAACACTACCAAGAAGCCGTTTGACGACGTGCGCGTGCGTAAAGCCATTAACATGGCCATCGACAAGAAGGCCATCGTCTCGGCGGTGTACCTCTCCACCGGTATTCCTGCCATCAATCCGATTCCACCCACCCAGTGGTCGTACAACAAGTCCATCAAGGACGATCCTTTTGATCCAGTAGCTGCCAAGAAGGCACTGGCTGCCGCTGGCTACCCCAACGGCTTCACTACTGATCTGTGGGCCATGCCCGTGCAGCGCCCCTACAACCCCAATGCCAAGCGCATTGCCGAGCTGATGCAAGCCGACTTGGCCAAGATTGGCGTCAAGGCTGAGATCAAGAGCTTTGAGTGGGGCGAGTACCGCAAGCGCATGCAAAACGGCGAACACCAGATGGGCATGATGGGTTGGACCGGCGACAACGGGGACCCAGACAACTTTCTCAGCACCTTGCTCGGTTGCGACTCTGCCAAGACAAATGGCTCCAACGTGGCCAAGTTCTGCTACCAGCCGTTTGAGGACTTGGTGCAAAAAGCCAAAGTGGTGTCCAACGTTGCCGAGCGCACCAAACTCTACGAACAGGCCCAGGTCATCTTCAAGGAACAGGCTCCCTGGTTCACCATCGCCCACGCGGTGCAGCTCAAGCCCATTCGCAAGGAAGTGGTTGATTTCAAACTCAGCCCCTTCGGCCGCCACACCTTCTATGGCGTGGATATGAAGTAAGCATCAACGGGTTTCTCAAAAGGTTTTAAGGCCGGTTCGCACCGGCCTTTTTTTTGCTCATTATTTTGTTGCAATGAGAACGCCTATCATTTACATTTGATAATAATTCTTATTAAGGAAAAAAATAATGCCCACTTTCGTCCGCAAACCCATATGCAAAACCGTTGCAGCATTTGGCCTCCTAGCCAGTGCAATGGCTGCCCAAGCCCTCGAATACCCCATCGGCACGCCGCAGCAGCGATTTGGCATGGAGATCGCTGCGGTTTACCTGCAACCGGTCGTCATGGAGCCCGACGGCATGATGCGCAAGGCGGAAGAATCTGACATTCACATTTAGGCCGACATCAAAGCCCTGGCCGGCAACCCCAACGGCTTCGAAGAAGGTGCCTGGGTGCCCTACCTGATGGGCAAGTTTGAGGTGACCAAAACCGGAACCACACAAAAGGTGGAGGGTGAGTTCATGCCCATGGTGGCCAACGACGGCCCCCACTATGGCGACAACATCAAGCTCTTTGGCCCAGGAAAATACCACGTCAAGTACACCATCTTGCCGCCCAGCGAAAACAAGCACGCCCACTTTGGCCGCCACACCGACCGCCTGACCGGCGTGCGTCCCTGGTTCAAGCCTTTTGACGTCGAATACGACTTTAGCTTTGTCGGCATTGGCAAAAAGGGAGGTTACTGAGCCATGCGTTGCCCTTTTCTTTTGAAAACCGTGGTGATAGCCACTGCATTGAGTCTGGGCGCTGCGGGTACCGCCAGTGCAGCCACGAACGTCCAACTGGCCAAACTGCTGGAACAACTCAACCAGCGCGTACAAAAGCTGGAGCAAGCCAATGCCGACTTGCAGCATGAACTGGTCGCCGCCCGCGCCAAGGCTGTGACAGCCAAGGCAGCAACAACTGCCGCAAGCGCTGTAGAACAACGCCTGACGGCTTTGGAGCAACAGCAGTCGTTGCTTGTCACCAGCCTGGATAGCGATACGATTAGTGAAATGGAGCCCGATTTAAGCGCACGGCTCAAGGCCGTGGAGGTCAAAACCCAGGAACTATCTGGCCCGGTCGGCAAACTCGCTGCGCTGAACGACATCAAAGGCGGTTTAAGCCTAAGCATGGTGGCGCAAAAGTCACTGGCTCCCAATGCCGAAGACGGCCAGCTCGGTTACCGCACCGATGCCTTTGTGTCGTTACCTCTGGAGCCAATTGGCGACATAGAGCAATCCTTGTTCACCCAGTTGCGCCTGGGTCAGGGCTCTGGCTTGGGCGGCTTGCCATCGGGGTTTTCTAATCCATTGGCCACTGCATTCCAACTCGGCCTAGGCGCCGAAAACTCCGTCGCCTTGTTGGCCCAAGCCTGGTACCAGGCCAGTATTCCATTGCCCTTGGGCGGCTTTAAACCCGCATCCAAACAAAAACTGGAAATTACCGTTGGCAAGATGGACCCGTTTGTGTTCTTTGACCAAAACGCCGTGGCTGGGGATGAAACCCGCCAGTTCCTCAACTCGGCATTCGTGCACAACCCCTTGCTGGATGCAGGTGGCGATATCGGGGTCGATGCCAACGGCTTTGCACCGGGCCTGCGCTTTTCGCTACTGGATACAAGCGACAAGCTGGAGAACTGGCGTGTCTCACTGGGCCTGTTCGGTGCCGGCGAAAAAGGCGCCAACTACCAAGGCAGCCTGGGCGCTCCGCTGGTAATGCTGCAAGCGGAAACGGCCAGGCGCTTTTTTGGTGGCCTGCTGGGTAACTACCGCGCATACGCATGGAGTAATCCACAAGCCGTTCCCTTTGCTTTTGATTTGCCGTTGGCCGACACCAGCCTGACTGCGCCCGAGCACCACAGTGGCTGGGGCCTGTCCATGGACCAGCGCGTGGGTGATGGCATGACGCTGTTCGCCCGCTGGGGTCAGCAAACAACGGGCCGGGTCAAATTCGACCGGACGCTCACCTTGGGCTTGGAGGCCAATGGCTCGTACTGGAACCGCGGCGGCGACAGCTTGGGCTTGGGGCTGGGTTGGTTGCGCACCAGCGATGCCTACCGCAACTACAAGCTAACCGACCCCACTGACCCGCAGACACTCAACGAGTCGGAGAACGTGGCCGAGCTGTATTACCGCTGGCGCGTGGCCAAACAGTTTGAGCTGACGCCCAGTCTGCAGTTCATCGGCAACGCCGGTGGCGACGCTGGCGCACCCGGTGTGCGCATTTTCAGCCTGCGCTCGCAATTCACTTTTTAGGAGGTCATATGCGTACCAACCGTTTTTCAAACGCTTTACTGGCAATACTCAGTGCCATGCTGCTGAACAGTTTGCCAGCACAGGCACAGGACATGCCGACCGTCAACCTTGTGATCCGCAATGGGCACTTTGTGCCCGCCATTCTGGAGGTTCCGGCCAACACCAAGTTCCGCTTGGTGATCAAAAACGAAGGCCCTGGCGCCGAAGAATTTGAAAGCGTGGAACTGCGCAAAGAAAAGGTGTTGGCACCGGGTGTCACCAGCTTCCTGATCTTTCAGCCTCTCAAACCCGGTACCTACAAGTTCTTTGGCGACTTTCATCCCGAAACCGCCCAAGGCCAGATGGTGGCCAAGTAAACCGGGAGCACAACCATGGGTAGCACAATTTTTATCGTCTGGCGGGAAAGCGTGGAAGCCATGCTGGTGGTCGGCATTCTGCACGCCTGGCTCAAGTTCAACAGCGCTGGAGCAGCCGGCCTGCGCGCGCTGGGATTGGGCGTGTTGTGCGGCCTGGGGCTGGCCGGCCTGCTGGGTTGGGCCATGGTGGCGGCACAGGACGAACTCTCGGGCACTGCGCTGGAATACTTCCAGGTGGCAATGCTGTTGGTGGCGTCGGGCTTGATTGTGCAGATGGTGTTGTGGATGCGCCGCCACGGCGCAGGCATGCGCAAAAACCTGCACCAAAGCCTGCAAGTGGCCATGCAACGCTCGGGTCTGATCGGCATTGCCACCGTGGCCGCGCTGGCCATTGCCCGGGAAGGCGCCGAGACGGCCGTGTTTCTCTATGGCGTGAGTCTGGAGCCGGGCAACTCGGCCAATGTATTCATGGGCGCCATGCTGGGCTTTGCCCTGGCCGCGTTCACCGCCTGGATACTGGGCCGGGGACTGCGCTTTTTAGACTACCGGCGCTTTTTTGCCATGAGTGGCTGGATGCTGCTGTTCTTTGCGGGTGCGTTGCTGGTCAGCGCCATCGACCGCTTGATCGGTGCCGGCCTGCTACCCGCGCTGATGGACCCCTTGTGGAACAGCGCCGGGCTGCTGGACGACAGCGGTCGGCTGGGCTCTATCGTGGCGGCACTGGTTGGCTACCGGGCCCACCCGTCGCTCATGCTGGTGGTGGTGTACGCCGCCTACTGGCTGTTCATGCTGCGCGCCATGCGCCCGGCCCGCCAACATGCGTAGCATCCCCATCTACCCGGTAACAACGGCATCGGCAGCGGCGCCCGCACTACCAGAGCAGCGGGAGGGCCTGCTCGCCCGTTTGGGCCTGGCCATGCGCCGGCACCAACGCCTTATTCAGGGTATTCAGTGGGTGGTGGTGCTGTTTTATTTTGGGCTGTTGGTGGTGCCGGCGATGATGCCGCTGCCCGACCAAGACGCACACATTTTGACCAACTTGCGGCTGTTTGCCCAGTTCCTGTTCTGGGGCATTTGGTGGCCTTTTGTCATGCTCAGCACCATGCTGCTGGGGCGCGTGTGGTGCGGCGTGTTTTGCCCTGAAGGTTCCTTGACCGAACTGGCCAGCCGCCATGGCCTGGGTCGTGCCATTCCGCGCTGGATGCGCTGGGGCGGCTGGCCCTTTGTCGCCTTTGTCGGCACCACGGTGTACGGCCAGCTGGTCAGTGTTTACGAATACCCGCAGGCTGCGTTGCTGGTACTTGGTGGCTCCACCGTGGCCGCCGTGGCGGTGGGTTTGGTCTACGGCAAAGGCAGCCGGGTTTGGTGCCGCTACCTGTGTCCGGCCAATGGCGTCTTTGGCTTGCTGGCCAAGATTGCCCCCGTGCATTTTGGCGTGGACGAAGCGCGTTGGCTGCAGCAAATGGGCCAATCCACCGAACGTCGTCATGCTGTCAACTGCGCGCCACTCATCAATATTGGCCACATGCAAAGCGCATCCAGCTGCCACGCCTGTGGGCGCTGCGCTGGCGAGAACGACGCGGTGGCCCTGGCGCTGCGTTCACCCGCGCACGAGATCTTGAACACTCGCCCGGCGGCCGCCAATACCGGTGAGGCCATAACCCTGATCGTGGGTGTGATTGGCATTGCGACCGCCGCATTCACTTGGTCGGCCAGCCCTCGCTTTGTGTGGTTTAAAACCACCGTGGCGGAGTGGCTGATTGACCATGACTGGATGGTCTTGCTGCAGGACAACGCGCCCTGGTGGCTGCTCACCCACTACCCACAGGCCCAGGACATTTTCACCTGGCTGGATGGCCTGTGCATTCTGGCCTGGATTCTGGGCGGCGGTGCAGCCCTGGGACTGGTTGTTTGGGCTGGAATCTGGCTGGCGGCGCGTCTGCTGAACAACCCCGCCCTGCCCTGGCAAAAGCTGGCGCTGGGTTTGGTGCCCATAGGCGGTGCCGGTGTGTTTCTGGGCCTGTCCATGTTGACCCTGGGCCACCTCAAGGCCGAGGGTGTGGACCTGACCTGGGTGCCGGCTGTGCGTGCGGTGCTGCTGTGTGCGGGCGCGGGATTCTCGGCCTACCTGCTGGCACGGCTGTGCCTGACGCGCCGCACGCTGCGGTCGGTAGCCGCGTGCTTGCTGGCGTGGCTGACACTGGCCTTGGTGGTAGGCGTGTGGGCCCAGATTTTGTTTGTCCGTTAAGGTGCCATTTGCCAAATAACTATGTGCAAAATTGGCCTCTAGCCCTCGTCGAATCTACACAAGCAGCTACCAAAGTAATAGCAATATGACAACGCACTAGCGCTTGAGCGCCGTCTGCGTGATGGTGTTCAGGCTGCCCCGGGTACTGATGAGCTCGGGCTCCAGCATCACCTCAATCAATGTGCCCTGTGGCCGCGCCAGGGCTGCCAGCAGTTCGGCTTCAAACTGGTCACTGCGCTGGATGCGCACACCGGCATAGCCGTAGGCGCGTGCCAAAGCCGCAAAGTCGGGGTTGTTCAAGGCCGTTCCAGCGCCCTGTACGTGTGTGGGGTACTCACGCTCCTGGTGCATGCGGATGGTGCCAAACATGCCATTGTTCAGTAGCAGGATGATGGTCTTGGCGCCGTGCTGTACGGCGGTGGCCAGCTCCTGCCCATTCATCAGGAAATCTCCATCGCCAGCAATGGTGAACACCACCCGTTTGGTCGTAACTGCCGCTGCAATACCCGCCGGCACGCCGTAGCCCATGGCGCCGTTGGTAGGTGCCAGTTGGGTCTTGTGGCCGCCAGCCAGGCCGCTGTAGCGGTAAAAGCGGTGCAGCCAACTGGCAAAGTTACCGGCGCCGTTGGTTAGCACTGCGTCCAGTGGCAGATGCTTTTGCACGGTGGCAATGACGCTGTGCATGTCCACCAAGCCGCGCTCGGTATCCGCAGGCAGGTCCTGGATAGGCGTGGCCTGCAGGTTCGCCACGTAATCGGCGTTGCAAGCCATCGTCCAGGCCTCCCACGGTAGGCTTGCCGGAGCGGCCATGGTCTCTAGTGCGTGCGCCGCAGTGCGCATGCTGGCGTTAATGGCCAGATCGGCCTGGTAGACGCGGTTGAGCTCTTCGGCACTGGCGTGAATGTGCACCAGCGTCTGCGCCGCCTTGGGTGCCTGCAGCACGGTGTAGCCGCCGGTGGTCATCTCGCCCAGGCGTGGGCCGATGGCCAGAATCAGGTCGCTGTCCTTGAGGCGCTTGGCCAGTGCTGGGTTGATGCCAATGCCCACGTCACCAGCGTACTGCGGGTGGTGGTTGTCAAAGGTGTCCTGAAACCGGAAGGCATTGCCCACTGGCAGTTTCCAGGCCTGTGCAAACCGCTGCAGGGCCTGTGCGGCCTGCGGCGTCCAGCCGCCACCGCCCGCGATGACCATGGGGCGCTCTGCTTTCAATAGCAGCTCACGTAGTTTTTCCATGGCCTGCGGGCCAACCCAGGCATCAGACGGCTCCACGCGGGGCAGCGGCTGGGGCAGCAGGCCCGTTGCCGGGTTGGGCGTCAGGGTCTGCACCAGCATATCTTCTGGCAGTACCAGCACCACCGGCCCTGGGCGGCCATTCATGGCCGTGGCAAAGGCGCGAGCAATGTACTCGGGGATGCGGCTGGCGTCATCAATGCGCTCTACACGTTTGGCCATGCCCTGGGTGCTGGCGCCAAAGAACACGCGGTAGTCCAGCTCCTGGAAGGCCTCGCGGTCGCGGGTGTCGCTGGCCACGTCGCCCACCAACATCACCATGGGTGTGGAATCCTGAAACGCCGTGTGGATGCCGATGGAGGCGTTGGTGGCACCGGGACCGCGCGTCACAATGCACACGCCGGGTCGCCCGGTCAGTTTGCCATGCGCCTCGGCCATGAATGCGGCACCGCCCTCTTGTCGGTTAACCACAAACTGGATCTGGGACTGGTAGCGGTGAAAGCCGTCGAGTACGGCCAAAAAACTCTCGCCAGGCACACCAAAGGCGTGGGTTACACCCTGTTCGATGAGACATTGCACCAGCAGGTGGCCGGCGATTTGAGGGGGTGGTAGAACGGTCATGGCGCATATTGTGCGTCAAGACAAACAACCCCAAATCACCATGCGCCAATAGCCGGTCAGCTCTTGCGTGGGCGCGCCAAGTGGTAACTACCGGTGCCTTGGTGCAGTACCGTATCGGCAGGCAACACATCGCCCGGTTGGTAGTGCGGACCATGGCCCAGGCGTTCGTACACCGGCGCAAAGTCAGTCTGCGCCAGAGCCAACAAATCGTCCAAATGGTCCAGCACAAAGTAGACCTCTTGAAAGTCGTCAATGCGGTAATTAGTGCGCATAACCCGCTCCAGGTCAAACCCAATGCGGTTGGGCGAATCGCTTTGGATCGAAAATACGCTTTCGGAATACGAAGACGCTATGCCCGCGCCGTAAATGCGCAAGCCCTCTTTCTGGCGCACCAGACCAAACTCCACCGTGTACCAGTACACGCGGGCCAGTTCGGTGAGCTTGCTTAAGCGTTGGGCACGCAGGCCGCCCTGGCCATAGGCCTGGATAAAGTCGGCCATAACCGGGTGCATGAGCATGGGCACGTGGCCAAACACGTCGTGGAACACGTCGGGCTCTTCCAGGTAATCCAACTCATGGGCACCCCGGATGAAATTGCCCGACGGAAAGCGCCGGTTGGCCAGGTGGTCGAAGAACACGTCGTCGGGCACGAGGCCTGGCACCGCCACCACCTGCCAGCCGGTGGCTTTCATCAGGGTTTCGGAGAGTTCCTCAAAATTCGGAATGCGCTCGGCCGACATGGGCAGGTGGTTCATGCCGGCCACAAAGTCGTCACAGGCCAAGCCCGGTAAGAGCTTGGTCTGGCGCTCGTACAGCGTCTTCCAAACCGCGTGTTGCGCGGGTGTGTAGTTTTCCCAGCCCTGGTCCATTGTCCAGTCCGGGCGCTGGGGGGCTGCGGTGGCACCAGCGGCTAGCCCGTGTTTGACTTTTTCAGCTACGTTAACGTCCATGGTCCGGCTCCTTCAGGCTGCAGTAGCGACAGCGCCTGCCACATTGCCAGCGAAGGCCTGCTCGCACAGGCGGGCCATATCGATGTCGTTGGTGCTCAGGCCACGTACGTCGTGCGTCGTCCAGGTGATGGCCACCTGGTTGTACACGTTGCTCCACTCGGGGTGGTGGTTGTGCTTTTCCGATGCAATGGCGACATGGGTCATGAAGGCAAAGGCCTGCATGAAATCACCAAATACAAAGTTGCGACTCAGGGTCCCGATATGGGTGTCCACCTGCCATTGCGGAAACTCGGCCGCCAATGCGGCCAATTCGGTGGCTTCAAGTTTGCGCATGGTTAAGCCGCCACGCCTTCAATGACCCCTCGGCGCAACTGGTCGCGCTCCATGGACTCGAACAGGGCCTTGAAGTTGCCTTCGCCAAAACCTTCATCGCCCTTGCGCTGGATGAACTCAAAAAAGACCGGACCCATCAGCGTCTGCGAGAAGATTTGCAACAACAGGCGGCGCTCTCCGGACTTGGTCGTACCATCCAGCAAAATGCCACGCGTCTGCAGCGCGTTCACGTCTTCGCCATGGTTGGGCAGACGGCCTTCGAGCATTTCGTAGTAGGTTTCGGGTGGCGCTGTCATCAAGGGCACGCCAGCAGCTCGCAGTTTGTCCAGCGAATCGAACAGGTTGTCGGACAGCAGCGCAATGTGCTGGATGCCTTCGCCGTTGTACTGCATCAAAAACTCTTCAATCTGGCCACCGCTGCCCTTGGCTTCTTCGTTCAGGGGGATGCGGATCATGCCGTCCGGCGCGCTCATGGCGCGCGAGGTCAGGCCGGTGTATTCGCCCTTGATGTCGAAGTAGCGGATTTCGCGGAAGTTGAAGATGCGCTCATAGAAACTGCCCCAAAAAGCCATGCGACCACGGTAGACGTTGTGCGTCAGGTGGTCAATGATCTTGAAGCCATGCCCAACCGGATGGCGGTCCACGCCTTCGATGAAGTCAAAGTCGATGTCGTAAATGCTCTTGCCTTCTTCAAAACGGTCAATCAAATACAGCGGCGCGCCGCCAATGCCCTTGATGGCGGGCAAGCGCAGTTCCATGGGGCCGGTAGGAATATCCACGGGCTGTGCGCCCAATTCCAGGGCACGGGTATAGGCCTTGTGCGAGTCTTTCACGCGAAACGCCATGCTGCAGGCGCCGGGGCCGTGTTCGGCGGCAAAGTAGGCTGCGTTGCTTTTGGGTTCGCGGTTGATGATGAAGTTGATATCGCCCTGGCGGTACAGATCCACATCTTTGGAGCGGTGGCGCGCTACGCGCACGAAACCCATCTGTTCCAGCACCGGCTCCAGAACGCCCGGCGTGGGGGATGCGAACTCCACAAATTCAAATCCCATCAGTCCCATCGGGTTGTCAAACAAATCGGCCATTGCGTTGCTCCTAAAGTCGTTGTTGTGAATACTTGATTGTGGTCAAGACTGCGCGCACGGTGTACGCAACTTGCGCCATTTAACGCCAAACATATGCATAATTTATGCATGAATCAAGAAAAATATGACGATTTGCTGCTAGACAAGTTCGATATCAGCTTGCTTGCTGCACTGCAAAAGGATGCCCACGCCACCAACCAGCAAGTCGGCGAGCAGATTCACCTCTCGGCCTCGCAGGTGAGCCGGCGCATCCAGCGGCTAGAAACCAGCGGCATCATCCGCCGTTATGTCGCCCTGTTGGATCCTGCTGCGCTGGGCCTGGGTGTGCGCGCCATGAGCTACGTCACGTTAAGCCGCCACGGCGGCGACGAGGGATTGGCCTTTGAGCGCGAAATTGCGGTCATCCCCGAGGTGCTGGATTGCTACTCGGTGGCCGGTGAATCGGACTACATCCTGCAAATCGTGGCGGCTGACCTGACCGTGCTGTCGGACTCGGTGCTGAAGAAACTCATGCGCATCAAGGGCGTGGCCAATATCCGCTCCAACATCGTGCTGAACTGCATCAAGTCCAGCACCGAACTGCCGCTGGGCCACATTGGCCGGGGCGATGGCATGGCTCGCAAGGTACGGATTGCAGGGTAGTCATTTCAGCCAATACTATTTTTTCGATAGCATGCTATGTATATTGCAAGAGGGCTATAGGACAATTTTATAAAAACTATTAACGTTTACTGCACCACGGCTGCGCGGTCACGTAGTCCATCAAATACTCCGAGAACCGCTGCGCTGCCGGCGACAAGGGCCGATCCCGCCGGGTGAAAATCAAAAACTTGCGGCGCACCTCCGGCTCCAGCAAGGGGCGGCTTTGCAATTGGTGCAAACGAATCAGGTTACTGGCATAGGGTAAACAGGTGGTTACACCCAGGCCGGCGCTGACCATGGCAAAGGCCGTGGTCATAAAGCCCACTTCATTGGCGGGGTTGAGCGCTTCGTCGTGCAGGGATTCGTGCAGGTCGACGCGCAGGCGGTGGGTGAACTCGCCCTTGAGGGCCACAACCGGGTAACGCAGCGCGTCATCCCAAGTCACACGCTTCTTTTTGTTCAAGGGGTGGTCGGCGCGAAACACCACCACAAACGGGATTTCAAACAAGGTCTTGGCCTCGATATCGGCGGAGGATTCCCGCTCGGGGCCTACGGCAAAATCCACCTCGCCGCTGTGCACCTTGGGCAGCACGTTTTCCACCATGCAGTCCAGCAGGCGGATTTCGATGTCGGGGTACTCGCGCTTGAAACCGGCAATCACCTCAGGCAGCACCGAGGCCGACATGAGCTGGGGTGCTGCAATCCGCACCAAGCCACGCTTTAAAGCCTTCATGTCGGCAATGGTCACTAGTGCGCCATCCAGGTCTTGCAGCAGCCGCGCGGCCAAGGGATAGAACTCACGTCCCACCTCGGCCAGCTCTACCTTGCGTGTGCTGCGATTAACCACCTGTACGCCCAGCGTCTGCTCCAACTCCTTGATCAAACCACTGAGCGCCGACTGGGTCACGTGCAGACGGGCAGCGGCGTCGGTGAAGCTGCCGGTTTGGGTCAATGCCACAAAGGCCCTCAATTGGCGCAAGGTAATGTTCATGGATCAGGCCATTGAAAAGTCAACGCCAGACCATCGCTATACACGAAAAGTCGGCACATGATTGTGCGCTTGCAGCCCCATCGCCTTCTATGTTGAAGAAGCTTTGTCTCTTGATGTAACAAGTGGGCTGCTGCACGGGGTTGGGTCCACGCACGGGCATTGCAAACCGTTACGTATGGATGAAAAAACACCCTCTCGGGAAGATCTACCGGTTGCACACCCATGGACGGGGCTTTGAAAGTGGCAACGTCAGGCCCAATCCGTTGCAGGGTCTGGATGCAGCTCCACCGCAATTTCGTTTGCTGGTAGAAGCACTGCAGATGTACCTGCCGATTCTGGGCCAGGCCCAGGCACTGGCGAACCTGGAGCTGACAGCGCAAAGCAAAGACGAGTGGACCCTTCAGGTGCATGGTGCTGGCTTCGGTGTGTCGATAGGAGTTTTCAATGAATGCCCACACGCGCAAGACGTAACGCCGCGATTCCGGTTGTTCCTGATCAGGACCCTTCCCACGGGTCCTTTTGGAATTGGCAAAGAGACGGATGTCACAGTTTGCTACGCACATTCTGCGGGCAGGATCGTTGAAACCATTGGTGGAATCATTGCCCGCACGGCTTCCCGGCAGGTTTTTCAAGTTCTTCAGGCGCATCAACCGGGCCACACGTCTGAAGGCAATGGTTATTTATTCGATATTCAAATAAATTCATCATAAAAATCTGTTTGAATGATAGATCAATCTCCTCTTTAATTGCAACCATGTCACGACGATCCATCGCCTGACTGGTTCAACCAACACCGAGGAGAACACCCATGCTGATCCAGAGAATTCACCACGTCGCCTACCGCTGCATTAACGCCAAACAAACCGTGGAGTGGTACGAAAAGCACCTCGACATGAAGTTCGTGCTGGCCATTGCCGAGGACGAAGTGCCATCCACCAAAGAGGCTGATCCGTACATGCACATTTTTATGGATGCGGGCAACGGCAACGTGCTGGCATTTTTTGAACTGCCCAACAGCGCCCCCATGGACCGCGATCACAACACCCCTGCCTGGACGCAGCACTTGGCCTTTGAAGTTGCCAGCATGGACGAGCTCATGGCCGCCAAGGGCCGCCTGGAAGCTGCTGGCATTGAAGTATTGGGCGTGACCGACCACACCATCTTCAAATCCATCTACTTCCATGACCCTAGCGGCCACCGCCTGGAGCTGGCTTGCAACACGGCCACGCCCGCGATGAAGAAGTCTCTGGACGACGTGAAGTGGGACATGATCAACGAGTGGGACCGCACCAAGAAGGCCCCCAAGCACGCCGCGTGGATGCACGACGGAAAAGGTTTCATGACAGCCTGATCACACCTTCCGTCTTTTCACACCTGTTTACCCATGTTCGTTCGTCTTACCCACGCGGTTACCCGCGCGCTGGAGCTCACCATCGTGGCCTGTCTGGCCATGATGGCCCTGCTGGTTTTTGGCAACGTGGTGCTGCGTTATGGCTTTGATTCCGGCATTGCCGTGTCTGAAGAGCTGGCGCGCCTTCTGTTTGTCTGGCTGGTCCTGCTGGGCGCTATCCTGGCATCACGCCAGCATGCCCACATCGGCTTTGACACACTTGTCAAAAGCCTGCCGCACCGTTGGAAGAAGGCGGCCATTGCCATTACGGGCGTTTTGATGTTGGCGGCCTGCGTGATCTTTGTCGTGGGAGGCTGGCAACAGACGCACATCAACCTTGACAACAGTTACCCCGTTTTGGGTATCTCGTACGCCTGGCTGTATGGCTCGGCGATTGTGTTTGGCGTTGGCATGGGCATCAGCATCCTGTTCAATATATGGGACGCACTGACGCAGCCGCATACCGATGCCGAGCTGTCCATGACGCTGAACCTGGGCGAGCGCATCGAAGCCGAGATCGAAAACGTTGCCACCCACCAAGCCAAGGACCCCAAAGCATGACCGCGCTCATTTTTCTGGGCACGCTGCTGGGGGCCATCGCCATCGGCATGCCGATTGCCTTCGCCTTGCTGGCCTCAGGCATTGCGATCATGTTGGTGCTTGGTCAATTCGACGCGCAGATTGTGGTGCAGAACACCATCGGTGGCGCCGACAACTTTGTGCTGATGGCGGTTCCGTTCTTCATATTGGCTGGCGAATTCATGAACGCTGGTGGCCTGTCCAAACGCATCGTGGACATGGCCGGCGCGTTCGTCGGCCACCTGCGCGGTGGTCTGGGCTACGTGGCCATCATCGCCGCCATTTTGTTGGCCAGCCTTTCGGGTTCAGCGGTGGCCGATACCGCAGCGCTGGCCGCCATTTTGGTACCCATGATGCGCGCGGCTGGCTACAACGTGGGCCGCGCCTGCGGGCTGATGGCGGCGGGCGGCATCATTGCGCCGGTCATCCCGCCGTCCATTGGTTTTTTGCTGTTTGGCGTGGTGGCCAACGTATCGGTCACCAAACTGTTTTTTGCCGGCATGGTGCCCGGCGTCATGATGGGTCTGGCGCTGGTGGCGGCCTGGTGGTTGGTATCCCGACGCGAACAGATACAACTCGCCCCCAAGCTGTCATGGGGCAAACGCATGGCTTTGTTGGGTAAAGGTTTCTGGGCCTTGCTGTTGCCCGTCATCATCATTGGTGGCCTGAAATTCGGTATCTTCACCCCCACCGAGGCCGCCGTGGTGGCCGCCATGTACGCCATGTTTGTGGGATTGGTGGTGTACCGCGAGCTTAGCCTGGCCAAGGTCTACGAATGCCTGCTCACCACCGCGCGCACCACCGCCGTGGTGCTGTTGCTGGCGGCCATGGCCATGGTGGCGTCGTACATGATTACCATTGCCGACATCCCCGGTCAAGTGGGCGGCTGGCTGGAAGTGTTTGCCGGCAACCAGTTGCTGTTGGTAGCGGCCATGATGGTGGTGGTCTTTTCTGGCTGGCATGGTGCTGGATTTCATCCCCATCGTGTTGATCTTCACGCCGGTTTTTTTACCCATCGCCGTTCAGGCCGGCGTCGACCCGATCTACTTTGGCGTGATTTTCATCATGAATTGCTCCATTGGCATGATCACACCGCCTGTGGGTGTGGTGCTGAATGTGGTCAGCTCTATCGGCAAGGTTTCCATGTCCGAAGCCGTCAAGGGCGTGATGCCCTTTTTGCTCGCCGAGGCCGCTATTTTGGTCGCGCTGATTCTGTTCCCGGCGCTGGTCATGGTACCGGCTGGCTGGTGGCGTTAAAACGACCACACTCGCGTTCCGTTCCTTTTTTCTCTCACAACAACCCCAGGAGACTCGCTTTATGAAAACCACTCTCATCGCCCAATTGACCGGTCTGGCATTGGCCACACTACTCAGCAGTTCGGCCATTGCCGATGTCACTGCCAAATTTGCCGTGACGCTGTCCGAAAAAACCCACCAGGGCCAGGGCGTTGCCCGCTTTGTGGATCTGGTCGACAAAAAGAGCCAGGGCCGCATCAAGATCAAGCCTTTCTACAACGGCGCTTTGGGCAACGATGTGCAAGTCACCTCGTCGTTGCAGGGCGGCACCATCGAATTCACGGTGCCACAAACCAGCACGCTGACCGGTATGGTCAAGGAATTTGAGATTCTGGACTTTCCTTTCCTGTTTGGTAGTGAACAAGACGCGGAAAAAGTGCTCGATGGCCCCACCGGCCAGAAGCTGTTGGACAAGCTCCCCGCAAAAGGACTCATCGGACTGGCTTATTGGGAAAACGGCTTCTTCAACGCGACCAACAGCAAGCGTCCGATCCAGAAGTGGGAAGATTTTCAGGGCCTGAAGTTCCGCGCCGTGCAAGCCAAGATTTCGCAGGAAACCGTCAAGGCTTTGGGCGCAAACCCCGTTCCACTGGCCGTGCCTGAGTTGTACACCGCGCTGGAAACCCGCACGGTCGATGGGCAGGGAACACCATCCGCCGTGATTGCCGCGCTCAAGCTCAATGAGGTGCAGAAGTACCTGTCACTCACCAAGCATTCCTACGGCGCTTTTGTTCCGCTGGTGTCCAAGAAGTTCTGGGATACCTTGCCCGCCGCCGACCAGGCCATCTTGCGTGACGCGGCTGTAGAAACCCGCGCCTTCCAGCGCGGTGTTGCCCGCGACCAAGCCAAGTCGGCAGAGACCGCCATGGCAGCCAAGGGTCTGTTGATCAACGACATCACACCAGCCGAGCGCCAGCGGATGCGCGCCCAGGTCAAGCCGGTGTGGGACATGTTTACCAAGGATGTTGGCGCTGATTTGGTGACTGAAGTCACCAACCAACTCGCCAAGTAAGCCCAGCAACAACCCGCACGACAACAGGAGGCCTGCAGTGATGGCATTGAACGAAACACACAGCGCCCAGCTCACCAGTTGGGTGGCCTCCGCCAACACGGCCCAGACCGATTTCCCCATTCAGAACCTGCCGTTTGGCGTGTTCCGCCACACTGGCAGCAAGCAGGCGTTTCGGGTGGGGGTGGCCATTGGCGACGACATCCTTGACCTGACGGCTGCCCGCGCTACGAGCGTGTTCAATGGTGAGGCCCTGGCGGGTGTGCATGCCTGCTGCGCACCGAGCCTCAACACCTTCATGGACTTGGGCCCCAAGGCCTGGTCTGCGCTGCGGTTGGCCCTGTCACGCGCCCTGCGGACGGGTTCACCAGACCAAGCCGTGCTGAGCACCTGCTTATTGCCACAAGCCCAAGCCGAATTTGACGTGCCTGCCCGCATTGGCGACTACACCGATTTCTATACCTCGGTGCACCACGCCACCAATGTCGGCAAACTGATGCGCCCAGACAACCCGCTGCTCCCCAACTACAAATGGGTTCCTATTGGGTACCACGGCCGTTCCAGCAGCATTGGCATTTCGGGTCAGGGCGTTCGCCGCCCCTTGAGCCAGGTGATGCGCCCCGGTGCCACCGCCCCAGTACTGGCGCCCAGTGCACGCTTGGACTATGAGCTGGAAGTGGGCATTTTCTTGGGTGCTGGCAACGCCCAAGGTGAGCCCATTGCCATGGAACAGGCAGAGGAGCATGTGTTTGGCCTGTGCCTGTTCAACGACTGGTCTGCGCGCGATGTGCAGGGTTGGGAATACCAGCCACTGGGGCCGTTTTTGTCCAAAAACTTTGCCAGCACGGTGTCACCGTGGGTGGTGACCCTGGAGGCACTGGCACCATTTCGCCAGCCCTGGACCCGCCCGGAGGACGACCCACAGCCCCTGCCCTATCTGGACAGCAACGAACTGCGCCAACAGGGCGCCATTGGCATTGAGCTGGAGGCGTATCTACAAAGCGCGGCCATGCGGCACAAGGGCCTGCCAGAGCATCGCCTCTCACACAGTAACTTTCGCGATGCCTACTGGTCGGTCTCGCAAATGGTGGCGCACCACACAGTCGGTGGCTGCAACCTGCAAAGCGGCGACCTGTTGGGCAGCGGCACGCAGTCTGGCCCCGCACCGGAGGAAGCGGGTTCGCTGATTGAACTGTCCCTGGGCGGCAAACAGCCCCTGACGCTGCCCACAGGTGAAATTCGCACTTTTTTGGAAGATGGCGACACGGTGGTCTTCCGCGGTACCTGCACCGCGCCGGGCGCCGCACGCATTGGCTTTGGTGAGGTTCGTGGCACGGTGCTGCCGGCCCGCGTTAGTGAGTAATGGATAACCATCGCATGCTGCAGCTTTACACCTACTTTCGCAGTTCGGCCTCGTACCGGGTGCGCATTGCGTTGCACCTCAAGGGGCTACCGTTTGAATCGGTGCCAGTGCACCTGCTCAAAGACGGTGGCGCCCAACATGCACCAGCCTATCAACACATCAACCCGGCCAAACTGGTGCCGGCACTGATAGACGACGGCCATGCGGTGACCCAGTCACTGGCCATCATGGAATACCTCGACGAAACCCACCCTGACCAGCCCCTAATGCCGCGCGACGCATTGGGCCGGGCACGGGTGCGGGCACTGGCGCAAGCCATAGCCTGCGAGATCCACCCACTCAACAATCTGCGGGTGCTGCAATACCTGGAACACGATTTAAAGCTGGATGAGGCCACCCGCGCCACCTGGTATCGCCACTGGATCACGCTAGGGTTTACCGCAATCGAGGCGATTTTGGCCAACAACAGCGCCACCGGGGTGTTCTGCCACGGCGACACACCGGGCCTGGCCGACTGCTGCCTGATTCCGCAGATTGCCAACTCGCGCCGTTTCCAGACTCCACTGGAAGCATTCCCCACCATTCTCCGCATCGAAGAAGCGTGCCTGGCCCTGCCTGCATTTCAAAATGCGGCGCCGCAGGTGCAGCCGGACGCGGAGTAGAGCGCCAACCGAGCTATCGGATCACGGGCCAAGTTGGATCTGAGCCGCCAACCTCACTCCACGTGGCGCCACATAGTCCGCCACGACCCACGCCCGGCTGGGGTGCGTAGCGGCTTCTTTCAGCAACTCCAGCAACAGATCAATGGACGTTTTGTCCAACGCGGCAAACGGTTCGTCCAACAACGTGACTGCTGCACTGCTGGCCAGAGCACCCGCAAGATAGACCTTACGCTTGGTGCCAGTGGACAGCATGTACAAGGCCTTGCCCACATGCGGCCCTAGCGCCAGGCCATCTATCAGTTCTGCCAGCAGCGCAGCATCCCATGCGGGGTATTGGGATTGCAGCGTGCTCCAGAAAGTGTTGGGAGTGATCGCATCAAAGGCCTGGGTGCGTGGGTCCACCCAGGCGACCTGGCTTTGGTAGGCAGCGGATTGCGCTGCCAAGGTGCTTCCATCGGTCAGGCTCAAACTGCCTGTTTGGGGCACCAGATCACCTGCCAGCAACCGCAACAGCGTAGTCTTGCCGGTGCTTTCGTCACCGCCAATCCAAGTCACGCCGGGCGCAATGTCCAGTGACCAATCGGTAAATAAAGCATTCTGTTTGGGATAGGCAAAGCCCAACCCTCTAACCTGCAGCACGGCGCTCAGGCAGCTGCCGCTGGCTTGCGCGGCAGCATACGGCGCACGGCGCGCGGCTCCATGCCGTACATGTCAGCAAACTCTTCCACCGATTTGCCACTGGCCTCAAACGCACGCAGCAGGGCTTCGGTCTTGGCATCGCGGGCTTGAGACTCCAGCATGGCCTCGTCCAACACCGCGTTGGCAGCTTCATCCCGGCCGCGCACCAGGTCCGCATAGGCCAGCGGAGACAGGCCCGAGGCTTCCTGCGCCTGCACAATGCGCCCAAGCAGCTTGGGCCGCAGGTCTTCTTTGCTGCGTGTCTGGCGACGCCGAAATACTTCCAGCAGTGCATGTTGCACATGCTCGGGCGCCATGGGCTCCACGGGCTGGCCTTGCAGGTCGTGGCGCTGCTGGCCAGAGGCCACCACCGTTAGATAGCGGGTAGAGCGGGTGTGAAAGGCCAGTGCGGCTTTCAGACCAGCCTGATCCAGCGTATCGGGATGAGCCTCCATCAGGTCCTGAAAAATACCGCGTTTGAGCGGCAAAAATTCAGCACCAAAATGTTGAGGATAAAGGGTTGCCAATTTTTCCAAAACAGGAAAGACATCCGGTTTAGTGGGCCGTTGGGCTTTAGCAGAAGTCGGTGTTTCCGGCGTGGCAGAGCTGGCATCGGACACGGAAATTTCTATAGTTTCTTCTACAGTTTCGGCAATAGGGGTCACGGAGTCGGTCATGAAATATCAAAAATAGGCGGACGAAAAGCCCTCCATCATGCCAGCGATTGGGTTGTCGCTCCCAACCAGGTCAATGTGCCTTCACCGTACGAACCCCCACACCCAAGGCTGCTCCCACGCTCAGCAACAGCACCAATGCGGCGCCCAACAAGGTGGCTCCGTACCAGCCACGGTCCATGAACATTCCAAAAATGATAGGGGAAATTGCAAAACCAGTGTCCAGACCCGAGTAAACCAGCCCATAAACACGCCCGGTAGCGCCCTTGGGCGTGGCCTTCTTGATCATCATGTCGCGCGACGGCCCGCCTATGCCAACGGCAAAACCTGTGGCAGCCAATATCACCATGGTGGCCCGCGCATTCAGCAAGCCCGTGCCGCACAAAGCCAGCAGGACAGCGCCAACTGCCATGGCAATGGCCACGACGCGGTCACTGTTAATGGTACGGGCCGCGATAAAACCCCCCACAAACATACCCGTGGCGCCGCACAGCATATAGGCTGTAATGGTGTAGGTGGCCGCCTCGAAGCTGATGCCGTGCATGGCCTTGAGGATGGATACGGCAAAACTCTGCACCACCGCCAATGTCATGGTGGAGAGCAAAAAGAAACCAAAGCACCACCACACCACAGGCAACTTCATGAAGGCCAGGTCGTGCTCGGCCTTGCCGTTGGCATGGGCCTGTGGGTCGTGTCGAACCACGTGGGTACTGAGTTTGTCCCGCTGCAACACCAGCACGACCAGTATCAAGGCATACATCAGCGCGGCGGCCACATAGGCATTACGCCACCCAATGCTCGCGCCCAATCCTGCAAAAAACACCGGCGCTGCCGCCCAACCCAGGTTACCCGTAAGCCCATGGGCACTGAAGGCATAGCCCAGGCGCTGCGCCGATACCCGCTGGTTAAGAATGGTGAAGTCCACCGGGTGGAAGGTTGCGTTGCCGAGCCCAGCCAGAGCCGCCACCAAAATCAGCCCTACATACCCGGTGACCAACGAGGCCCCTATGCAGGCAGCAATAAAAATGCCCATGGCCACAAACAACAAAGGCCGGGCGCCGAGCCGGTCCACCACAAAGCCCGCACAAGCCTGGCCCACACCGGAAACCACGAAGAAGGTGGTCATCAAAAGTCCCAACTCCGAAAAGTTCAGACCAAATTCCTTCATAAAAACAGGAAACAGCAACGGCAACAACAAGTGGGCAAAGTGGGAGCTGGCGTGGGCCAACCCTACCAATCCAATCACCGTGGCATCCTGTTGCAGCGGGACGGATGCGGCGGTGGAGTCGAGAGTGGTAGCAGTCATGAGGGCAATGGTAAAAGCCAAGCTCAAAAGCCGGAATATGACAAAAAGACAATAATCGTCGAAATTCCGCCAACTCAGTTGCACACCAGTGCCACTTCCTCCCAGCATGTCAACCAGCAAACGCAAAGTCCAGCTCACCACCGTGGGGTTTGACAACTCAGCCAACCGCGCTCCCACACCGCAGCGCCCGGTACGCAGCCGTGCCCGTTCGCTGGCAATGGACGCCCACATCGCCCCACACCAGCACCCCTGGTCACAGTTCACCTTTTGCGCCAGTGGCCTGATGCAAGTGACAGTGACTCAAGAGGAGCGCCAGACCACCTACATCGTGCCGTCCACCCGTGCAGTGTGGATTCCACCCCAGGTGCAGCACCATGTGGTGGTGCTGGAAACGGCGGAATTGCGTACTGTGGATTTGGACCCTTGCGTGACCCCAAAGGATTGGACCGATTGCAAGGTGCTGGTGGTCAGCAAATTGTTGCGCGAGCTGGTGCACGCGCTGGAAGACTCGGTCCCCGGCGCCCGCGACGACGCCATCATGGCACTGTCCGCCGACGAAATGGCCCGCGCCACCACACAAGCGCTGGGCGTACCCATGCCCCACCCCGAGCATGGCGACAAGCGCCTGCGCGCGCTATGCGAGGCCGTGTTGCGCAACCCGGCTGACAAGACCCATTTGCGCGACTGGGTGACCCCTATCGGCGCCAGCGAACGCACGGTGGCGCGATTGTTTCGGGACGAACTGGGTACCAATTTCCAACAATGGCGCCAACAAGCCATCTTGGCACACGCCCTGCCCCTGCTCGCGCGCGGCATGCCGATCAGCCAGGTTGCTGCCGCCAGCGGCTACGCAAGCGACAGTGCCTTTTCTGCCATGTTCAAGTTGGCTATGGGAAAAGCTCCGCGAACTTTTTCGAATAAATCGCATAACACCGCGTTGCGCAGCCAATGATTGACGTGGCTCAATGATCCATGCGTTCGACCATTGGTACTTATAAGCATCATGCATAATGTTATGCTGCGGCGCCGCATTGCCCGCATTTTCACCAAGAAAGTCCTCTGAATATGATGTACGAGTCCCTCGGCAGCTTCCTGGAACAGGTAGCGCAACGCAACCCCGGTCAGCCTGAGTTTCTTCAAGCGGTCACCGAAGTGATGGAAAGCCTGTGGCCGTTCATTGAAAAACACCCCAAGTACGCCGAACACAGCCTGCTGGAGCGTCTGGTGGAGCCCGAGCGCGTCATCATGTTCCGCGTGTCGTGGACCGACGACCACGGTACTGTGCGGGTCAACCGGGGCTACCGCATTCAACACAGCATGGCCATTGGCCCCTACAAAGGCGGCCTGCGCTTTCACCCATCCGTCAACCTCTCGGTTCTCAAGTTCCTGGCGTTCGAGCAGACCTTCAAGAACGCGCTGACCACCCTGCCCATGGGCGGCGGCAAAGGCGGCTCTGACTTCGACCCCAAAGGCAAGAGCCCCGGCGAAGTCATGCGCTTCTGCCAGGCCTTTGCCAGTGAACTGTTCCGCCACATCGGTGCGGACACCGACGTCCCGGCCGGTGACATTGGCGTGGGCGGACGGGAGGTGGGCTTTATTGCAGGCATGTACAAGAAGCTCAGCAACCGTGCCGACTGCGTATTCACGGGTAAAGGTCTGTCATTCGGCGGCTCGCTGATCCGCCCCGAGGCCACAGGCTACGGTACGGTCTACTTCGCTGCCGAAATGCTCAAAACCCGTCGCAAGACGTTCGAGAACTTGCGCGTATCGGTTTCCGGCTCAGGCAACGTCGCTCAATATGCCGTCGAAAAAGCCATGGCACTGGGCGCCAAGGTGGTCACGGTGTCTGATTCCAGTGGGACCATCGTCGATGAAGACGGTTTCACCACCGAAAAGCTCATTACGTTGATGGACGTAAAGAACCACCTCTACGGCCGCCTCAGCGATTACGCGCAGCGCACGGGGGTACCGTTCCAGGCAGGCAAGACTCCTTGGCATGTGCCAGTGGATATCGCCCTGCCCTGTGCCACGCAGAATGAATTGAATGTAAATGACGCCGCTACCCTTATCAAGAATGGAGTGCTGTGCGTGGCCGAAGGCGCGAACATGCCGTCGACCATCGAAGCAGCCAAGGCATTTGAAGCCGCCGGCGTACTGTACGCACCGGGCAAAGCCAGCAATGCAGGTGGTGTGGCCACGTCGGGTCTGGAGATGAGCCAAAACGCGATGCGCCTGAACTGGACCGCCGAAGAGGTGGACAACCGCTTGCTGATCATCATGCAAGGCATCCACGCCGCCTGCCTGAAGCACGGCACCCGCGCGGATGGCACGGTCAGCTACATCGACGGCGCCAACGTAGCCGGCTTCGTCAAGGTAGCTGATGCCATGCTGGCGCAGGGAGTTATCTAACGGAATTGGCCGCTAGCCCTCGTCAACGTTACGTAAATAGCTATTGAATTTATAGCGTTTTACTGAAACACCAGCTCAACGCTGTCGGTTCGTCGCACAGTCTGTCGATTCGTCATAGGCAGACTGACAGTGCGTTTGAGACGCCCTAAACTCGGCGCCATGAACACACTGAACACTTACACCTTGCGGCAGTCATGGCGTTCCTGGTGGGGCAGCGACCCCCATCCCGTGGGGCCGCAATGGTTGTCTGTGGTCTGGACCTTTCTTTTCTCGGGCGCCTGCGCGGTCGCTTTCACCGTCATGGGTTTTGCAATGGCTGCACAGGACGATGGTGCCTGGCGCAACTGGGCCAGCTGGTGGCAAGGGTACAAGATTAACCTCATCATCGCCCTGTTTATCGGTTTCACCATTCGCGGGCTGTTTGTGTTGGGCCACCACTGGCTGGGTACCGAAGGCATACGCAAGCTCAGTGGCTGGAGACGCTTGGCATACTTCATTGGCATTCCCAATTTGGGGTTGGCCATAGGCTGGCCTTTGGGTGCTGCGGTGATGGGCTATGAAACCAATTCCTCGCGTCTACTTGATAGCTCCAACGCTTTGGCAGGGAGCCTGTTGCAGGCTTTGTTGTTAGCGTTCCTGATCAGCCTGGTGTTCTATTGGATATTCAGGGTTGGTGCGCGCCGACTTCAAGCCGAAAAACGTGCTGCTGAAGCGCAACTGCGTTTATTGCAAGGGCAGATCGAACCACATTTCCTGTTCAACACCTTGGCCAATGTGTCGTCGCTGATGGACGACGATGTGCCCCGCGCCAAGGTGATGCTGGAGTCCTTTACCGACTACCTGCGTGCCTCATTGGGCAACCTGCGGCGCCTGGACGCCACGCTGGGTGGCGAGCTGGACCTGGTTGGACACTATTTGGAGCTGATGAAGACCCGCATGGAAGACCGCCTACAGTATTCCGTGCACTACGACCCGCATCTGCGAGACGTGACCATGCCTCCTTTTCTGCTGCAGCCTTTGGTAGAAAACGCCTTGCACCACGGCCTGGAGCCCAAAGTAGAAGGTGGCAGCGTCCATATATCGGCCACGATCGATGCAAACACCCTGGTGTTAGAGGTACTGGACAATGGCATGGGGCCAGACAGTACCCGTCGTCGCCCAGGCTCTGGCATGGCGTTGGCCAATGTGCGGGAACGCCTACAGGCACAGTACGGTGACACGGCTTCCTTGACCTTGACTGACGCCAACCCCGGCATGCGTGCCACCATGCGATTGCCCTACCGCCCGCTCCATGCCGGATAGACCCCATGACCACTGTGCTGATTGCTGACGATGAACCCCACTTGGTGCGTGCCTTGCAGGCCCAGCTGGCCCAGTGGCCCGAACTGACCATCGTGGCCGTAGCCCGCAATGGCCTGGAAGCCGCCCAACGCATTGCCGAGCTCAAGCCCGATATAGCCTTTCTGGACATTCAGATGCCCGGCCTGACCGGCCTGGAAGTGGCCCAAGGCATTGAAGGGCACACGCGGGTGGTGTTTGTCACGGCTTTTGACGAATACGCTGTAGAGGCTTTTGATCAGGAGGCGGTGGACTATGTGCTCAAACCCGTGAAGCTGGACCGCCTACAGCGCACCATGGAACGGGTGCAGCGCGCGCTGGCCGCGCCGGCTGAGGCAGGTGTAGACATGGCCGACCCCAAACTACTGGCCGTACTAAAGAAGCTGCTGCCCAAAAATGCAATCGCGACAGAACCACTGCGCTGGATTCGCGCCAGCCGGGGCGACTACACCAGCCAAGTGGCGGTGCACGATATCTTGTTCTTTCACTCGGACGAAAAGTACACCTGTGTGCAAACCGCCCAAGCCGAGTACCTGATCCGTACCCCCATTGCCGAGCTGGCCGCACAACTGGACCCAACGCAGTACTGGCAGGTACACCGCTCCACCATCGTCAATCTGCATCATCTGGAAGGCACGCGCCGTGACGAAGCCAGCCGCCTGTTTGTGCGTATCAAAGGCCACGCCAACGAGCTGCCGGTAAGCCGCGCCTACGTGCACCTGTTCAAGGCGATGTAGACGCAGTTTTATGCAAAGTAATTGGCTCTAGCCCTCGTCAAAATTACACATGCAGCTATTAGATCTATAGCGCTTTATTGAAGCACCAGCTCTACGCGACGGTCCTTGGCCCTGCTGGCTTCGTCACCGTTGACAACAATTCAGAAAAGTTCGCTGCTGTTCACATTTGCCAGGCATGTCAGCGCAGGGGCTTTACTGACGTACTCTGGCCACTGCACCCTTTGGTGCGGCATGTTCTGAAAGAGATACTGTTGGGGATCGGCCAGTGCCTTTCAGCACGGCACTAAACCTGTCACCATCAGCAAATAGCGCCTCTAGTAGTGCAGAGCGAGCACCTTCGGCGCTGGGTCGAAACGTGACGGTACTGGTGCAAGTGAAGACGTAGGCTGGCGGTGTCGTCATCGGAAGTCCTTGTACAACCATCTTCCCGCTCTCCATGCCCAAATGGCAATTGGGTGGAGTTGCCGAAAAATCAGCTGATTGACTTCCTGATAGCCGGATACTGGGCAACTCCGTAGTCTTACCTGTGTTCGCTGGGTCGTTGTCATAGACCTTGCGAAGGGTAATTTGTTTCTGCACTTCAGTGCGCACAACCGGGGTGCCAAATTCAGTCAACGGCAACTCCACTTTCACAGGGGTGTGCACTTTGGGTGTATTCACTTGAGCCGCAAGTGATGTATTGTTGGCTGGTGGCACCGCACTAACTTGGGGCATGATTTTTCCCCCACTGGGTGGCCGCAGCTGACTTTGTGATCCTCCCGGCAACTGCGCATGGGCGTGGCTGGCCAGCAGTCCAGTAACTACCAGCATGCTGGCTGCGAGCTTGGGGGTGAAGCGAAGTAAGTTCATAGTCGTCTCCTGGTGTTTGGTTATTGCAGCACCAGCTCCACGCGGCGGTTCTTGGCCCTGCCCGCCTCATCCCTATTGCTGGCTACGGGGGCCAGGCTGGCCACGCCATTGCCAGTGAGGCGGTTGCGGGCGATGCCGTAGCTGCTGGCCAGATCGCCCACCACGGCTTCAGCCCGGCGTTTACTAAGGTCCATGTTGGCAGGCAAAGTGCCCACGTTGTCGGTGTGACCCACGACATGCAGCTTGAGGCCCGTTTGTTGTTTCAGTAGTGCGCCAATTTGATCCAGCGACGCGCGGCTCTCGGGCTTGATGTCGGCCTTGTTGGTATCAAACAGAATGCCGTACACGGCAACTTTGCCGCTCGAATCCAGGCTCTTGCCCATTTCGCTGGCGGACAGCGTTTCCATGGCTTGTTCGCGCGCCTTGGCATCCACCTTGACTACCACAACGCTGGTGCGCTTTTGGTACTCGGGCTCATCGCAGTAGGCCGAGAGAATGCCTGGGCGCCAGGCTGCCACGGCAACGGTGGAACCAGTAGCGGGGTTATCCAGCAGCGCGTAGCGGAAGTCCCCAACATTGGCACCACCACTACAGGCTGCGGGGCTGTTGTCACCAATATTGCTCCAGTACGCACCAGACACCAGGGTGGATACAAAGTAGCCCCGGCTTATCCAGTCTGCGGCACCACAGGCTTCGCCCGCGCATTCAAATGTGGACTTGTAGCCCGCAGCCTTCAGGTCCTGCTGGTAGTTGCGCACCACTTCCAGTGCAGACTTGCCCGCCGGGGTCAAGTATTGCAGCATGGTGCGCTGGCCGGAGCGATCCAGACTGCGCGCGGCAACGGCTTGATCGTCTTTGGAAATGACCTTGCCCATGGGGAATTTCAATTCGTCATAGGCTGCGTCGTCGCGGTAGGTCAATATCGAGCCGGTGTAGCGTTTCAGGCCATCGGGGTCGGTCAGACCCTTTAAGTCTTTGGTTGGCATCGGGTTGGCGGCTTGGGCCAGTGCGCTGGCGCACAGCAGAAAAGCGCCGATCAAAAGTCGGGTGGAAGGAAGGAGCAAGCGGTGTTGAAAAGTCATGGTATTCACCTTAATAGAAGTTGGGGAGAAGGATAGTCAGGGCCTAAGGGAAGGCTTCGGCCATTGGGCAACTGCGACGGTGGCGCGCCCGGCACGGATTCACCACGCGGTTGGGGTGGACGCAAGGGGTATGGTTGTGACAGGTAGTGCAGTCGGGCAAACGGATCTTGCAGAAGATCATTGGGATAACCAGTGTATGGGTTTCTCTCAGGGTGGTCGTAGGGGCGGCAGGGTACAACGGCCCAAGGATTCCCACTGGTAGCCGGCCACGCACAAAGCCACGGTTCAAACAACTGGCTTGGCGGAGCTGTGAAAACGAGACGGTCATGGCCGGGTAGGCGGTAGGGTGCAGGGCCTTCGCGACTTAGGGGCTCTTGTAGCGCCTCATCGTCTGCCGCCTGTGCACACCAATGGTTCAGCACCGCCAGCAGGACCATGCACGGAATGCAGCGGCGCAGGTTGCTGCCCAGTAGCATGTTAGTCATCCACCCATTCACCGGCACGCTGCGCCAGCTCAAAAATTGCCTGCTCCATTACCGCCCGCACGGCGCGGTCCATGCCCTCCTTGTGGGCTGATTGAAAGTTGGCGTCCGGGTTCATGCCGTGCAGATCCTGGCCGCTGTTGGCGGCCATTGTGCCCAGCAGGCTGCCAATGCCGCTAACGCTACTTTGTGTGCTGGCCACCTCCTTGCGCACATTGATGGCGTCCAACACCTCACCACTGCCTACCGACAGCACGCGAACATCCATACCCACTTCGTCTGCGGTACTACCCCCGCCCAACTGCATGCCGCCGATCGAAAAACCACCAGAGCTGCTGGACTTTGAGGCAGTGGCTTCGGAAATGGTGGCCTCAAAGATCACATTGGCGCCTTTGATCTGCTTGGTGGCACTGTTGCCGCTGGACACGCCGGTCTGGTTCATCTCACGCTCCCGGGCGACGCCGTTCGCGATTTTGCTGCGCTCCATCACCCGGAACTGTTTGCTCTTTATGAGCGCCGTGGTGAACATCGCAGTGGCCGCGCGGGCTTCAATCTCTGACACGTTGGACGTGACCTCATAGACCGTCACCATGGGCCGTGCAGCCAACGCAACGATGGCTAGACCTTGCAGCTTCTGGGTGGTGGAAGAACGGTCAGAGACTGGGTCACTGCCCTCGGCATGTGCAGAACCTGCGCACAAGCAGATAAAAGCCAGCAGTGCGCAGCAGAGGGCCTGCGGACGCGAGACGATTTTTCGGGACATAAAAGCTCCTGGTTTGCGTTGGGGCCACAGCCCGCATTGGGGCTTTCTTACCAACTAAGACGCAGTTGGCGCGAAGACTGCGACATCTTCATGAAAAATAAATCACACGCACGAATGTCGCAAACGCGTTCAGCTTTCCTTCTTATGAGGTATCAGCGAATTGACAGGGGAATTGCAGTGATAGACAGGAACGATTTGTCCTTGCGTACGGTGCTTTTGGGTCTTCTGGCACCGCTGCTGTTTGCCTCAGCGCCCGCACACGCCAAGTGGTAAAGAACGCAGCCGGCTGCTTGGCGGCACCGTTCAAGGCAGCGGCAGTGGCCGTATCGTCTGGCGAAAAAGTATTGCAGTTGGCTGTAGACGACCCACCATGCGTGGGCCGTGTCATGGCGGTGGACCCTGCCACCATTGTTAGCTCGGTGACGGTGATTGCCTTACAGCAAAAAAACGTGATACCGAAAGATATCGGGCAATGCAAGGGGTTTATCAACGGCAAGGCCAGTGGTCTCATTGCCGATGCTTTGCTGAAGGTGCCTGGCCTGCCAACACTTCTGGGAGCCAAGGGCACCGATATGCTGGAAGACATTGTTGATGGCGGAGCGAGCACTGCGCTTAGTAGCGTACCAGGCATGAGCACTGTGACGGGAGCGCTCTCATGCGGCTGTGCGGTGGCAGACATTGGAGGCCCGGAAACGATTAAAAAAGTCATGAATGCGGTGGGCAGCGGCGCGCAACAATGCGGCGGCTTGGTGACGGACTTGGTCAAAGGTGGGTTGGTCGGTATAGAGACAGGTGCAAAGGCTGTTGAGAACACTTTGGAGTCCATTTACCAGGGTGCGCATATGCCTCAAGAAACCTACTACCGCATCTACTTTGCCAACCGACGAGAGGCTGAGTACAAATATTGGGTGGCGTTGATGTCACCCTATTCGCAGCTGCACAATACGCTCATGCGCCAGGGTGGCTACGTAGATGGGGTGACGGCGACGTGTCGGGACTATTTTGATGCATACCGCATGAAACCTGGTAATGCAGAGAAGACCTGCAATAGTTTCCGCGACTCGTACAACCAAGAATTTGCCAAGTGGGCAGTCTTGCAAGACCAAGTTCGATTGGTTAAGGGCCTGGCTGCAGACCCAACCCTCGCTGCTACCAAGCTGATGAAGTCGCAGTTGGGTTGGCTGCTGCCACGCAATGGTGATGCGCTGGATTTGCCAAGCTGGAAACGAGGTGACCCGCTAGTGCGTATCTGTGCCAAGGCGGTGACCCAAGCGGTCAAATCAGTACCGCCTGAAAAGTACATGGGTGGGGCTACGGATGGACTTTTCAAGCGCTATAAGACATTGGCGCTGCTTAGTGCTGCGCACTATTCCTGCGTGTCTACCGTGCTGCGTGATGTGTATGGCTTCAACCAAACAGTGACTGAGCCTAAAAGCATGGGACAGTTTGACGATTTCTATTCCTACACCCCCACAGCGTTGACTGACCCGCAAAAATCTATTCAAAAAATTCAGACGATGGCGGCGAATGCCCAACCGACCGATACGGTAGGCAGCATCTTCTACGCGACCAATCGCCCACTACTAAAGCAAGCGAATGTGCTGATCGCTCAGAAAATCACATCGTTTATGGACTATGGCGTAACCAAAGTCGTGATGACAAATATAAAGTCAGAAGAACAAAAAAAGAAAGAAGAAGACGCAGCCAAGAGAACCGGTGCAGAGTTGCAGCCGAAGAATTCTGCAGAGGCACTGGCTGCCATTACCAAACTTAAAGCCGAGTGCTCAGACATCCGCTGCGGTACCGATATCACGCACATGTACCAGGCGTGCGGCAAAACCAGTGGTCCACCCGACGAACATGGCGACGTTGCTGGTCCCATGAGTATTCAAAAGGGCTGTGCCAAAGCTTATGGCGTGCTTTACAGAATATCTGCTGCCAAGGGCAAGGTGGATGAGCATCTGGACGCTGAGGCCAAGCGTGTACTGGCTCTACCAAGTAAAGACCCAGCCGCATCGGCCAAAGATGTAGAAAAGCAGCGGGGCGAGGCGTTGCAGCAATTCCAGCAACTACGCGATGAAGCCATTGAGAAGCTGATCACAATAAGCAGCTCTTACAACGCCGGAGTAGCGCTTGAGAAAGCTCTGGAGCCACGATTCGCCGCCTTGTTGAGTGTGCATTTCAAACAGTCTGTGATGGGCAGCGGTGCGCTGGTAACGCTGCCACCTGCGGCGGGAGGTATGTTACTGGGAGGTTCACTCGGTACCAAACTAACTGCACCCACAGCACCCGCTGTGGCCTTGGACTTGCAAACGCCACAACTCGCTAGTTGCAAGCGCATTCTAGGCCGAGCCGACGAGATGCTGTGCAGCAATGTGGCGGATTTCAATGCCTGCAAGTTACAGGTGGATAGCGGCAAACTCAAAACCTGCCGCCAGACCGAACAGGCGCAGGTCTACAGCAAGTCCGATAGCAGCCCCGCTTCAGAAACCGGAACGGTCCGGCCACATCCGCCCGGAAGTTTGGGCAACACCTCGCTCACCGTGCCGGACAACCTGGGTAGCCAATTTCACAAGCGCTGACGACTCATTGCGCAGCGTGTCGTGTTCTCTGCGCGAATTGCGTCTTATAGGGTGAATGTCACTTTTGGCATCCATCAGGTCCATAAATCATGATCATCATTTGGAGACAGAAATGGCAAAAAAAACAGCGCTGGAAGCAACGGCCAAGGCCCCTGACATGGATGCAGGGGTATCGCTGACACTGGCGAACCCAAAGGCGACCTTGGGCTTCCTATCGTTCAGAGGTGCAGGGATCGATTTTGACAAGGGAACGGTTTACATCCACCCCAGCAACCCCGAGCCAAAATTTGGCGGGGTGGCAGCAGGTGTGCTGTGCGACTTCAAGCGTAACGGCAAACAGACGGGGTTTTACCTCATGAATTTCGTCGTGGGAATCACCTCGGACATGCCAACCAAAAAGATGAAGGCATTGGTGGGGGCAACCGCATCCACCAGCGGCCAAACTCTCTCGGTATCACCCGGCGTACAACAGATTTTGGTACCCATCAGCTTAGAGAGTAATGCGAGTTACGTCGCCCTCGCCAGCGATGGGCCGTTTATCTTCAAATCCTGCGACATAAGCACCGTCAATTCACCCTCGTGAAATACCTCAAAGTACGTACTATGACTATCACCCTAAAAAAAGTCGCCTGCTTTGCCGGTCTGGCCCTTATGGGCCTGGCCTCTGCCAGCGCGCAAAACCTCAAGCCCGGCCAGTACGAATACGCCACCGTGACGGAAGTATTTGGCATGAAAATCCCGGTGAACTTTAAGCAATGCGTGACGCAAAAAGATGTGGACACCAACAGCGCCTACGTTAACCAGCAAGGCATGGAAGGCTGCACCCCGCCGGAGGTCAAACGCAAGGGCAACAACATCTCCATCAAATACGCCTGCACCAAACCAAAAATGAGTGGTGAGGGAAAGGGTACGGTAACCGATGACACATTCAACATGGACATGCGCGTGACGCAGTTTGATGAAGGCAGCGATATGAAGGGCACCGTGGTGCATACCGCGCTAAGTGCCAAGCGGCTGGGTGACTGTACGAAGTAATTGCGCCCAGACTGATGCCAGAGCATTGGGGTCGCCTAGTCAGCAACCTTAATCAGACCTTCCAGCCAGGTCTTGGCCTTGACCCAATCGCGGTCCACCGTGCGGGTGGATACGCCCAACAGTTTGGCGATGTCGGCCACCGTCAGGCCTGCAAAGTAACGCAGTTCCACCAGCTCATACAACGCATGGTCCAATGTGCGCAGTTGTTCCAATGCCGAGTCCAGCAGAAACCAATTGTCGCGTCCATCCGCAGCAATCGACTCTGCTTGGGACAACGTGACCTGAACCAAGTCACCACCGCGTTTTTCGGCCTGGCTGGCACGCAGGTGGTCTAGCACTACCGAACGCAGCACTTTGCCCACGTAGGCAAAAAACTGCGCCCGTGATTCACCGGCCATGCCCACGCGCTCAACCATGCGCAAAAAGCCTTCATTCACTAGTCCGGTCGTGTTCAGGCTGGTAACGCCACCTACGGCATACAGGCGCGAGCGGGCCAGGCGTTTGATTTCGGGATAGAGCAAGGCATACAGCCGTGCCGCAGCACTCTCGTCACCGGTGCGTATGTCTTGCAGCAATTGTGCAATCTGTTCGGCGGAATCCGTTGGTGTCAAAGCTGGTGTCCTCGCTGTGGGCGCTTGGGCGCTTTAGCGAGGCAGTTTAAGGCACAGCGAATGAGACCCCGGATCAGGGTCTGTAACTAAGCGTTACAGCTGGCGGTCTTCGGCTTTGAACTTGCCGTCCGTGATAACCATCTTGGCTTTCGTTTTGACGTTCATAAACTCGAAGCTGAAAGTGCCCTCTATGACTTTGCCGTTGACTGAGGTGATCTCCAACTGGTTTTTACCATCAACCATCCGGTACTCAGCAACCGGTTCGCCAAAGGGTTTTTGGCTCACACCTTGCGTGAAGCTGATTTCGCAACTGCGGCTGCCTGATTTGGCAAAGATAAACTTCACGGGCTTGCCATCAAAGTTGCTGCAGTTGATGGACAGCTTGTCCACCGGCGTTTTAGGTGGCGGGTAGGCACTGGCACCTTTGGTACTGGCTATCAGGTTGAGCACCCCCTTGGTGGGCATCAAATACATGATGCCATCGTCGTCGCTCTCAAATAATTTGCCGTCTACTGTGGCGCTTAGGCGCTGCGGGGTATCTGCCGTTGCCGCTAGCGGGAACCCCAGGCCAAAAGCCATGAGTGTCAGTGCCAGTGCGCCAGCGCTGCGGAGAATGAGTGGTATGTACATGGTGCTCCTTGGGTGGAATAAGTCGTCGTGGAGGTGCAGGGTTTACAGTGCTGTCTGCATCAATAAGACGTAGCGCGGGCGTCCATTGCGCCACAACACTAAAAAATAGACAACACCTGTGGCATCTGTCGTACTTCTGGGCCGATTTGCGTCTTACCACTTAAGGTATCCCGCCTGTTTGGGTTAGCCTACGAAAAACACACAGCCTCCATGACCGTCAATCCCACTGATTTAAAGCGCCGGTTCGCCCTGTTTGACGCGGTGGCTGACTTGGCTCTACCTGACCGTGCTGCCTGGTTTTTGGCGTTGCAAATCAGCGAGCCTGAGCATGTGGCCGCAGTGCAGAACCTTTTGAATGCCTTGGATCAGACCTCCACCTTCCCAGACCAGTCCCCCAGTCTGGTGGGTATCAGTGCCCGTGAATTTGACGCCCAGGTGGATCTGGCGGCCGCACCCGAGGTGAGCGCCCCAATCGGCGCCGGAGATCTGGTCGGTCCCTGGCAGCTGGAACGCAAGATTGGCGAAGGCGGTATGGGCGCGGTGTGGTTGGCCGCGCGGCTCGATGGAAATTTTGAGGGCCATGCCGCCATCAAGTTCTTGCGCACCGGACTGGGCAAAACCGAGTTGGTCGATCGCTTCCTGCGGGAGCGCCGCCTGTTGGCCCGCCTGACCCATCCCGGCATCGCACGACTGCTGGATGCCGGCGCCCACCACGGTGAACCCTACCTCGTGATGGAGTACATCGACGGCATGCCGATTACCGACTGGGCGGGTGGCAACTCACCGCAGTTGGTGCAACGTATTGATCTGCTTCTCAAGGTATGCCGGGCCACCGAGTACGCGCACGGCCAACTCATCGTGCATCGCGATATCAAACCGTCCAATGTGATGGTGAGCCGCGCAGGCGAGCCAGCCTTGCTGGACTTTGGCATTGCCAAGCTGTTGGACGATATAGAGCCTGGCGAAGCGACTGCTTTAACCCATATCACCGGACGTGGATTCACCTTGGGCTACTGCGCGCCAGAGCAAATCACCGGCGAGGCCACAGGGGTGGCTGCCGATGTGTTCTCGCTGGGGGTGTTGGCGTTTGAGTTGATCACAGGGGTCATGCCATTCGCCGGTGAAAATCGCACGGCACTGGAACATGCCATCGTGCACACCGAGGCGAAGTCGGTGGCCAAGGCATTGCTGACCGCACCGACGTCGGTGGCGGGTAGGCCGCACGACGCGGCTCGTGCGCAAGGCGATCTGGATGCCATCGTGGCCAAGGCACTGCGCAAGAATCCGGCTGACCGATACCCTACGGTGGGTGCGTTTGCTGCCGACTTGGAGCGCTGGATCAGCAAGCTTCCGGTGGAAGCGCGCCGTGGTAATTGGCGCTACACCACGGGCCTATGGCTGCGGCGCAACCGGTTGGTGGCGGTGCTGGCGTCCATTGCCTTTGTGGCGGTGAGTGCTGGATTGGTGGTGGCGCTGTGGCAAGCCCAAAGGGCCAATGCAGAGGCTCTGCGTGCCAACAAAGTGGCAGACTACTTGGGTGAACTGATACAAAGCGCCAGCCCCGACAACCACGGTGGCAGTTGGCCCACCGTGCTGACCCTGCTGGAGCAATCCGAGAAAGACTTGGGCACGCAGTTTGCCGATGATCCCAAAACACATGCCACGCTGCTACAGCGTTTGATCGAAACCAACGACGCGCTAAACCGCAATGCCGTGGCGTTGGCCCAGTTGCAGCAGTTGCAGGCGCTGCTGGCCCAAACGGAATCGGCGGACTCGGATGCCATGCTGGACGTTCGCAAACACACGGCCCAGATCTTGCGCCGACTCAACCGGGAACCGGAGGCCCTTGTCATCGACGAGCAATTGTTGCCGGTTTTTGAACGGCGCTACGGTGTGCAAAGCGAGGCCTACGCCCTGCTGCTACAAGGCCTCAGCAGCAGCTTGGCCGGTGTGGGGCGCATGCAAGAGGCCAAAGACCGGCTGATGCAGGCCGCGACCATCATGACCAAGCTGTTCCCCAAAGACTTGGCCAAGCGTGTCGATGTAGTCAACGATGCCGCCGTGCTGCTGACCCAGCAGGCACTGTGGCGCGAGGCCGCAGACACACTGAGCGCCATTGAGCCTGATTTGCCAGCCGTGGCCCGCTTGGGTGGTCAGCATGTGCGCGACGCCCTCATCATGCGGGCCAACCTGGAGGCCATTCGCTTACGCCTGGGCCAGTTCGACGGGACGCAAGCACGCCTAGAAAAGATCGTGGCCGAACTGGATGTACTGCTGGGCAAAGGCAGCCCCTTGGCGATCAGCTCGATCGACCGTTTGCAAAGCCTTGCCAATGAAACCGGCCGCTTTGCCGATTCTGTGGCCATCAACCAGGCACTATTGGAACTACAGAAAACCCAGCCAGGCGCGGCGGAGCGGCTGGCAGACACCGAACTCAATCTACTGGGTATTGAAATCCGCCGGGGTATGGTGCCCAACGCCACGGTAAAGGCGCAGCTAGAGCACATGCTGGCAGTCGCGCCCCAAAACTTGCCGGGTGGCGGAGCCGAGCGCGCCGAGTTTTACCGGCGCCTGTCTGACGCAGCGGCGGGTTCGGGCTGGTTGGATCTGGCCGACACAGCACAAAAGTTGGCCCGCACCGATCTGGCCCAAATCAACAACTCCAACCCCGAGCGTGCGGCCCAAGTTAACCGCAGTGCGGCACTGACGGCCTATCTGCGCGGCCAGCCACAGCGTGCTGTGGAGTTGTTGCAAGACCGCTTTGCGCTGTACGAGAAGTCACTGGAGGGCGACAGTCCGCGCCGTGCCACGCTGTGGCTACAGCGTGCGTTGTTTGAAGCGGAGTTTAATGCCGCCGCCGCCGCCCAATCGGTGGCGCAGAGCAAGGCCATGTTTGCGCGTCTGGGCGGTCCGCAGCCCCATTGGAAAGCGGTGTTGGCGTATCTGGACGCCCGCATTGCGCCCGACAGCAACGCGGCAGCCGTTCGTGCTGCGGAAGACGCGGTAGACCAGGCCTTTATGCGCCCACGCCCTTCGAACTGGCGAGTTCCCTATATGGCTAGTTTATAACTTGACTAGCTATAGATTCCCTGCCGTTGGCGCTGCCAGATAAACGGGCATGGTGACTCGGGTAAAACCGCCGTTATAGGGGTTGGTATGCATCGCCAACTGCCACAGAGCCAAGGTGGTTGCGATTGAAAACAACACCAACACAAGTCGCCCGGCAGGTGGACGGTCCAAATGCGAGGCCGCAATCATCATATAGGCGAAAAAAGCCAGCAAAATCACCACCCACCACTGATTGTTGTCTGTGTGATCACTGCCAATAAGCAGGCGTCGAAGACGGGCATCCTCCAGTTCATCGACCGCTTTGAGCCACTGTCCCACCATTAGCGCAGGCGAGCCGTCACGGCTCAAGCGTGCGCCCTGCATTCGCAGTTCGCGCAGTGCCTTTGCCGCATCAGGACTGGCTTTATGGTTGAAATGCACACCCCACTCGTCAGTAGATACGGCATTCCGGTAGGCCACTAACAGCACTTCAGCCTGGGAGACATTCAACGCAGCAGGTTCCCTAAGTTCACTGAGTCTCATCAATGCCGAGACTTCCTTGGACGCTGCGTCAATAGCCGTTCTCTGCTGTGTCCAGATGTCGACAGCAAGAAAAGTCAAAAAGAGCGCGAATATGGTGGTAACCGGTACAAATGCTGGACCCACGGGAAGGAGCTTGGGCACGCTGGCAAAGCGGCGATTAAGCCAGCCCAGCCACAAAAAACTGGCTGCCAACATCAGCCCCGACAGCAAGGTGAGTATCAGCAATTGCAAAAACGAAGATAAATCGAAATAGGCGTCAAGCATGATTTAAGCGGTGCATCAGACCGGTAAAAACGATATTGGCGACCAGTTTAAGGGTTGCGTTGAAGCAAGGTAGCGCGAGGGGGGGCTATTTGGATAGCCAGTTTGGTCACCAGACTTGTTAGCGCCTCCACACCAACCGGTGGCTGCGCCAGCCAGGGCAGCACATAGGTTTTTTTCGCCAGACCATCGGCAATGCGATCCATCTGCCGGGCTTCACCCACCAGACGTGCGCGCAGCAACGGGTCTTGTGTGCCCGCCGCCAGAATGCTCTTGTTGATTGCCCATGCAAAGGGTTCAATGCTGGCCCGGCGCAAGTCTTCTTGCAAGGCTTGTGCCTGCGATACCGGGGTGGTTTCCGCCAGAGTGACCAAAATAATTTTGGTGTACAGCGGGTCCTGCAAACGCATCAACGGGGTGACGACGCGGCCCACGCCATGCCCCTCAAACTCCCGCATCATTTGGCGGTGGTAGGCGCCGGTTGCATCCATCAGCAAGAGCGAGTGGCCAGTGGGGGCCGTATCCAGCACCACAAAGGCGCTGCGCGCTTCGCTCACCACACGCGAGAAAGCGTGGAACACCGCAACCTCTTCGGTGCAGGGAGAGCGCAGGTCCTCCAGCATCAAGGCGCGTTCTTGCGCATCAAGCCCGGCGCCTTTGCTGGCCATGATCTTGTCGATATACCGCTGCGTTTCGACGATGGGGTCAATGCGGTCCACGCGCAACCCTTCGACCGTCCCTTCCAGTGTCTTGGTCAGATGCGCAGCTGGGTCGGTGGTGCTCAAATGCACTGTCTTGCCCCGCTGAACCAGACCCAGCGCCAGGGCTGCGGCAACGGTTGTCTTGCCAACCCCACCTTTACCCATCACCATGATCAAGCCCTGCCCGGCTTGCGCCAGTGCATCGGCCAACGCATCCAGACCAGCGCCTTGCAGCGGCACTGCCAACGACAAGGGCTCGACCGTACCGCTAACGCCTTGCGCCGCGTTGGCCTGTGGCAGCAAGGCTCGCAAAGCGGCAAGGCCAACGGTATCAAAAGCACGCAGAGGAACCTGATCTTGCGGTAGTGCCCGCAAATTTTCAGGCATGGCGTCTAGCGCCTTGGTGCCCAAGTCTTCAAGGGCCGCAGCAACAGCGTCGTGGCTGTCGGTTGCGTGAAAGACGCCGTTGATGACCAGCCGCTGGTTGAGCAGACCCAGAATTTGCAACTCGTCGGACGTGCGCGATGCTTCGCCAATCGCACCCGCATCCGCTCGGGTCACCAAGATGATGGTGGTCAAGGCTGGGTCGCACAAGGCATCCAGTGCGGCCTTGAACCGCAGCTCCTGCATCTTCAGGCCGGAGTGAGGCCCAAGACAGGATGCACCCTGGTCGTTGTCTGCCAGAAACCCGCTCCAGGCTTTGGGCAAGCTCAGCAGCCGCAGCGTATGACCGGTAGGGGCTGTATCAAAAACGATGTGGTCGTAGTTCTGGTCTTTGTCGGAGAGCAATGACGCAAATTCATCAAAGGATGCAATCTCGGTGGTGCATGCACCCGACAGTTGCTCCCTGACCGTCGAGATTTCTTTCTCACTGGCATCTTGCCCCATCTGGTCAACCACACGTTGCCGGTAAGACTCTGCGGCGTTAACCGGGTCGATGTTCAAAACGGACAGCCGTGGCGCCCCCGGAACCGGTGTGGGCAGGTTGCGCAGGACAACACCCAGCATTTCATCCAGATTCGACGCCGCGTCGGTACTGACCAAAAGGACTTTTTTGCCCGCGTCGGCCAACCGCAAGGCCACTGCGGTGGAAATCGACGTCTTGCCGACGCCCCCTTTCCCGGTAAAAAACAGATGCCGGGTGGGCTGCGACAGCAACCCCAGTTTGCTGGACTGCAACCAAGCCCGAACCGTCTCATGCGACGGGATGCCACCGGCATGGACGATCACACCGCCGATGATGACGGCCGGCGTGGCTGTGACGCCATGGCTCTTGATGTCCTCACGCGATTCGATCTTGTCTATTTCAACGGCTACGCACAGTTCGCTGGCCACTCGTTGGATCATGCGCGTTGTGCTTTCGCATTTGCTGCATCCGGGGCCCAATACTGTGCCTTTCATTGTTTTCCCTTGGCATTGATAACGACTTGGCCGTCTTCCTTGGTGAACCCCGCCTGTTGTGGCTGGGGCAGGATATCCAGCACCAACTCTGACGGGCGACACAGGCGTGTGCCCAGGGGCGTGACGACGATGGGCCGGTTCATCAAAACCGGATGGGCCAGCATGGCATCCACCAGCTGTGCATCGGTCACGCCACTGCGGCCCAGCTGCAATTCAGTAAACACCGACTCCTTGCTGCGCACAATGTCCATCACCGGCAGGCCACTGGCCTGGATCAGGGCGAGCAGCGTTTCACGCTTTGGTGGAGTTTTCAGGTATTCGATGACAGTTGGCTCCACGCCGCTGTTGCGGATCATGGCCAGGGTATTGCGCGAGGTGCCGCATTGGGGGTTGTGGTAAATCGTGACTGTGCTCATGTTGAGTTCCTTCATGCCCGCTCGTACCAGGACTTGCTACTATTGACAATGTAGACCACCAGCAGCATGACGGGCACTTCAATCAAAACCCCCACCACGGTTGCCAGCGCTGCGCCGGAGTTGAATCCAAACAGGCTGATGGCTGCCGCCACGGCCAGCTCAAAGAAGTTGGATGCGCCAATCAAAGCCGAAGGGCAGGCAATGTTGTGCTTTTCGCCCAGCACCCGGTTGAGCCAGTAGGCCAGCGCTGAATTGAAAAGCACCTGAATCAGGATCGGAACCGCCAGCAAAGCAATCACCAGTGGCTGCCTCAAAATGGCCTCGCCCTGGAACGCAAACAGTAGCACCAGCGTGGCCAGCAGTGCCGCAACAGACCATGGACCCATCTTGGCCATCACCGCATCAAAACGGGCCGTACCCTGGGTCAGCAGCGATTTGCGCAGCAGTTGCGCCAGGATGACTGGGATAACGATGTACAGAACCACCGAGGTCAGCAAGGTATCCCATGGCACCGTAATTGCCGAAATGCCCAGCAAAAATGCGACCAGCGGCGCGAAGGCGATGACCATGATGCTGTCGTTCAACGCCACTTGCGACAACGTGAACAGCGGGTCACCGCCAGTCAGCCGGCTCCAAACAAACACCATTGCCGTGCAGGGCGCTGCGGCCAGCAGAATCAGGCCGGCAATGTAGCTATCGAGCTGGTCGGGCGGCAGCATCGGTGCAAACCAATGGCGAATGAACAGCCAACCCAGAAATGCCATGGAAAACGGCTTGACCAGCCAGTTGACAAACAAGGTCACGCCAATGCCCTTGATGTGCTGGCGCACCTGGCCCAACGCGGCAAAGTCCACCTTTACCAGCATCGGGATGATCATCACCCAAATCAAAAAACCCACGGGCAAATTGACCTGCGCAATTTCCATCTGGCCAATGGCCTGAGACACCCCGGGAAAGAGCTGCCCCAAGGCAATACCCACAACAATGCACAAGAAAACCCAGACTGTCAGATAACGCTCAAATATGCTCATGGGACGCATACCCCCAATGATGCGACCACCCCGGTCAGGCAAGGCTCGCCCTGGCAGCAGTTTTGGGTGAGGTACGTCAACAAGTCGCTCATGCGGTCAAACTGTGCGCGATAAATCAGGTTGCGCCCGTCGCGCTTCTGGCTGACCAGATCGGCGTGCATCAACTCTTTCAGGTGAAATGACAGCGTGTTGGGCGCAACCTTCAGTGCGTCGGCCAAGATACCCGGTGTGAGCCCGGCTTCACCGGCCACCACCAGTGCCCGAAAGATCTCCAGGCGCGACGCTTGTGCCAAAGCCGAAAGCGCCTTCACGACTGTATTTGATTCCATTATTCAATGATAGTTGAAATAATGACCGATGCACAAAGGAATATGAGCTGATTTCCCGACCGCGCTGGTACTCCTAGGTGCGATGAGCATATTGCAGGCGTAAGAGCCACCCCGCCCACGCCAACGCACCGATGATCACTAAAGCGCCTAGCGCGCGCGTCAAACCGCCTATAAGTTGCGCCTTGGGCAGCAACCCCATGGAAGAAAACAAGAATATCCAATCATGGCCGCCCTCCTCGCCCGTTTGTCCATTCAGCAGCATGAGTTGGGGATGCAGTGCGTCATACATATAGGGCGCTACGTCCAACAACGACACGCCAAAAAACCACAGCCCGATAGATGCACCAAAGGGATCGCGGTTAGTTACCAGCAGCGCACCCGCCAAAACCAACGGCATCACCAATTGGCCCAGGGTTCCTCCCAAAACGGTGAACCACTCTCCCAATGGCATAAAAATAACGTGCCCAGCTTCATGAAAAATGAGAAGTGGACGGTGCAGAAATGTCGCTCCCATGGCGCCGTCTCGGTAGTCCAGTGCAATCAGGCTCACGCCCCACACACCAAAAGCCATCCACGACAGGCAACGCAGCCAAAGTGCTGATGAACTGACCTGATCGGGCACTTCCGTCAAGCGAGACCACCAACCTTCTCGATCAGCTTCATCATCCGCTGTTGGTCGTGTCACAGCACTCTGTCCAACCTTGGCGAGTATGACCCCGCACTCAGGGCACGCAGCGGGAAGAGCCTGGTCTGAGGGAAGCGGCTGGTGACCACAATTAGGACAACGCGAATACATACAAACTACTCTTCTACGACGTGACTAACTGCGCGGCAAACGCACGGTCAACAGTTGCGAGGCAAGGGCTGCGTCGTCAGGGTCGGTCACCATTGTTACCAGCCAGTCTTCACCGTCCGTCTGAACCGCAATGCCCTCCACCTTGGGCGCGCCTTGCAGGCGTATCAGGCGGCGCACTTGGCCGTCCACAGCAACCACCCCCAACGCCGATGCTACACAGGCTCCGTCTGCCACGCTGCTACTGGTGTCTTCGGCTACTGCGCTGCACAACCACTCGCCACCAGGCAGCGGCACACCATCGGTCAGGCTCAATGGCACCCCGTCCACGTCACCCAAGTCCAGCATCTGCACGCTCAAGATGGCGGGCGGCTCCGTCTGCAGCCCTGCCAGCCATCGCGCTGCCACATTCCAGTCGTAATGGATACAAGCACTGCGCGCATCATTTTTGTTGCCTCGCTGTAGCAAATGCAGCTCTTCACTAGCCACCCAGGCGCCCTCAATATTCAAATCGGCAAATTGTTTGCGCAGCGGCGCGTACAAGGCAGACAAAGACACGATAGCCTTGCGTCCATTGAGCTGCCCAGGACCAGCCAGTGCCACCAGTACGCCCGTCTCTCGGTTGGGCGTAGATCCCGAGCCCAATGCCAGCAACGCACCGCCCACACAGCCGGGCAGGGGTGGCAAGTGCGCAAGGGTTTCAAAGTCTGGCTTGACCCTTTTGCGTTGGGCAGTGTCTCTGGGTAAATCACCATCCAGCAACTGCAACAAACGACCCGGTGCAGGTGCCGTTCCGGCAGCTACGGTGTCTTCAAACAAGCCAAGATGCAAGTCGTCGTCCGCCACTACATACAGCGTATGGCCAGACCGAACAAGGCCACTGGCCGCACTCAGATGCGCCCGTGCTTGCGGATGCTGTACTGGGTCTATTCGAAGTGTGCCGATATTTTGTGGATTCAGGGTGCAAGAGAAAGAAGGCATGGAAAAATCGGCCAACGGCTATCAATGGCTTGGACCAATAATTGCATGGTACTATTTACGTGTCCCCTCCTGCTGCGTTCTCACAAAAAAAAATCGAGAGAAAGCTCTGTTCGCAACCGTACAGAAGGACGGTACGTTGATCCGTAAGCTCGATTCATGCTCAACTCGCACGAACTAGACAACGACATGTTCGCATCGCGTGAACCAAACTATCAAAGCACACCCAAATTGGTCTCGGTCTCGACAGTATCAGATATACCCTTGGTCAGTGTGATTGTCCGAAGCATGGACCGACCCATGCTTCAGGATGCACTCGATTCCATTGCATTGCAAACCTACTCGAACGTGGAAGTAGTAGTAGTGAATGCAACGGGAGTCAATCACAGCACATTAGATAAATGTTGTGGCCGATTTCCCCTGAGACTCGTTCAGGGTAGCGGTAATCTGGAACGCTCTGCGGCCGCAAATTTGGGTATGGAGAGCGCAAAAGGAACATACCTCATTTTTTTGGATGATGACGATTTTTTCTTGGCAAACCATCTGGAAAAATTGTGCACAGCGCTGACAACGAGTACAGCGCGGGCATGCTACACGGGTGTGCAGTTATTGGGAAGCGAAGGGCAAACCATCCTGGTGCTGGATGAACCGTGGGAAATTGACCGACTGAGAGGGGCAAATTTTCTTCCCATTCACGCTGTTCTTTTTGAACGCTCACTTCTGGACGATGGCTGCCGATTTCGAGAAGATCTCGAGTGTCTGGAAGACTGGGAGTTTTGGCTGCAAATTGCAGCCCTTACGGACTTCCAGCATGTGCCCGAAGTGAGTGCTGTGTACCGTATCGCTCTCGGCTCTTCTGGCCTTTCATCGGAAGCTGACGCCGAAAAACACATCACCAATAGGGCGTTGATTTTCGAAACTTGGCTTCCACAATTTACTTCACGCGACTGGGTACGCTCGATTCACTGGTTTGAGAACGCGAGAAGCCATTTTTACCAAATGGCATTGGATCGTTTTCATGAAAATCAACAACTGGAGGCGCAGTTACTTGCCGACCAAGCGGTTTTTGCTGATATGCAGTCCAAGCTGGATGCTGCCCACATACATGCAGTGGCCTTACAAGAAAATATTGACCGTTTTGATCGACGCAAAGCGGCTTTGATAGGAATTGCTGCAGAGAATGCAACCCGAGCCGATGCATTGCAAAACACAATTGAGGAGCTAGTCAATTCAACTTCATGGAAAGTGACAGGGCTGCTGAGATTTGTGTCTCGTATTGCGCGCGGGGAGCGCCGTCAGGCAATGGACAGCGTTCGTCGGCGTCTCATCTCCCTAGCGAACCAGGTGGGCGTTCGCCTACCGCCCGCCTGGGTTGGCGCCTCGTCAGATACAGCTCTCAATATTGCAGGCACACCCACTCACCATTTGGTATCGCGTTTTCTGGAGCTATCGGACACGTCCATGTCAGGAATGGTGGACATGGGAGGTGTCGCACCCATTGTCACCCTCCCGCACGGGCGAATCGCTGTGCATGCGCATATTTTTTACCCGGATGTTGGCCCTGAATTCGCAGGTTTCCTGGGTCGCATGCCATTTGCATTCGACTTGTTTATATCGGTTCCCAATGAAGAAGCCCGAATAGACTGCAAGGCATTGTTTGCACATCTGCCAAAACTGCTGCGCCTGAAAATTGCCGTGGTGCCGAATCGGGGGCGCGATGTAGCGCCCATGTTCTGCACCTTCGGCGCAGAGTTACGCAAATATGATTACCTGGCACATATCCATAGTAAAAAATCGCTATACAACGAGGGAGCAACCCAGGGTTGGAGAGAGTATTTGCTGGAGCAACTGATGGGAAGCCCTCTACAGATACGAAAAATCTTTGCGTTGCTGGCCGAGCCCACGCGGGTTGGCTTGATCTATCCGCAAAACTATTCCAAGCTTCCTTACTGGGCCAATACCTGGCTTTCCAACAAGCCGTTGGCGCGTTCGTGGTGCCAACGGCTGGGCATTGATGACATGCCCAACGGGTATTTTGACTATCCAGCGGGTTCCATGTTCTGGGCCCGTACCAAAGCCCTGAAGCCATTGTTTGATGCAGGCTTGACACTGGACGACTTCCCAATGGAGACGGGCCAACAGGACGCGACGCCTGCTCACTGCCTGGAACGCCTGTTTGCACTGACCGCCAATCGCAGCGGCTATAAGACGGCAATTTTGCAGGATGCGGCATCTCCCCGATCGTCCGCTTGGGGCTTTGAACAATATTTGGGACAAACCGACGCCCACGTGCGCGCCCTCGTGTCTGACGCTGCTTTGGAAGTGGTGGCATTTGACATCTTTGACACGCTGCTGCTGCGACCTCTCTTAAACCCCGAGAGCACCAAAGCCATCATTGCGCAAAAGGCGGGCGAGGATGTTGGCAAGACCTATCTGAGATTCAGGGCTCAGTCTGAAGGTCTGGCGCGACAACGGGCCGGGCGCGATGTCGGTCTAGATGCCATTTATGCGGAGTTTGCAGTGCTGTCGGGATTGCAGGACGACTCAGTGGCCAGCCTGCGCCACCTGGAGGAAAGCGTGGAACATGCCGCGGTCAAAGCGCGATATGACGTAGTTGACATGCTGCAATTCGCACTGGCGAAAGGGAAGCGGGTGGTTCTGGCAAGTGACATGTTTCTGCCCCGGCCGGTTATTGAATCCATGCTGGCGGACAATGGAATTGTGGGGTGGCATGCGCTCTACCTGTCTTCGGAAGTAGGCTTGCGCAAGGACACCGGAGATTTGTACCACCACATCCTGGCAACAGAGCAAGTGACGCCTCAGCAAATATTGATGATTGGCGACAACGAGCACTCAGACGTTCAGATTCCCAGTGATATGGGTATCAAAATCTGGCATGTGATGCGCCCTGTGGAGATGGCGCATGCTGCGGGGCGATTGTCGGCGTTGGTGCACCATGCGTTGAAAAAAAATGATCTGAACGAAGAGTTGACCTTGGGCTTAATACTGCGCGCCAATTTGGGGCCGGTCTTCTACTCCCATTTTAATTCGCTGGACCTGGTTCCGCCCAGTCACCAAGCTATTGGCTACACCGTTCTAGGTCCGCTGGTGTTGTCCTTCGTCCAATGGCTTGGACAGCGAGCTTCGGAAGAAGGCATGGATCGGCTCTATTTCCTGTCACGTGAAGGCGAGTTCCTGAAAAAGGTCTACGACTTATGGGCTCAACATGCAGAAGCGCTGCCACCGTCTGAATACCTTATTTTGTCGCGGCGTGCAGTCACTGTCCCGATGATCCGAGGGATGGATGAAATTGAGGCCATTGCGCGGACGATCTATTTTGAAAATCAGGGAACCACATTTCTTCGCGAGCGGTATGGATTGGTGCTCACGGACGATGAATGGTCTGCCTGCGTTCAGCAGGGTTTGGTGCATGCGGACGGCTGGGTGGAAGTGACGAATGGGCAGATTGATCACCTCAAGCCGTTGCTTGCGGCGCTTTTGCCGCGAATTTTGGAGCAGGCTAAAACAGAGCTTCCCGGACTCATGGCTTATCTGAATGGCGTGGGCATGGGCTTGGGCGACGGCAAGAAATTTGCTGTGGTTGACGTTGGCTATTCAGCAACCATCCAGGGGCGGTTAAATCAACTTTTGGACAGTAAGGTACATGGCTACTACATGATGACGGACAGTCGCGCAGAATCTGTTTCTGATCGATACGCCGTGACTGTCGCGGGGTGCTTTGGCCAGTATGTTCAACCGACACTGGATGCATCTGCAATGTTGACGCAGAGCTTCGATCTTGAAAAACTGTTGAGTTCTGATGAAGCACAAATTGTTCGCTACAACATCATGCCTTCTGGTGCAGTGGCTCCAGAAGTCCGCGTTCTGAGCAGTGATGAAGTCCAATCCCAATCCATCAGAGCAGAAATCAGAAAAGGCGCACTGAAATTTGTCCAAGATGCCGTGACCACACGCACCAATCTTTTGGAAAATTATGTCGTTCCAGTGTCTTTGGGACGAGGTCTGTATGAAGCATTCGTGAAAAACGCATCCGAACGTGAGGTCGCTTTGCTGCGCGAGTTGGTTCTGGACGATTACTACTGTGGCCGTGATTTGGTGCGATAGCCGCAACGGGCTTACGCTCGGTGTGCACTCATGACAAAAAACGGGAAACCGATGTGCCCTGCCCAAGGGCCCCAGTACATATTGGCTGTCGGCTGCTTGAAACCTGCATTTCTCAGTGCATCCAGTATGTCCCAGCCAAAATTCTGAAAACATAACGATCCCTCGTTGGAGACCGGATTTCCATGAAATTCTGGCGGCAGGATGTGTTGAACGCTACCCTGCGCATCGACGGTTGCGCGAATGCGTGTCTCCGCCTGATCGTAGAAAAATGGGACGGTAAAAACCAGCGATCCTCCTCGCTTCAATATTCGGGCTGATTCCGAAAAGGTATTCAGGTACTCTGGAATATGTTCAAAGACATCCTGACTTAGGACAATGTCGAAGACGCTATCCGCAAAAGACAATCGGCTCAGGTCTTCATGTCTGACATTGACATGACCGTTGAAATCCGCGACCACTTCCCCTAGCTTATATCCAGGCCCCAAGTATTCGCTTCCGATTACGTTTTCGAACAAATTCTGAACGACTTTGAATGACACGGTAGTTTGCTCAGCAATGTAAACATGCGCTGTTTGCGAAACGTTCAGCTTGCTGACGAGCAAATCGATAAGAGCCCGCATGCGGCTATTCAGCCCGCACTGACTACAAGCACACGTTTCAGTCCACGCAGGATGAACAGAACCCGTCGGATTTGATCCGCAGTAGTGCCAGGTAATCCGCATGTCCGTCACGGATTTGCACGCTGCGCACCAAGCTTTGATGTCAAAAGGATGCCTGGACATCAACATGCGGTCATCTATCGCCGCCATTACTTCCAGTTGAGCGCCCAGCTCTGAAGCTTTGGCATCAAACTCTGCCTTGCTAGTGAACTCAGCGAGCCATATTGAAGGAAGTTGAGATTTTCCGCTAGCCATCAAAGCAATCCTTCAAAGTATTGGATTCGCTCAACGACCATTGAGTCCCGTTGATTCGAAAGCGAATAGGCAATCCAACCGCATGACAGCGAGTATCTCACTAAAAGTGAGACATAAAAGGACGCGCTGCGCCCCAGTTTTCGGGTTGCTTGAAAAGGTGCACAAATAGAATGCCAAGCCAGTCGATATGAAATATCCAGAATCAGAAACGCCCGGGGCCTTTTCAAAGCCTCGGGCGCATTTCATCTCGGCTAAGTAGCTGGATGGCTCGGAATACTGGCTTACTTGGGCATGATCACACTGTCGATGACGTGTATAACGCCGTTGTCAGCCACTATGTCTGTTTTGACAACATCCGCATTGTCCACTTTGACACCACCCATGGTGGATACAGTCAATTCAGATCCTTGAACGGTTTTGACTTTCCCTGCCTTCACGTCGGCGGCCATCACTTTGCCGGGAACTACGTGGTAAGTCAAAACTGCGGTGAGCTTGGTCTTGTCTTTCAAAAGCGCATCCAGATCAGCCTTTGGAATTTTCGCAAAGGCCTCATCGGTTGGGGCAAACACGGTAAACGGTCCGGGGCCCTTTAGGGTGTCGACCAGCCCGGCAGCACCCAATGCTGTGACTAGGGTTTTGAAACTGCCAGCAGCGACAGCGGTGTCTACGATGTCTTTGGCTTGGGCAGAAAATGCGACGCCGAGAGCGAGAACAGAAGCGATAAGGGTCTTTTTCATGGAAATCTCCGACAAGTAGTTGATCTACAGATGCGCCAGATATGTGGCGTAGCGCGACTATATTACTAATTAGTATCCTTATATTCTTTATGGTATTTTTTAATACCACTTAGTATTTTCATAAAAATTGCGAGACTCTAAACCAAACTGCCAGCCACTGCGTCATAGCAAGTACCCAATGAAAGCCACAGCATGAAATAAAGGTTTCAATCTCGGAAAGGTTGAAATCAGTAGGAAACGGTCAAAGCATTAGCGGTCAACTAATCGACAAAGGAATCGACTATGCAATCACTGCCTGAAGGATATCAAGCGCTCGTTATCGGCGCGTCGGGCGCAATTGGATCTGCTTTTTTGGAACAACTCCAACGCGATCCTCGGTGCGGGCGCGTCGTCGGCCTATCCCGCAGTAGTCAGCCTGCAATTGATTTCGAGAACCCGGGCTCGATTGAAACGGCAGCGGTACACATGCGTTCGCTAGGACCATTTCACCTGGTTGTTCTAGCTACCGGCACTTTGCACAGTGCTCAAGGCATGCCAGAAAGAAAGCTGGCGCAACTGAACTACGCGCAAATGGAATCCACCTTTCGGATCAACACCATAGGGCCGGCACTGGCCATCGCGCACTTCACTCCCCTTCTGGATAAATGCACCCGCAGCCTTATGGCCGTGCTCTCTGCCAAGGTGGGCAGCATTGGTGACAACCGTCTGGGCGGTTGGTACAGCTACCGGGCTTCAAAGGCTGCGCTCAACATGCTGATCAAGACTGCGTCCATCGAGATGTCACGCACCAATCCACTGGCGGTGCTGGCGGCATTGCATCCCGGCACCGTCAATTCAGCCTTGTCCGCGCCGTTTCGCGGTGCAGAGATTGGTAGGCCGCCGGCAACAGCTGCAGCGGAGTTGCTAGAGGTGATGGATGGATTGCTACCGGAGCAGACTGGTGATTTCTGGGCCTACGATGGTCAACGCCTACCCTGGTAGCGTTTACTTAAATCATTTATGGATGTCGTCTGGCGCTGCAATGGTGCGGCGGTTGACTTCTAACTCAACGGCATTCATCCGCCATATCAGCAAACAGCTGCTTCAGCAAACTTGGATTTGGAGTTGAAATTGAACTCATTAGTGTCCCAACGTTCCCACATCGACACGTCGCAAGTTAATGATTTACTTGAAAAATTCAGCGCCTGACTCTGGTAGCTGGCTGCTCAGCCCGCACATGAGCCAGCGCCAGCCGTTTAGCGTAGAAGGTTGCCGGATCATGGTCAACACCGGCCATTTGCTTGTCGACTAAGCGCCTGGTTCAGGTGATCCGCTGAACCACCATCTCTACCTGCGCGAGGATGACAGCGCAGGCACCGTGCAGCAAATTGGAATGCCGATCAGCGGCTACATGGCGTAAGGTAGCTCACTCCGCCATCCGAGGGCAACCAGTGCGCCATAAGGTGACACTGGCCGTCGGCACACAACGTGAAGTCAGCGGTGAACTCGGAACGCGTCAACGGCAGCCGATCGGTGAAGGGAATGCTGGGCGTGTAGGCATACCAGCCATTGCGCAGCACTGCATCAGGCGGCGGCTCCATCCCTGCTGCAGACCCATGCACACGCGCCTCCACCGCATCCAGCCGCAAGGCCTGGCCGGCTACAGGGGCCCGCACCACATAGTCCTCTTCCCAACGCACTTTTTCAATGCTGTGCATCCAGGATAGGGTGAAGTGGGTGCCAGGTACAAACACTGGATTCGCTGCCGGCGAAAGCGCTGCTAGCGCCAAACAAACCCCCAATGTTGGGCCCATGCCGCAACCTTTCTCAGGCTTGGCGCACGCGCCATCGGTGCCAGACCACAAACGCGGCCACCAACGCCAGCCCCGCCTCGTCGGTGAACGGCAGTGCCACGATCAGCAAACTAGCCGACAAAATAGCCCACGCGCGCTCAACCCAGTTCAGCGGGCCAAACAGAAACCCGATGGCACCAGCGCCCCACATGGCAATCGCCACGAGCGCTTTGAACACAATCCACACGGTATCTACCCAGTTGCCCGTTTGCAGCATCAGCGCAGGGCTGTACACCGCCATGAATGGCACGATAAACCCCGCAATCGCAACCCGAATCGCCTGCAGACTGATCTTCAGGCCACTTTCGCGCGCAATAGGGGCTGCTGCAAAGGCGGCCAGCGCCACCGGCGGTGTCAGGTCCGCCATGATGCCGAAGTAGAAAACAAACATGTGCGACACGATCAAGGGCACGCCAAGCTTGAGCAGCACCGGTGCGGCCAGAGAGCTGGTGATGATGTAGTTGGGAATGGTGGGAATGCCCATGCCCAAGATCAGGCAAGTCACCATGGTCAGCACCAAGGCCAGGAACAGGTTGTTTTCACCAACGGCAATGATGTGGCCGCCCAACTCAGCTGCGACTCCGGTCAGGTTGATCATGCCAATGATCACACCTACCAGCGCGCAGGCAATGGCCACAGGCAGCGCATGGCGGGCACCGTCCACCAACGCAATCACGGCAAGGCGCCGTGCGTCTCCACCGGTACGGCGTATATACGTCCACGCAACCAGAGCCGTAATCAGCACAAAAAATGCCCCCACCCCGAACTTGAAGAACCCGCTGCACGCAAAGCCCAGCAAAACCCAGAACAACGCGCGCAGCGGCATGCTACGCACACCGCTGACAACCGCAGCGCCAAATATCAGGATGACGGTCAGGCCCAAGCCCACGGTGCCAGAGAACAGCGGCGTGTAGCCCGAGAACAGTAGCACTACCAAGCCGGCCAAAGGCAGCAACAGGTACCAGCGTTCGCGCACTGCTGCCCATGGGTTGGGGCAGTCTTCTTTGGACATACCTATCAGGCCCTTGCGCCCGGCTTCCAGATGCACCATCCAGAATGCGGTGACAAAATACAGAATGGCCGGTATGACCGCCGCCTTGACGATTTCCAGGTAAGGCACGTTGATCGTTTCGGCCATGATGAAAGCCACCGCCCCCATGACCGGCGGCATGATTTGCCCACCCATGCTGGCGGTCGCCTCCACGCCGCCTGCAAAGGCGGAGTTGTAGCCAAAGCGCTTCATCAACGGAATGGTGAATTGCCCGGTAGTCACCACGTTGGCCACGCCAGACCCGCTTATGGTGCCCATCAAACCCGACGAAATAACAGCCACCTTGGCCGGACCGCCTCGGGTGTGGCCCACGGTGCCCAAGGCAAAGTCGGTGAACAGCCGAATCATCCCGGCTTGCTCCAGAAACGAGCCAAACAAAATAAACAAAAATATGTAGGTGGATGACACATAGGTCGGTGTGCCGTAGATGCCCTCAGTCCCAAAGCCCAGGGTGCTGACAATCTGGTCCAGCCCAAACCCCCGGTGGGCCAAGACGCTGGGCAAATGGTTGCCAAACATGCCATAGAGCAGGAAACCTCCACAGATGACTGGCAAGCCCCAACCCATGGCACGGCGGGCGGCATCAAATACCAAGGCGACGGTCACCACGCCCACCACCCAGTCCATGGTCGTCAAATCACCCGAGCGTTGCGTCAGCTCTGCCTCAAATACCCACTGATAAATCCCAAACGCAAAGCCAATCAGGCCTAACACCCACCCCAGCGCACGCGACCATGCCACCCGGCCGCCCAGGGGCGGATACAAGCCGTAAATCATGAGCAAAACAAAGCCCACGTGTATTGACCGGATTACCAGGCTGGACAGTGGATGAAAAGCGGCCATCCATATTTGGTAACTGGAAAACAGGATGGCGATGACGAACAAGGCGCCGTGCAGGGGCGCATGGACGGCTTCGTCGGGAACGGTAGGGGCTTGCGACATGCGGACCTCTTCAAATAGCAAACAGAATCGGCCGCATGGATGGTGCGGCCGATTCAGGAGACAACAAGTATGGGGCTTACTTGATCAAGCCCACCTCGCGGTAGTAGCGCTGTGCACCGGGGTGCAGGGGAATGGGCATGCCCTTAACCGCGTTCTCGCGCTTGATGGCCTTCGCTGCATTGTGGGCTGCATACAGCGTGTCAAGGTTCTCGTACATCGTCTTGGTCATTTGGTAGGCCAACTCGTCGGACACGCCAGAATGGGTGACCAGGAAGTTGGGGATAGCAGCCGTGGCTACATCCGCCGTCTGACCGCCATAGGTGTTGGCAGGAATGATGGCGTTTTGGTACGCCGCGTCACCCACCTTGGCCACTACGTCAGCCGGCACGGGAACCACTACGATCTTGATCGCGGTAGACAAGTCGCGGATGGAGGCCACGCCCAATCCGGCTGACTGCAATGTCGCATCCAGCTGGCGGTTTTTCATCAGCTCGACCGATTCGCCAAACGCCAGGTACTCCACCTTGGCCAAGTCTGCATAGCTAAATCCCGCTGCTTTGAAAATGGCACGGGCATTGAGTTCGGTGCCCGACTTGGCGGCTCCCACCGACACGCGCTTGCCTTTAAGGTCAGCCAGCGTTTTGATGCCTGACTCGGCACTGGCCACGATCTGGATGTAATTGTTGTAGGTGGCAGACAGGCCGCGCAGCTTGTCCAGCGGTTTGGCAAAGCCAGCCTCGGCATCACCTCGCCAGGCGTCAGACACAGAATCACCCAAGGCCAACGCGAGCTCGCCACGCCCGGCCTGCAACAAGTTCAGATTTTCGGCAGACGCTTTGGTAACCTGTGCGGTAGCGCGCACGTTGGGAATGGCCTTGGCATAGATCTGGGACAGTGCCACACCCATGGGGTAGTAGACACCGCTTTGCCCGCCGGTCAGTACGTTGATAAATTGCTGTTGAGCATGGGCCGCACCGGCGACCAAGGCCACACTCAAGCCCAGTCCTAGACTCACCTTTTGAATCAATCGCATCGTAATATCTCCTGTCTTATTGAAAGAGGTTTCCAGCATACCGCAAGTGCTCTCAGGGGAAACCCAGGTTTGACAGTACCCACAGGCTTTGCTTGCAACCCCAAATGCGCAGCTGGCGGTCTGCTGGAAGATTTGCCAAAATCGGAACAACCACCCAACCGGCGCAATGCGTTTACGGTTTAGCGGTTGCCTAAAGAGCAGAAGGAATACCGCCTACCATGACTACAGCCTCAACCGCCAGCCAAGACCAGCGCATGGAACACGATTCCATGGGCGAGATAGCCGTCAGTAACGACGCACTGTGGGGCGCACAAACCCAGCGCTCGCTACTGCATTTTGCGATCTCCACCGAGCGCATGCCGCAGGCGCTACTGTACGCACTGGCAAGTACCAAGCGCGCTGCCGCGCATGTGAACAGTGAGCTGGGTTTATTGGATACAGCGATTGCCAATGCCATTGTTCAGGCTGCAGATGAGGTGCTGGCAGGCCAGCATGCGCACGCCTTCCCGCTGTCCATCTGGCAAACGGGCTCCGGCACGCAAACCAATATGAATATGAACGAGGTGCTGGCCAATCGCGCCTCCGAGATACTAGGCGGCCAACGCGGCATGGACCGCCTGGTCCACCCCAACGACCACGTCAACATGGGCCAGTCGTCCAACGATATTTTTCCCACTGCCATGCACGTCGCCGCGCTTGCCGGACTCACTCACGACCTGTTGCCGGCGCTGGGCGCGCTGCAATCTACGCTGACTGCCAAGGCTGAAGCATTTGCCACCATCGTTAAAATGGGGCGCACCCATTTGCAAGACGCCACGCCTATTACCTTGGGCCAGGAAATGTCGGGCTGGGTCGCACAACTGGTGCACGGACAGGCGTGCATAGAACGCAGCCTGGATGCCCTGCTGGAGCTGGCCGTGGGCGGCACCGCCGTAGGCACGGGGCTTAATACCCATCCCGAATTCGGCGCGCGCGTGGCACAGCGGCTGGCGCAGGAATCCGGCTTGGCATTGCGTTGCGCCGACAACCGCTTTGCAGCGTTGGCCGCACACGACGCATTGGTCAGTGCCCATGGTGCCTTGAAGACCTTGGCCGTTGCCTTGATGAAGATCGCCAACGATGTGCGCTGGCTGGCCAGCGGTCCACGCGGCGGTTTGGGCGAGTTACGGCTGCCTGAGAATGAACCCGGCAGCTCCATCATGCCCGGCAAGGTCAACCCTACCCAATGCGAGGCACTCACCATGGTGTGTTGCCAGGTAATGGGCAACGACGTGGCGTTGGGCATCGGTGGCGCCATGGGCAACTTTGAGCTGAATGTGTTCAAGCCCCTGATCATCCATAACTTCCTGCAAAGCGTGCGCCTGCTGTGTGATTCCATGACCAGCTTCGACCACCATTGCGCACAAGGGCTGGAGCCTGACCGCACACGCATTGCCGCACTGGTGGAAAATTCATTGATGTTGGTGACGGCACTGAACCCGCATATCGGCTACGACAAGGCGGCTGAAATTGCCAAGTATGCACACCAGCACGGCACGACGCTGCGCGAGGCGGCGCTGGCGTTGGGGACGGTCAGTGGCACGGATTTTGATGCCTGGGTGGCACCGCAAAATATGGTTTAAACAGAACCACACAAACATGACGATAGACAGCGAATTGCCGAAAACCACCTCTAATCCAGTCTTGGCCGACTTTGTGGTGCCCAGCTACACACCCGCACATCCCCAAAGAAAGTGGGCTGCGCTGAAGTGGATAGTGCGCGGGGTTGTCGCTCTGGCGGTGGTGTCCTTGATCGTGGGGCTAAGTGGCAACGCACGTTGGAGCCGCAATATCGATGCGCGCATGCAGGCGCTAGCGGCTGCTACACCGCAAACGCATTCCCAGCGCTACGACGACGAAGAATTGAAGAACTTGCCGCCCGTGGTGCGTCGATACCTGTCGCTGGCGTTGAACCCAAACCAGCCTATTGTGCGCGGGCTCTATCTGGAGCAGACCGGCAGCTTCAACCGCAGCAGCGATCCCCAGACCCCTCAGTGGGAGCCATTTACTGCACGCCAACGGGTGGCGACCAAGCGTCCGGGCTTTGTGTGGGACGCGGCCATCACGGTGTCGCCCGGAATCACGGTGCGCGTAGTGGACGCCTATGTGGCCGGCGTTGGCAGCTTGCAGCCTTCGGTGTTGGGACTGGTGGATGTGGGCAGCAGCGAAGGCAATACTGACATTGCGCGCGGCGAGCTGATCCGCTATTTCGCCGAGAGCGTGTGGTACCCCACGGCCTTGCTGCCCAGCCAAGGCGTGCAGTGGGAGGCTGTCGATGCACATTCTGCCAAGGCCACATTGACCGATGGCCCACTGACGGTAAGCCTGTTGTTCGCATTTGATGCGGTTGGCTTTGTAGAACGCATCAGCAGCACAGAGCGCAGCGCCCTGCTCAACGGTGCAATGGTGCCCATGCCCTGGGAAGTGCGCTTGTTCAATTATGCGGAGCACGACGGCATGCGGGTGCCGCAAGAGGGGGAAGTGGCCTGGCTGACACCCAGAGGTCGCTTGCCCTACTGGCGCGGCACGATCGCCAAGCTGGTTTACGACATGCCGCGCTAGACAGGGCAGGCCCAGTTCACGGCTATCTGGATGCAAACAGGGGTGACTGTTGCGCAGACACCTTCGTACCCATTTCCTTTAGGCAATCATTTTTATCGCTCCAGTTTGGCAAGGCATTGCAGCGCAACGTCGCCGTAGTTTGGCTTGCCTGGGCCTGCCGCCGCAACTCGCCAGCTTGCACCGCACCACTGACAACCGAATAGAAAAGTACCAGCATGCCCACCACAACCAGCGAGCCAGCAAACGCAAACCAAGGGGATTCTTCGGTAGCTTTGAACGGTATCGTTAACATGGAATTCTCCTCAATCATTTACTATTATTTTTATAGCTATCTACGTATATTCCACGAGGGCTATAGGCCAATTTAATTAGAACTTTTTGGCTACCCATGGCGTGATCCAATAGACCCCATGGTGCACGCTGGCGCGCTAAAACACTGTGCTGTAACGCACACTTGCAAGCCATACTTTCAACTATTTACTGGGAGGTACATCACCATGGCAAGCATTCGCAGTGGTAACAAGTCTGTTCTGCTCGTCGTTGACGTGCAGGTCAACGTCGTCAAGGGTGCGTGGGAAGCACCCCGCGTCATTGGTAATGTGGCGTTATCCGTCAAACGCGCGCGCGCCCAAAAAGTGCCAATAGTCTGGGTGCAGCATGCGGATGACGATCTAGTTAAAGACAGCCCCGGTTGGCAGTGGGTACCCGAATTGATACCCGCCGCGGATGAGCGGTTACTCCACAAGCAGTTCAACTCTTGTTTCGAACACACACCGCTAGACGAAGAATTGGCCAAGCTGGGTGTCACCCATATCGTCCTGGCAGGCTGCGCCACCAACTGGTGTATCCGTGCAACGGCCTACGGCGCGTTGGAACGCGGATACGACCTGACCCTGATCAAGGACGCCCATACCACCAAGACCCTGGAGCTGGAGAATGGCATGAAGCTTGAAGCCGCAACCTTGGTCGAGGACCTGAACATTGCAATGACCTGGCTGAGCTACCCGGGCCGCAAGAACACTACGGTCGCGGCTGAGGCCGTTGAGTTTTACGGTGAAGGGGGTAAGCGGCTTTAGTCCTGCAAGTAAACCCAGCGTCGGAAGAAGGCGCTTAGGTCCATACCGCTGGATGCCTCCATAGCCCGCTGGAAGTCTGCAGTTTCAACCGATTGGCCCCAGTGCGTGCGTGTGTAGCGGGCAAACCCCTTCCAGAATCGTTCTTCTCCCATCAGCTTGCGCAGTTCGTGGACGACCAGTGTGCCCTTGTCGTAGACCAGTGAACGGTCGGCTGCAGTTGGGGCATCCCAGTCAGGAAACACCAGTGGGCGGTCCAAGCCGGCGTCTTTGAGGCCTTTGTATTTGGTCGGTGCAGCTTCGATCTGTTCATCGTCGGCTGGCTGCTGCAACGGCGCACGCGGATTGCCATTGCCCACACTGACCAATTGGGATGGCAAAACCAGGGCCAGCATCAAACTGGCGCGCACCGAGGGGGCATCCGGGCAGGGAGTCCACTGGCTGGTTGAAAACGCTGTAGCCACCTACCACCTGCAGGCTGCCGACAATGGTCTTGGTTTCAAACCGGGGTTGCAGTTGCAGCGCAAAGTGCTGAACGCTCCAGCCCTGTTGCGCCCAAGCCGACACGGGCAAGAGCAGCAGAGCCACCAACAGCTTCACGACTCTGGCAAAGCATTTCATAGCGGCTGCACGCGCACAGTGTCTGGATTCTGGAGCCAGGCTACGCTCTGGACCTTTACGCGGCCAGCTAGGTTGGCAGGGTGATTAGGATCAGCCAAAATGGGCACTAAAACTTTTGTTGATAAAATTGGCCGCTAGCCCTCGTATCCATTACGTTGGCAGCTACTGAATTGATAGTAATTACAAACCCCGGCAGGTAGTTGAAGAGCAGGCGACATGTTGGGCGTGGGAACAATCAAACCCTCCAACCATGCGATTACTGTATTGCCCCAAAACTCAGATGGATCTATTCCAATCCTTTACCCAGTCCAGATATTCCTCGGAAGGCATCGGTCGGGCAATCAGGTACCCCTGCACGGTATGGCAGTCCAACTGCCGCAACATGTCCCAGTCCGCTTGGGTTCCCACTCCTTCGGCAACGGAGCAGATATTGAGTTTCCTGGCCATTCCCAGGCTGGCTTCCAGTATGACTCTGGCGGATTCTTGTCTGCTCGCATTGGCCACAAACGACTGATCAATCTTGAGCTCGGTAAACGCAATGCGGATGAGTTGCTGCATGGAAGAGTAGCCCGTTCCGTAGTCGTCAATCGACAAGCCGAATCCTTTCATGCGCAATCGTGCAAGGTTTTCCAGCGTATGGCCCACATCTGTGGTCAATGCCGACTCTGTCACCTCCACCACGACATCGCGCGGTTCGACATGGTGTGCGCGTACGAGTTCGATCACATGATCGGCGGTGCGCACATCCACCAGGGATCGAATCGACAGGTTGATGGAGACGGATCCGTCTATGCCGTGGGCCGCCCAGGTCCGGCGAAATGCTGCAGTCTTCTCGACCATGGTCTCGGTCAGCGTACCGATCTTTCCTTGCAGCTCAAGCGTTGGAATGAAGTCGCAAGGTGCAACTAGCCCGTATTGACGGTGGTTCCATCGCGCCAGCGATTCGGCGCCTGAGACTCGGCGGGTCGCCATTTCGATCTTGGGTTGGTAGTACGGCTCGAATTCGCCATCCCTCAGCCCTGCAAGTATTTCCTCCAAAGTAAACACTGGGCTTGTGCGGTGCGGTAGCTGGCTCGCAAGTATGCTGTGCCGTGCGATGATGGGGAGCAACTTGTCAGGCGTAAGGGGCTTTTCCAGCACACCCAACAAATTGATCCCGTAGGCTTCTGCCATGGTTTGAATGGATGCAAGCAGATTGCGATCGAGCGCGCTGGCGAGAATAATGGAGACGCGAACGCCACTTTCCCCCAAGTTGCGAACAAAGGCCATTCCATCCATGCCTGGCATGTCCAGGTCGCTGATGATAATGTCGACGGGCTTGCCGGGCTCCTGCAGAATTGCCAAAGCGCCCACACCATCCTTCGCTTCATAGATCGCGTTTGCGCCAATTCCGTGCAGGATTCTGACCAGCATTTTTCGCTGAAAGTCATGGTCTTCAACAACCAGAAAGTTCAACCTCGCGATTGCCATCGCTCCCTCCTCACTATTTTTTATCTGCCCAATTTTAAGTCTGCTCTATCACATTCGTGAGGAAGGCATTGAGCTTTTCCCACTCCTTGTCAAACGCACCCATGTTGCCCAGGACTGTCGTCCAATCATTGGCTCGACTGGCCTTATCCAAGCGCTCGCCGACGGCTGCCAGTCCGATGGCGCCCACCATTGCGCTGGCACCCTTGATCCGATGCGCAGCAATAGTCAACTGGGCCATATCGCTGTTCTCAACCGCGAGTCTTAGCAGGGCAATGTCTTCAACGGCAGCACGCCGAAAGTCCTTGAGTATATGGCGTTCGTCTGCAGCATCTCCACCGGCAACGGCTACCAACACCGTTGGATCAAACACGCCATTGCCCACCGTCGCGTACGTTGGTTTACCAACGATTCCCTCAGATGGTCCATGTTCGTGCGGTATGGGAAGCCACTGATCGAGCTTCTTCAAAATCTCGGATAACTCGACGGGCTTGACCATATAGTCGTCCATCCCGGCTGCCATGCATTTTTCGTTTTCGCCGTCCAATGCATTGGCGGTACAGGCGATGATGGGAGTGCGGGCCTTGCCGGTACTGGCTTCAATCTCACGGATTCGGCGGGTTAAATCGTAGCCGTCCATTTCCGGCATGTTGCAATCAGTGATTAACAGTCCATAGCGCCCCGACTTCCATTTTTCCAAGGCGTCGACCCCGTGCACGGCGCTCTCGGCCGCATAACCCAGCGCATGCACCTGGCGCATCAGTACGGCCCGGTTGGTGGAGTGGTCGTCGGCCACCAGCACCAAGGTTCCCTCCGCTTGTGCCTGTTTCGCATTGGGCGCGGCACGCCGCATACTTGTTGTAGTGCTAAGCCAATCGCGGTCGGCACGGCTATCGCGGCCTGGCAAGTCCTTGGCATCAGCCGTCGGCAACCACAGTGTGAGAAACATGGTCGTGCCTTTGCCAAGCTCGCTTTGCATTTCGACCGAACCGCCCATCAGATCAGCGAGCCGTCGACAGATCGTAAGGCCCAATCCGGTACCACCCATCCGTGGGGCCACCTTGTTTTCGATCTGGATAAAAGGCTGAAACAAGCGCTTTTGGTCTTCTTCCGAAATTCCGATGCCCTTGTCCACCACCGAAAATCGCACACGCTCAGAGTTGTTCGCCTGATCGATCAGTTCTGCCTTGACCTCGATGACGCCTTGCGACGTGAATTTGAGTGCATTGCTGACGAAGTTGTTGAGAATTTGACGCAGCCTCGTGGGGTCTACCCACACGGCAGGGCTGATATGCGGGTCTACATTGCGCTTGATCAACAAGCCAAGGCTGCTGGCGTTTCCTGAAAAGATGTTGTGAACATCTCCGATCAGATCCTCGATCGATACCACTTCAGGGCGAACTTCCATCCTGCCGGCCTCAATCTTTGAAAAATCCAGGACGTCATCAATGATGCGCAGCAAGGACTTACTGGACATGCGCACAATGGCCAGCGACGTGTATTGCTCGGCATCGAGCCGAGTCAGGCTCAGCAACTCCAGCATTCCGAGGACACCGTTCATGGGTGTTCGAATTTCATGGCTCATGGTCGCAAGAAACGTACTCTTGGCGCGGCTCGCCGAATCGGACGCTTCCTTGGCTTCCTGCAATGCCAATTCCATTCGTTTTTTCCCGGTAATGTCGGCCACATACACGTTCATGACGATACTGCCATCGCTTTCCCGCTGAAGTGAAGCTTCCTGGTGCAGCCACTTGTCGGTGTTGTCGCCACGCTTGACCCGGTAATCGTGTTGAAAAGCAGAAAGGTTCTTCTTGGCATCGTCTAAAGTTGCGAGGAAGTCCGTTTTGTCTCGGTCGTCAATGGCACCCACAATCTCATCCCATCCCGGCGTATCCTCCGTGCCATGGCTCGCCGCGATCCCATGGACACTGCGTAGATTGACACTGGAAAAAGTGATCTCTGACAGATCAGATGGGGATTGCCGCAACTGGTACATGGCACCAGGCAGACTGTCGGCCATCGCTCGCAGCCTGTTTTCGATCTGCGCGCGCACACGTGCTTGGTGAGAAAAACCCAGGTATCCCGGAATCAGGACCAGCATGCCGATCAACGTGCTGCCTAGCAGCACGAACAAAGTGATGTCCTGAAGATGTTCCGCAGTTGCATGGCGCAACTTCAACAGGTCAAGCTCCTCCTGGCGCAGTGCTTCGGTTATTTCAAAGACCTTCTCCGTGGTCTGTTTGCCGATGTCGGACACGGCAGTCGTCTGATCCACTGCCTGGCCCTGGATGCGCCGCAGCCCGGCATCGTCATGCATGATCGCAAACCGCTTGGCGACCATGTCCTCCAGCAATGGCATCTTGCCGCGTTGCTTGGCGTTATCCATTGTCATCTTCTTGACAAATTGCACTGAGGTGTTGGCTTTGCCGATGGTGCGATCGCGTTCGGTCAAGAATATTTCGTTGCCCGACAGAAGGTAGCCGCGTTGCGCAGATTCCGCCGCACTGACTGAGGCATCGATGTCGGTCAAAGCGCGCAACACTTCTTGACTATGGTTGCCCCACCGCGAGGACTCCAATTGGCTTTGGCTCACTGCATAGAGCGTCCCGCCCATAACTAGAATCACCAGCATCGCAAGCGCGAAGCCTATGTGGGCCACGTACCTCGTGACAGGTGCTGCCATGGTGACTCCGATCGTGAACCGTGGAGCCCATAGTACATCCAAATTTTGCCGTCCACGGTGTTATCCGCCAGGGCCTCAAAATTGAGTGCGGCACGATGATAGAGATAGCTTTTCGCTGCTTTGGGATGGTCAGGCAGGCGCCTAAGAAATAAAATAGAGTACTCTGTCCAATAGAGCATATGATTTGCCAACCATGCCAGACCACATGACCATCACCCCCGAACAAGCCGGTGCAGCGCTCCGGTCAATCGAAGATGCCAGCCGCCACAGCGCAATCCTGCTCCGGTATCGCCGCGCTGCGCCTTTTTTTATCCTGTGGGGCTGCTGCTGGGCCTTGGCTTATGGGCTGTGCAATTTCTATCCAAACCACATGGGTGTGATCTGGAGCGTCAGTGATGTCATCGGCATACTTGGCTCATGGCGCATCATGCGGGCCCGTCCGATCACAGCCCGCCACCATGGCGCTTGGCGGCTCATGGCCGCCGTGGCCGTGGTGGCAGCCTTTGTTGCGGCCAGTTTTTCGGTGCTTGCGCCGCAGTCCGGGCAACAGGTGGCCACGTTTATCACCCTGGTTTTTGCCGCAGCCTATGCGCTGTTTGGCATTTGGGCCGGCTGGCGGCTGGTAGTGATTGGGGGCCTGGTGGCATGTATTGCACTGGCTGCGTTTTTCTGGGCTGACGCCCAATTTAACCTGTGGATGGGCATGGCCGGCGGTGGCGGACTCGTTGCCGTGGGTTTCTGGCTGCGTCGCGCATGACATGGCTGAACTCGACAGCGTCATCCACCAACCAATACGCCTCAAAATTATGGCTGCACTCAATGCCTGCCCCGACGGCGAGTTTATTGACTTCGTAGCCCTCAAGGCCATTGTGGGTGCTACCGACGGCAACCTCGGTGCCCACTTGGGCACGCTGAAAACTGCGGGTCATGTGGCCATTGAAAAAGACTTTGTTGGCAAAAACCGCGTACCCGGATACAACTCACCCGCCAGGGCCGGCGCGGGTTTGCGGTCTATGTCGAACAGCTGCGGAGTATTTTGGACGGTACCTCCCCCTGAACCCGTTTCCTTGCCCCTTCTTTAACCCACGGAGACTTGTCATGAAAAAAAACTCGTTTGTTCTCGGCTGCATTGGCTTCGTTCTACAGGCCTGCTTGGCGCTACCGAGCGCTTATGCACAGGGTGGGCCTGACCTAGCGGCCACGCTCAACGCGCAGAAGGACGCACTCAAAACCATGGCCTTTATGGATGGCGAATGGCGCGGCAGTGCCTGGACGCTGGGACGCGACGGTAAGCGCCATGACATTACCCAAACCGAGCGCATTGGCCCGTTGCTGGACGGCTCCATCAAGCTGATCGAAGGGCGCGGCTACAACGCAGATGGCAGCACCGGGTTTAACGCCTTTGGTGTGTTGGCGTTCGATCCCACGACCAAAACGTGGACGCTGACCTCTTGGGCGCAGGGACATCAGGGCGAATTCGTACTGACACCCAAGCCAGATGGATACGTTTGGACCATCCCAGCCGGGCCTAACGCGACCATTCGATATACGGCCGTTGTAAAGGGCGACACCTACAAGGAAATTGGGGAATATTTGGCCGAAGGTAAACCACCACACCAGACCTTCGAGATGAACCTGACCCGTGTCGGCCCCAGCGCCTGGCCCGGCGCGGGGGGCCTAGGTCCCAAATAGTTGATCTTGCCACGGGGTGTGAGTGAATATTGGCTCTAGCCCTCGTCTCCATTCAATTTGTTGCTACAAACACCATAGCATTTAAGTAAAGAGCTCAGATGCCACAGCAGGTTGTGCAAAAGCAGGGATACAAATCCGGAGGTTTGGCGCGAATGGCTCAATAGGGTTGTGAGCGATCAACTGAGTCAGCGCAGGCTGTCTTGTATGGCGCTCACCGCGCGCAGGCTGAGAGCAGCAATCGTCAAGGTCGGATTGGCCGTTCCGGTGGTTGGAAATACCCCCGCACCGACCATGAACAAATTGCGGTGATCATGGCTGCACAAGGATGCATCTACGACGGAGGTCCGGGGGTCTGCACCCATGCGCGTCGTGCCCATGATGTGACCGGCGCCGAAAAAGGTCGGTGCATGCTCAAGCCCGGTCGCCTGCATGCGCGCGAAAATGTCCGTGTGGGCGCGGCGGGCCTCCACCATGCCATTCTTCACATACTCACTGACGCTATACGCAATGTGCGGCAGTGGCACGCCGTACATGTCCCGTGCGCTCTTGTCCAGGCTCACGCGATTGTCCGGGTCGGGCTCTTGCTCCATCAGGGAGGCGATGCGCATATGACGCGAAGCCGCATCTGCCGTGGCCGTCTTGATGGCCTGGCCCTGCAGCCCTTGCTTTGCGAAGTCTGCAGCGGTGCTGCCAGGGGCGCCTGTTGGCCATGACCATCCATCGTTGCCGATTTCAATGCGGAAGGCACTGCGCTGCTGGCGAAACGCGCCGTCGCGCAGGTTTTCAATGCCCGAGGTAGAGAGCGGACCCCGGTAGGGATACACCGGCTCTTTGGACAAGGCCCAGGAAAGCTGCACGGGGTGATCCATCAGGTTGCGACCGACCTGGTCGGAGCTGTTGGCAACACCGTTGGGCATGGCCGGATTCTTTGAGGCCAGCAGCAGGCGCGGTGTCTCAATGGCGTTGCAGGCCAGCACGACCACCCTAGCGCGAAACACCCCTTCGCTATTGTCCCAGCGCCGAAAGCGCACAGACGAAATAAGTCCGTCGGGACCGACATCCAACTGCACCGCCGTACTGCGCTCTAGCAGCACCGCACCCGCCGCAACCGCTTTACCCACATGCACTGTGGCGTCGTATTTTGCCTGCACCGGGCACACCGGGATGCAACTGGAACTGCCGCAGCAGGCCATGCGTTCATCACGAAATTCGGAATTGCGAGCTTGCGGTGTTGACCGGACCTGATACGGACTGTCTTCCAATGCCCGGCCCATCACGGTGTCCAGGTAAGACGGCGGAATTTTGGCCATCGGAAAAGCGCTGCTGCGCGGTGAACCGAGGTCGTCCGCATCATCACCCGACACGCCGAGCTCCTGTTCAGCCTGACCATAAAACGGCTCCAGCTGCGCGTAGGAAATCGGCCAATCTAACCCGCGACCATAGCGTGTGTGCAGCGCAAAGTCGGATGGCAACAGGCGCAAACAGGTGCCCAGCCAATGCCACGTCGTACCGCCCACCAGTTTCAAATACGTGCTCTTGAACAAATCTGGCCCGCTTTGCTGGTACCAGCCCTTGGGCTCGTGCGTCAGCGGGTGCATGGCTTGCGGCACGGGTGGGTAGGCAGACTCCGGCACCTTGATCAGTGCCTTCCAGTAGGTCTGCACGGCTTCGGTGCGGTTTACCGGCGCACCGGCCTCCATGATGCAGACCTTCACACCGGTGGCGGCCAGCTTGGCAGCGACCAGCGCACCGGCAACGCCAGAGCCCACGACAAGAACATCTGCAGAAAAGGGAGTTGTCATATCAGTTGCTCACGCCGTGGCTGGAGGGTTGGACCAGTAGCCAAATGCACCGCCGCATTGGCCGGGGGGGTGCAGAAAATCTGCGCTGTGCCAGACCAGTGCTTCGTCATGTGTGACAACCACCGGGCCAGCCGCTGTTTGGCTCACACCGCTATACCAGGCGGCAATGATTTCTGCGTCTAGTGCCGGGCTCCGTGTCGTGTTCGCAGCGAGTTGGCCCGGCCCCGGCTGTGCACCTTGCGCCTGAAACGATTTCAGCAACATTGCACCGACGCCAGCGCTCAGAGCCGAAACCGGAAACCCCGTCAGGCGCGCAGACAACGCCAGAAAATCACCCACCGGCCCAGCCGCCTGTGCAACGCCCAGCTGGGGCCATCCGGCGGTGGCCGTCGCTACAGTGGAAAGCAAAATAGTGCGTCGACGAATCGTCATGGCAGTTCCTTCATCCGTCTCATCAAAACTAACTCAGGCACGCTCCGCAGTGCTCACATGCAGCAGTGCCAAACCGGTCAGCACCACCATACCCACCAGTGCCATGTGCGAGCCGCGCAATGCGGCGCGGCTGCTGGTGTAGTCGAAAAACATAGGCTGACCCTGTGGTGATTAAGCGCACGCTGAAGTTGAAGTAGCGCTCGGGGTACGGCTCAGGCTGCAGCGTGTAGTGCCACCACTCCTCAGGCAAATTGCGAAATCCGTGGCGTTGCAGCAGGGCGCGCAGCCAGTGGCGGTTGTGCTGAATGTCGGGTGACAGTGTAGGGTTGTCGGTGTGCGATTGCATGCCAAACCAGTCGAACGGCGTACCCATGTCTACATCCATGCCGTCGGCCAGTGGTCCACGCACGATTTGGCTGGCACGCTGCGCGTTCAGCACCACGGCGGTCAGGTCGACCGTGCTGCCACGGCTGTGGCCAGATTTTTCAGCAATGTAGCCGCGCTGAAACAGTTCTTCTTTGGGCACATCCGGATAAAACACCGATTTGGTTTTTTGGTCTGACAGGTCGCGACCCCATCTCACAAAGTCGTCTACTGCCGCTTGGGGGCGGTAACAGTCAAACACCTTCAGCGTCATGCCCTGCGGACGCAGTTCGGCTTGGGCCGCCTGCAGGGCGCGAGCGGCGGGTTCACTCAGGATGCACGTCGCGGTTTCATAGGCGGCAACCGGGCGGCCAACAAAATTATCGGGGCCGTGGTAACGCATGTCCTGAATGACGTCGGGCGCCAACGCTGCCAAATGTACAAAACCGGCGGGCATGGCCCGATTGGCAGCTGCAGGCACTGATGGTGGCGACCCCGGCACAGCGCACGCGACCAATGCGATTACTGCGATGCAGACAATCCAAAGCGCCCGTGTACGCTGCAACACTCCCGGTACTCGGTGATTCGCTCGCATATCTATCCTTTTATGAAATTTCAAAAAGTGCACAAGATACCTGCATGGGCGCTCAAGCCACCGCCCCGAACAATGCCCCCGCACCGGCGGTGACAGCCATCGCAATGGCACCCCAGAACGCGACGCGCCAGGCACCCTTGCCCATGTTCGCGCCGCCGGCCCGCGCCGATACTGCGCCCAACCCAGCCAGGAACACCAGTGAAGTGACCGAGACCCAGATGATCAGGTTCGTAGGCTCCACCGCCAGCACGACGCCAATCGGCAGCACTGCGCCTACTGAAAAGCTGGCCGCCGAGGCCAGCGCAGCCTGGATCGGTCGCGCAGCGGTGGTAGGAGAGAAACCCAGTTCGTCGCGTGCGTGCGCGCCGATCGCGTCATGCGCCATCAGTTGCTTGGCCACCTGATCCGCCAAGGGACGGTCCAGGCCACGACCCACGTAGATGCCCGCCAGCTCACGCTGCTCACCCGCCGGGTCAGACTTCAGCTCAGCCCGCTCGCGCGCCAAGTCGGCGTTCTCGGTATCCGCCTGCGAATGGACCGAAACGAATTCGCCTGCTGCCATCGACATGGCTCCGGCAATCAAACCGGAGACGCTTGTCAACAGCAAAGTGCGATGGTCTGCACCAGCAGCCGCCACGCCCAGCACCAGGCTGGCGGTGGACACAATGCCGTCATTGGCACCAAGCACCGCAGCGCGCAACCAGCCGATACGGTCGCTTCGATGATTTTCAGCACGGTGTTTCACGATGAATGTCCTGGTGTGTGTTTAAAACGTTATGGCTACGGTAACTCGTCACGCGGCTCGTGCGACAACGTACGTCCCTCACTGCCAGCCGAAGCGCCGGATGTACAGGCGCTTCATCAGCGTAGTGAGCACACTGTAGCCGACTAAGATCGCCACCAGCCAACCGTAGTAGGCCAGTGGCAGCGCCTGCAGCTTGAAGTAGCTTGCCAGCGGCCCCAGCGGTAGCCACAGGCCCACAGCCATGATGGCCAGCGTCATCACCATCAAAGGCGCGGCGGCACGGCTTTGCACAAACGGTATCTTGGGCGTGCGCACCATGTGCACCACCAGCGTCTGCGTTAGCAGACCCACCACAAACCACCCTGACTGGAACAGCCCTTGCTGCGCCACGCTGTTGGCACTGAAAACCCACCACATCATGGCAAAGGTGATGATGTCAAACAGCGAGCTGATCGGCCCGAAGAAGACCATGAAGCGACCAATGTCGGCCGGGTTCCACTTCAGCGGCTGGGTGACCAGTTCCGGGTCTACGTTGTCAAATGGGATGCCGGTCTGGCCAATGTCGTACAGCAGGTTTTGCACCAGCAACTGCAGCGGCAGCATGGGCAAAAATGGCAGGAATGCGCTGGCCACCAACACCGAGAGCACATTGCCAAAGTTGGAACTGGCAGTCATGCGGATGTATTTCAGCATGTTGCAGAAGGTGGTGCGGCCTTCCACCACGCCCTCAATCAGGACCAACAGGCTTTTCTCCAGCAGGATGATGTCGGCCGCCTCCTTGGCGATGTCGACCGCACTGTCCACGCTGATACCAATGTCCGCCGCACGCAGCGCTGGTGCATCGTTGATGCCGTCGCCCATGAAGCCCACCACGTGCCCGCTGGCACGCAACGCTCGAACGATGCGCTCTTTGTGCAAGGGCGTCAGCTTGGCGAAGATGTTGTGCGAGAGCGCCACCGCCTGCAGCGCCGCGTCGCTCAGCGCCTCAACGTCCGAGCCGAGCATCACCTTGTCACCAGCAGCACTAGGCAAGCCCACCTGGCGGCAGACCTGCGCCGTCACCAGATCGTTATCGCCTGTCAGCACCTTGACGGTGATGCCATGCGCCGCCAGCTTCTTCAAGGCGGGTGCGGCAGACTCTTTGGGCGGGTCAAGAAAGGCTATGTAGCCGATCAGCGTCAGGCCCGATTCGTCGGCCACCGAGTACACCGCCTGGTCGGGCGGCAGCGTTTTCACCGCCACCGCCACCACGCGTAGCCCTTCGGCATTCAGGCCGGCAGTAACGGCCTTGGTACGCGCCAGCATCGCGGCATCCAAAGGCAGTGTGGGCATTACCCGCTCGCCGTCCAGGCTGGCATCAAGCGAATCCTGGGTGCGCACATGGGTGCAGATGGCCAGCACCTCTTCCACCGCGCCCTTGCAGATCAGCTCGTGGTGCTGCTCCTGCCCGCCTTCGAGTGTGGCCACCACCACTGACATGCGCCGGCGCTCAAAATCGAAAGGAATCTCGTCAATCTTGCGGTAGGCGTCTTTGAGCTTCAGCTCGGTGGCGAGCTCGACATGGTCCAGCACGGCATGGTCGAGCAGATTTTTCAGTCCGGTTTGGTAGAAACTGTTGAGATAGGCAAAGTTCAGCACCTCGTCGGTGTCTTGGCCGTAGGCGTCGGCGTGGCGCGCCAGGGCGATCTTGTCTTGCGTCAGCGTACCGGTTTTGTCGGTGCACAGAATGTCCATCGCGCCGAAGTTCTGGATGGCATCCAGCCGCTTGACAACCACCTTTTTTCGAGACAGCAGCACGGCCCCCTTGGCCAAGGTGCTGGTGACGATCATCGGCAGCATCTCGGGCGTCAGGCCAACGGCCACCGAGAGCGCAAACAGAAATGCCTCCAACCAGTCGCCCTTGGTGAAACCGTTGACAAGAAAGACGATCGGCACCATCACGGCGGCAAAACGGATCAGTAGCCAGCTCACGCTGTTCACCCCCGCCTGAAAAGCGTTGGGCGTGGTCTCGGAGGCTGCGGCATGGGCCGCCAGCGTGCCAAAGTAGCTTCGCCCGCCAGTGGCCACCACCAGCGCCTGGGCCGTACCCGAGACGACGTTGGTGCCCATGAACAGCAGGTTGCGCTGGGCCAGTAGCCCACTGGATGGTTCGGCCGCGTCACCGGCCTGTTTGGATTGCACAAACTTCTCGACCGGCAGAGATTCCCCCGTCATCGCCGACTGGGCGACGAACAGGTCGCGCGCTTTCAGGATGCGGCAGTCAGCGGGGATCATGTCGCCCGCAGACAAACTCACAATGTCGCCGGCCACCAGTTCGCGCAGCGCAATCTCCTGCGGTTTGCCTGCCTCACCGGTGGCGGGCGCGCCAGGCTCGCGGCGGATCACCGTGGCCGTGTTGCTGACCATCGCGCGCAGACTTTCAGCCGCGCGGTGTGAGCGGCCTTCTTGAACAAAACGGATAACGGTGCTCAAAGCCACCATGGCGCCAATCACCACCGTGGCCTTGGCATCCGCACTCAGGAAGGACAGCACCGCCAACGCGGTCAACAGCACATTAAAAGGGTTCAGGTAGCAATGCCACAAGTGCAACCACGCGGGCAGTGGCGGCTCGTGCTGAATTTCGTTGGGGCCGTCACGCGTCAAACGGCGTGCCGCCTCCGCAGTGGCCAATCCGTCGATCTGTGATTGGAGTAGCGCAAGGGCAGCAGCGGGTTCACCAACAGCGGCTGCCAGCAGGTCTTGACCCACGGCGGCAGAGGTCTGCGGAACAGGAACCTTCGCACCCGCATTCCTGCCAGCCACCCCTATCGGCGTGGACATCAAGCCCGGCAGCGGTCGGCGCTCGAAGTGCCGTTTCGTGCGCCGTCGGCGCAGAAAACTACTAAAACCCTGGGTAAGAAGCTTGTGCATGGTCACCTTCTAACGATCGGGCGCGCACTGTGCCGCAGCTCACTGCGGTAGATCGGATGAAGGCAACATTTCATCCAGCCACGATACCATCGACGACGCGCCGTGTATGTCGCTTGCCGCACATTCTTGCCACGACTTGCAGTGGGGCCAAGGGGCTTTCGGGGTGCGCCGTACTGACCAGCTACTTGATCAAAATTCCCTTTTGCATTGCAAATGCCTTGGCGATTTTATGCAAGGGCTCCTGCAAACGAATTCTCAGTGCGTTTATGGCACTGTCCAAATGCACTTCAGTAGTTAACGATGACTGTGACGATGTCGGAGTAGTTGTCGGGTGTGAAGTTGGCGCTGGGAGCGACAGCAAAAACAGGAACCGACTGCGCCACGCCCGTGCCAATACCGGCCACGCCATTGCCGACGGAGGTGGCAGTGGCGGTATTGCCCCAAATTGGCCCCGAAGCGCTGACCGACCTGAGCTGATAGGGCACTTTGTCGGTATTCGCGCCGGTGCCCGACATGGCGCCCAAGCCAGCCGTGTTGTTGTTCGAGGGTTTCAGTCCAATGAAGTACGCGGTTCCACCCGAACAGGTCACGCCGATGCTGTTGGTGCCAGAACTGTTGACCGCGTCCACTGGTACGCCGCTGGCTGGACCAATCTGGATGTCGGATGCAGCACCGGCCGAGACGGTGCAACTTTTAATAACCGCAGCTTTGACCGTGAACTGAAAGTTTCCGTTTGTCGTGCCCGTGCAATTGGTCGGCGCAGTGCCACCATCTGACCACGAGATCGAGGTATGCCCGCCCGCGGCCGAGAAAAAATCCTGGTAATTGCCAACTGGGGCAGCACCCTGCCCGTTGAGCACCTGTCCGGTCATGGTGGTCGAGCCCGAGACACTTCCGTTGACACCGCCGCTTCTTCTAGGAATCGAAAAATTGGCGGTGAAGGGTAGTGGCACCGTACCATTGCCCGTAGAGCCCCAAATAATGCTTCCTGAAGTATGAAAAATTTGAAATTGCAGAATGTTTGCTCCGCTCTTCATTCGTCGTGGATTGAAAAACCCCAGACTCTCATTGCCATCGCCAATGTTGAAACACACGCGAACGTTGGTAGCGGTGGTAGCGTCATTGGTACAGGTGTAGTTCAGCGTCCCACTACTAGTCAAACCCACTCCCGCAACCAGATCCACACTACCGAAGTTCACATCAGTCATGGTTGCAGTGCATACAACGGCTGCATGCACCTTTTGTACTGGCATGGCCCATAGCAGGCAACAGGCAAGCAGGGGCACAAGCAGCTGTGGTGTTTGACGCAAATAGGTCACCGGGCACACATTGGACGGCTGCTGCATGGGGATTGGATCAGTAGTTGACGGTGACCGTGACGATGTCGGAGTAGTTGTCGGGTGTGAAGTTGGCGCTGGGAGCGACAGCAAAAACAGGAACCGACTGCGCCACGCCCGTGCCAATACCGGCCACGCCATTGCCGACGGAGGTGGCAGTGGCGGTATTGCCCCAAATTGGCCCCGAAGCGCTGACCGACCTGAGCTGATAGGGCACTTTGTCGGTATTCGCGCCGGTGCCCGACATGGCGCCCAAGCCAGCCGTGTTGTTGTTCGAGGGTTTCAGTCCAATGAAGTACGCGGTTCCACCCGAACAGGTCACGCCGATGCTGTTGGTGCCAGAACTGTTGACCGCGTCCACTGGTACGCCGCTGGCTGGACCAATCTGGATGTCGGATGCAGCACCTGCAGTCACCGTACAGCTTTTGATGACAGTCGCGCTCACATCAAAAGGAAAGGCACCACCCACTGTGTTACCACAACTTCCGGGAGCGGTGTTGTTATTGTTCTGGTTGATCCTCAAAGCGGTGTCGCCGCTCTGATAAATGCGGGTGTAGGCGCCCGGAACGGCGCTGGTCTGGCCAGCCAACACCCGACCGTACATAGTGGCCGAACCGGGAACGGAGACAGAGCTCTTGCCGGGGACCGTCACATTGACCTGTAACGGGGTATTGGAGCCAAAGAAGGTGCTGCCCCAAACGGTGGAATAGGTCGAATCTCTGTAGAGCTGGAAGTTGAGAAAGTTCGCTCCGCTGCTCAACCGACGGGGATTGGTCTGGGCGCCGCCCGGTTCGCCGATGCTGAAGCACAGCGTCGCGGCGCGCGAATTGTTATTGCTATTGGTGCAGTTAAAGGTCAGCGTGGCAGTTGCATTGGTCAGGCTGGACAACGGATCAACGGTACCGAAAACGAGGTCACTCATGGACGGCGTGCAGCTGATTTGCGCATGCACCGAAGTACTGCCCAGTACCGAAAAGACTGCGCCTAGCAGCCAGATCGTCCACGCGACAAATGGACGAGATGAAATATTCACCGCGCAGACTCTGTGAAACATTGCAGTGGGCCAATCTGCGCAATACCCTTGCCCTGCTTGGGATAGTCAAAGCTGACACGGCAAGTCCCGGCCGGCGTTTGTACGTCCAGCACATTCTGCAGGTTCAGCGTATCGACGTAAGTTTCACCGTCAAAACCAACCAGCACGGGTTGCAGGCCGTCGCTGCCCTGAACGCGCACCAAGCTGCCTAACGGTAGCGGTTTGCCGACGGCATCCACCAGCGTAATCAGGGCTGCGCGCACGGGGGTGACGCCAAAGCGCACCAGCGTACCAGCGCGGTCAGTAGGCGTGGCCAACGCTTTGACGCGGTCAATGCGCACATCAGATGGCAGCCGCATTGGGTCGATTGCCAACTGATTGTTCTGGTAGGCGCGCAACGGCGTGACCAACAGCATGCCTTTGCTGTCCGTGTTACCGATGGGGCGGTTTTCAAGTTTGACCGGTACGCCGGCAATGCCGTCGGTCGACACCACTGCAAAGGCGTCGTCCACGCGGCGCGTAGCGAAAGTCTGCCCGCCCATCAGCACCAGGCCACCATTGGCGCTGGCATAGGTGTAGCGGCTGTCGCCAAACGCGCTGATGCCCGCGCCTACGCGCCCATAGCGCCCAAGGTAGTCCACCTGTGCCTGTCCACCATTTTGGCCCTCACCCTGGCGCAACCCAGCGCGCCAGCCGATGCCGCCCCCGCTGGGCGCTGAGCTGCCGGCGTCGGCCGTGTAAATACTGCGGCTCTGGTCGCGCTGCATACCGCCGCTCAACGAGACGTTACTGTCCAGCGCCACATTGATACCAAAGAAAATATTGCTTTCGCTGCGCGTGTCCAGGTTCTGGTTGACGCTCAGGTTCAGCGACGTTGCGCGACCGATAGACTTGAACCAGTAAGCCGTGGCATAGCGCGTGGCCGACTGATCGGGGTAGCGCAAGTACAAATAGCTCACACCCACGTTGCCAATGTTTGGTGCGTTGTAGCCCATCACCGCACTGCCGGTTCCGACCGCCGGCAGCGTGCCGTATTGCGAAGCCACATCGAGGTAGTCGCCTTGCGTGCCGGTGGCGTTGAGTCCAAAATTGAAGCGGTCATTGCGCCAGCTGTAACCCAAATTGAGCTGCGAGCCCTGTTGCGCGTCGTGCACGCTGTGCGACGCAGCGCCCGATACCATGCCAGCCGCGCCCAGCTGCCAGACGCCGCCCGCACCAGCTGTTGTCAGGTCACGCGTAGCCTCGGCGTGTGTCTCAAGCGTAATGCTGTCAGTTAAACCGTAGCGCCAGGTACCGCTGGCGGCGGGGTCACTGCCGTAGTCAAAGGAGCGCAGTCCATAGTTGTTGCGCACCACGCCCAGGTCAACGGTCCAGTCGGAGAGGCCCTTTTGCAGCAGCTGCTGCGTGTCATATATTGAAAAACTGAGCGTGGTGGATTGCCCCAGGGCATCGGTCACCACCACTTGCGCGTTGCCCGAGCCAGTGATGTTGGGAATGGTGTTGAGTTGAAACGGCCCGGCAGGCACTTTGCCGCTGTACTGGCGTAGGCCATTGACGTAAAGCTCCACGTCCGAAGGCAAGGTGGCAGCGCCGATAAACGACGGCAGCGGCGCCGTGGTGCGGTAGGGTTGCAGTGCAAAATTGGTCGATAGCTGCACGCCGCCAATGCGCGTGGCGCGCGTCCAAGGCAGCGAGCCGGTGAGCGTGTCGCCCACGCGCAGTGTCAGCATCTGGTCTTGGTACGACTGGCTCCAGGTCGTATCGAGCCGCGTGGTGGTGGTGTTTTGCCAGTCACTGGCGTCGCTGCGGATGGCCTGCGTCAAGGCGGTGCTGCTGATGACACCAGCGCTACTAAAGGCGCGTACCTCGGTAAACGCGCTCAGGCTGGCGGCACCTTGCTGGGCACTCGCGCCATACAAGTCGAAGTTCAGCAACAGGCCGGGTGATGCAGTAGCAGGCTGCGCGGCGATGCCTGGCGTTGTGAGTTGCGTGGTAGCCAGCTTGAGCAGCGACAGCGGCGCCATAAGGGCCACCTGCTGACGCCGCGCGTCATAGGTCACGCGCAAGCCGGTCAGGCTGTTCAGACGGACCGGGTCGGTGGTGCCAGCCGGCAGCACAAAACCCAGCTGCTGCAGAGCCGAGGCGCTGGCCCACAGTTCGTCGTCGCGCCAACCGAAGTGCATGAGGCCCCTGGGCATGCCGTTGAGCTTGACATCAAGATAAAGGTCGTTGCCGCTTGCGCCGGCGAGGTTTCCGGCGCTGATGTCCGCGGCGGCAATCAGTACCAGACCTGCGGGGCTCTCTCCTGCTTGCGTGCCTTCGGCTGCCGCAGCGTGGGCGACCTGAGCCATGAGGGGCATCAGCCCCCCAGGAATCAGCAAGGTTTTAGCGAGGAGCGTCGGCCAGTGAAATGTTTTGCTGAACGGATTGGCCATTGATCAGGGTCTCTAGCGTGCCGCCGCCAGCAAATACCTTGGCGGCAGGCTTAAGGGCCCAACGCATTTGCGCGCCGGGCAGCACATAGCCCAGCAGGCCAGGAGTGAGTTCGGTGCGGTGGCCAGCCGCGTCAATAAAAGTTAAATTGGCAAGCTGCGCATGGATGCCGCCGCTGTTGGCAACCTCCAGCATGGCTCTGTCGCCATCAGAACGAATGGCCCAACTCAGTTGCGCAGGCGCAGCTGGCAGGCCGCCTGGCTCGATAAACACAGGCACCGAATAGCGCAGCACGAACTGCAAACCTTTGTTGCCAGCCGCGTCCACCGGCAACTCGTCGATGATCATGCGGTAGGCCTCTTGCACAGCTCCCGGACCGCTGGGTGGCGCGCCCAGGCGAATGACTCGTACCAGTTGCCGGTCACCAGCAGCCAGTTGCAGCATGGGCGGGCTGATGACCAGACCACGCGTGGGCGTGAGTTTATCCTCGCCGCCCTCTTGCGTCCAGCGGTACACCCGCACTTGGGCATTGATTGCCTTGTCTTCGGTGTTGCTGAGCCACAAACCTTCAGCGCTCTGACTGGCCGTCAGCGTAAGGGAAATTGGCGAGACTTGCAGTCCGCTGGCTGAGGCTACACCAACGGCCAGCCAAAGGCTAGCCAGCAAGGCAGCAGGACGAAAGCGCACGACTAGATCAGTAAGTGACGGTCACAGTGACCAGGTCGGTGTAAGCGCCCAAGGTCACAGCGTCTGTCGCCCCAGCAGCAACTGAAGCGAAGGCTATGAACGGCACAATTTGTGGTACACCCATGCCAAGGCCAACACCAGACATTACGTTAGCGCCTGCACCTGTCACATTACCCCATACCGCACCCGCTGCAGTGGTTTGGTGGAGTTGGTAGGCAATCGGCGTCGAAGGGGCTGGGCCAGCCATGGCGCCAGCGCCCACTGTGGAACTATTTGAAGGGGTCAATCCGACGGTGAACGCTGTGCCCTTTGAGCAGTTCACGTTAATAACAGTGCTAGCCGGTGTGACAGCGTCGCCCGCAAGTACCGTACCCAGATCGATATCGATTGGGGCAACCTTGATCGCGCAGGTACCGTTGACCGTCAACTTGACATTAAACGAAGAGGTGGCGGTGGCGGCACCAGCCACACCAACGAAGGACAATGCAGCAATAGCAAGCAGGGTTTTCTTGAACGACATATTATAAAATTTTCCGGTGAGGTTGGGGGTGAAATCGAAGCACAGTTGTTACAGAATACGTTCTTTATTGCGAACAATGTAACAATTTGTACAACTTTCGGCATGATCATACATGCGAACAAATACCCTCCTATTATTTGAGGACCATTTTTTTAGGTTGCCACAACCAATTTCCAGTGATCTATAGGTGGTGGGTTGCAAGTTTGCAATGCCAAATTTGGCACTGAAGTATTGGCCAACTTCAAGCAACTGCGCCGGCGGGAGGACAAAATTCTTGGGACTTCGGAAAACCCCAGCAAGGTAAGGGCGATTTTTCAGGGTACTTTTCGGTGCCATACTTAGCCTCATCCGGTCGAGTAATCTATCCTTTAGCTGCCTATTCAACAGGACTCAGGGTGTGGTTCCTTTGCCGCGCCAGGCACATACATTTCCCCTGAAGAATGCGCTATGCCAGCAGGTATTTCACACCATTCCGCTCTGATCGATAAACTCCGCGGGGAGCATCGGCTCTTGCTGCAGGCCTTTGGCTCGCTCAAGCAAGCGTCTGAAGCCGACGATGCGCCCGCGTTTAAATCTGCACTGCAGGAATTCAAGGCACTTCTGGTTCCTCATTTTCTGGAAGAAGCGATCAGTGTCTACACCTACTTGCGCCAGGAGTTGAAAGTGCTGGACAACCAGACGAACTTCCAACGGGTGAATGCCTACAAGAAAGAAAGTGGGGGAATCGGAGACGCTGCCCTCCGATTTGTGGAAACCTCTATCGCCACCCCCGACGACGCAATCGATTTTGCGCAAGTCCGCTCGTCCTTGCATGATATTGGGCTGCTGCTGGGCGACCGGATCCGCCGCGAGGAGTCTGATCTGTACCCCCTGTACCAATCGCTTCATTGATTTTTTCCAGTCCGTATTTCCCAAGAATTACACCGCCTCCGTACGCAAAGTGTTTGACAAAAGGCCGTGCAGCCCTCGAATGGATTACACAGGCAGCTATTGAAATGATAGCATGTGGGTCCATTTGATTTCGTTTGCTGCGCATGCCTTCGTCGCGACCATCGGCAATGGCACGGTCAGACTCGGTCACGCCAACTTTGTCAGCAGCGGTCTTCGTGTCGTTAGGCGTGCAACCTGCGATTTGGAGAACCAGTCGTACACATTTGACGAGAGACAGTGAAGCCCTCCTCTGCCGCAAAAAACGTTACCTCGATGGCTTCGGGGTGGTCTTGGCACACAACGTTTTTATCAAGGGCGATCCGGTGCGCGCAACTGGCTCCAGAGCGAAGCCCCGACAACGTACGTGGCAGACATCTCGCCACACGGTGACAACTAGGGAATGGGTTCAAAAAAATTCATAGGCGTTGGCAGCACACCTCTGCCGCCATCATTAACTTGTTTTTTTGCCTTACATGTGTCTGACGAATGGCATCATTTTTTTGCCTTAAAAACTAGGGTTTTCCACTCTGTGATGGTGCTTCTGTCGATGATAAATTTGTACCTGTTTCGCATGAAACACAAAGCCATTATTTTTAATGACGTGCCCTTTGTAGTTTTGATCGATTTCGGGCTGACCCGATCGTCGGTTGATTTCCATTACCGCAAAGGTTTGTTAACTATCGGTTGAAATTCTGGGTGATACCGGGTTTGCAACAATTTAAGAGGAAACACATGTCGGACTCTAAATCTCATAACGAAGCAAAGGCTATTATTTCGCGCCGAAATGCTTTGCATCTCGGTGCGAACGTAGCAGGGGCCACTCTGCTAACGACTTTCGGTGGTGTACGTTGGGCTTTTGCTGCCGACCAGCCCGCCATGGGTACTTGGCCTGAAGGGTCCAAGGGAGATACGGTGTATCTGGGTGCTGCCGTTCCTCTGACCGGCACCTATGCCGTACAGGGCGCGGACGAACTCAAGGGCTGGGAACTAGCGGTTGAGCACATGAACACCAACCACCCGCTGATGAAAAAGCTGGCGCCCAAGGTGAATAACGGCGTGCTGGGCAAGAAGGTAGCGCTTGTTTCTGCCGATTCGGCTGCAAAGCCCAACCAGGCACTGCAGTCAGAGCAGACTTTCATCGCCAAGAACAAGGTCGTGCTGATGACCGGTTCCACTTCTTCCGCAGTGGCGGTGGCAATGAACAAGTTTGCCCAGCGCGAAAAAATCCTCTACATGCCAGGAATTTCCGGTTCCAACGACACCACTGGCAAGGATTGTGTGCGTTACGGGTTCCGGCAGGGGTTTTTCGGGGAAATGGCGGCCAATGCCATCGGCCCGATATTGGTGAAGAATTTCGGCAAGAACCGCAAGGCCGCCTTCATGACGCCGGACTATACCTATGGCCACACCACGACGCAATCGGTCGCGGATTATCTGGTCAAAGAAGCCGGATGGACCATGGTGACCAATCAGGTTTCCCCTTTGGGAACGCAGGATTTCAGCCAATACCTGACCAATATTGCCAATTCGGGCGCCGATTTCCTCATTAACGTCAATTGGGGGCGGGATGCTGTGTTGTCGAGCCAGCAGGCCAAACAGTTTGGCTTGTTGCCCAAGATGACCTTGGTCCTGCCCTACCAGATCCCATTCTTTGCGAAGGAAGCTGGCGTCGATATCAGTGAAGGGGTGTTTGCGGCCACCGATTTCTGGTGGACGCTGGAAGACAAATACCCACTTGCCAAGATGTTCGTTGATGCATTCCAGAAAAAATTCGGCTATCGCCCGGAATGGGGCGCAGAAAACGCCTATGTCAGCTTCGCCCACTGGGCTCGCATGGTCACCCAGGCAGGCACCTTCTACCCACCCGATGTCATCAAAGAGTGGGAAAAGGGTGAAGTCATTCCGTCGCTGCTGGGCGATTTCGCTTACCGCAAGGAAGACCACCAGTACCTGCACCCTGTGGTCATCGTGCGCGGCAAGGCCAAGAAGGACATGAAGAACCCAGAGGACTTCTGGGAAGTTGTCGAAGTCGTTGATGGCGCCAAGGTCATCCAGCCGGCAAACGCCTTCGGTTGCAAGTTGGGCGACTACACCTAAGCGGGATGCTGGTTTGCTCCTTCAGCCATGGTGCTGTGGGGGCGCCAGCGGCATGTCTGCCTGTCTGAACAGTGGCTTGGCAATGGCCATGGCCCCTGTTCGGGTTGGCGGTGGGTGGCTGTAGTTGTTTCAATCCTTGAATCCATTTGCAATGAGGGCAGGTCAGCGTGATTAATTGGGCAAATTTCATCTCGCAATGTTTCAACGGGCTGGTGTTGGGGGCGCTGCTGGCGCTGATCTCCTCCGGTCTGACGATCATTTATGGCACGCTGGGCGTGCTCAATCTTGCGCATGGCGCGATGTTTATGCTGGGGGGGTATGCGGGCTGGGTGGCTTATACCTACACCAGCTCGTTTCTGGTTGCCGTGGTCGCCGGTTCGCTGTTCGTAGCGCTGGTTGGCATTGTGATGGAGCGGTTGATCATTCGCCATTTCTACACACGGCCACACGAAGACCAGCTTCTTGTCACGTTCGGCTTGGGCATCGTTTTTGTCGAGCTGGTGCGCTTCGTTTTTGGTAGTCTCTCCAAATCGGTACCACCGCCGGCGCTGCTGGCCGGCATCACGGACTTGGGTTTCATGGTCTATCCGACCTATCGTCTGGCGTTGCTGGGCATCATTACCGTGGCGCTGCTAGCGCTCTACTTCGTGCTGTACCGCACCCGTCTGGGCATGATCGTTCGCGCCGGCATCGAGGATTCGGTGATGGTGGATTCGCTCGGCATCAACGTCCATAAAATTTTCATGGTGGTGTTTGGTATTGGTGCCATGGCAGCGGGCTTTGCCGGCATCGTCAACGCGCCGGTTGTGTCCCTCGCACCGGACGTAGGGGAAGCCATTCTGGTGCAAACCTTCGTGGTGGTGGTCATTGGTGGGGTCGGGTCGTTTCCGGGAGCGGTGCTTGGCGGCTTGATCGCTGGCGAACTCATCAGCCTCACGTCGATGGTCAACCCCGCCTACTCGTACGTGATGCTCTTCGTTGTGATGACGCTTGTGCTGGTGTTCCGTCCGCGCGGATTGCTTGGCTCCGTAGGTCGCGAATAAACAGGATCTCCAGTAATGCGCAGACAAATTCCTTTCTTGGTCGAGGCACTGACAATTCTGGGCCTCATTGCAGCACCCTTCGTGCTGCCACACTTGGGTTTTACGCCGACCACCATCAACCGCATACTTGTGTGGGGATTGGTGGGCATTGGCTTTGACCTGCTCTTTGGCTACACCGGCCTGCTGTCGTTTGGGCAGTCGGCCTTCTTTGGCAGTGGTGGCATGTTCGCCGCGTACCTGCTGACACAAACCTCTATGCAAAGCACCATTGCAGCTTTGCTGATTGGAACAGTTGCGGCGGGTGTGATCGGTTTCTTCATCGGACTGATTGCATTGCGGCGCACCGGGATTTATTTCGCCATGATCACTGTGGCGATTGCCGAGGTCTTCTTTTTTGTCGAGTTCAACCCGTTGTCAGACTTCACTGGTGGGGAAAATGGTTTGCCTGGCGTGCCTACGCCGACCCTGAACCTAGGTTTCACCACAATTGACTTCAGCAGCAACATGGGCATGTACGCCTTTCTGGCATTCTGGTATTTCGTTGGGCTGGTGATTGCGCTGCGTCTCGTGCGCTCGCCCTTCGGTCTGGTGCTGCGCGCCATCCGGGAAAATCCGTTGCGTGCCCAGGCCTTGGGCCACAACATCCAGCGCTACAAGTTGGCAGTGTTTGTGGTGGCTGCCATGTACGCGGGTTTTGCCGGTGGATTGCTCGGACTGATGCAAGGTTTTATGCCGCCAGACGCCTTTATGTTTGCTACGTCGGGCGAGATCGTCATGCAGACGGCCATTGGCGGCGCGGGCACTTTGTTTGGCCCCCTACTGGGCGCGGCGGTGTGGCTTTACCTGAGTGATTTCTTCCAAACCACGCTGAACCTGGGTGCGACTTGGCGGCTCATTCTGGGCATTGTGTTCGTGCTGTTGGTGGTTTTTCTGCGGCACGGCTTGGCTGGCGCAATTTCCGACATCTACCGCTCGATGCGTCGAGGAAGGCAAGGGACTCAGCCGCAAACTGTTGGTCCTGTAGTCGCACGCAAGCCACTTACTGCTGCCAATCGTGTAAGGTTGGCACACAAGGCCACCAAGAGCAAAGAGGGCGTGCTGCTCTCAGTCACTGGCCTCACCAAGCACTATGGTGGGCTGGCAGCGAATAGCGATATCGACTTCAGCGTCAACCATGGTGAGATACGGGGCATCATCGGCCCCAACGGAGCAGGAAAGAGCACATTCTTCAAAATGCTGACCTGTGAGGTAGAGCCGACGGCCGGCAAGATCGTCTTCGACGGTCGCGACATCACCAAAATGGGCGTCATTGATGCCTGCCAGATGGGCTTGACCAAGAGTTACCAGATCAATCAGCTCTTCGAGAAGCTGACGGTGCGCCAGAACTTGGAAATCGCGGTGTTGGGCGTGGTACGTGGAAAGTTCAGGCTGGATATGTTCAAAAACCTGCACAAAGTGCGCAAACTCGATGACTATGTCGAGGGCAAGGCCGCGCTGGTGCACCTGTCGGAACGTCTCGATGCCTCGGTATCCGAGCTCTCGTATGGCGAAAAGCGCCGCCTGGAGATTGGGCTGGCGCTGGCGACCTCGCCCAGCCTGCTGCTGCTGGACGAACCCCTGGCCGGCATGAGCACCCAGGAGCGGATCGAAACCGTGGCACTCCTCAAGGCAATTGCTGAAGACCGCACACTGATCATCATTGACCACGACATGGATTCACTGTTTGAACTGGCTGGCAAAGTCACCGTGCTGCAAGAGGGGCGTTTGCTCGTCGAGGGCACGCCTGAGGAAATCAAGAACAACCCCCTGGTTCAGGAAGCCTATCTGGGCGGTGTTCACGAGGAGACGGTATGAGCCTGCTGGAAGTCAACGGTCTGAACAGCTATTACGGCGATAGCCACATCCTTTTCGATGTTTCGCTGCGTGTGGAAAAGAATGAGGTTGTGGCTTTGCTGGGCCGCAATGGTGCGGGCAAATCCACCACCTTTAAAAGCTTGATGGGCGTGGTCAAGCCTCGCACGGGAAGCGTGAAGATGGATGGTGTGGAGCTGGTCGGGAAAAAATCCCATTCCATTGCCCTGCTTGGTATGCAGCTCGTCCATGAAGAAAGGCGCATTTTCGGCAGCCTCACGGTAGAAGAGAACATCATTCTTGCGGGATTGACGGCGCAAAGTAAATGGCCACTCGAACGCATTTACGAAATGTTTCCTCGCCTCAAAGAGCGTTGCTTGAGCCGCGGCACGGACTTGTCAGGCGGCGAACAACAAATGTTGGCGATTGCCCGAGCACTGGTGCGTGACCCGAAGATCATCTTGCTTGACGAGCCATTCGAAGGGCTGGCACCGGTTATTGTGCAGGACCTCATGCGCATTTGCCGGGAGTTGGCTGCCGCTGGGCAGACGATTTTCCTGATCGAGCAGAATCTAGCAGCTACGCTGGCTTTGGCCAGCCGAGTCTATATTCTGAGCAACGGCCATATCGCCCATGAGGGGACGGCGGCCGAACTCAAGAGCAAGCCTGAAATTGTCCAGCGCTATCTTGGCGTCTAGAAGCTGCCAGGGAGTCGAGTGGAACGGCTCAATGTCTTTGCCCACCTGAGTTGCATATGTCTGAAGCCTACGTAGTCGGCCAAATCTTGGTCAAGGATTCTGCGAAATGGGACGAGTACCGAAACCATGTGCCGCACACCCTGGTGCCATGGGGCGCCGAACTCGTGTTTCGGGGCACCCAGGCGACTGGCATGGCAGACGAATGCACACACCCTGACATCGTTGTCATTCGGTTTCCCACGATAGCGGCGGCGCAAGGCTGGTTTTCTTCAGCCGCCTACCAGGCACTGATTCCCGTCCGGCTTCAGGCCGCCGACGTGACGCTGCTTTTTTATGCCACCTGAAGAAGGTCCTACAGTGAGGCAAACCCGCAGGCACTGCTGCTACCATTAAGCCCCTTTAGATTCACGAATCCACACCACTCAAGGAGACACTGCACATGACCATCCTCGTCGCCTACGTTTCACGCCCCGAAGGCAAAGCTGCACTCGATAAGGCCATCGAAATGTCAAAAGAGCGCAATGAGCCACTGCTGGTCGTAAATGCCAGCCCCGGTGGCCAGCAAGAAGACGCCTCGCTGACGCTGGCCTACGAGGTCGAGCAGATTGAAGAGCTGCTTGCCAAGCAAGGCATTAACGGCGAGTTCAAACAGTTTGTACGCGGCAAAAATGCGGTGGAAGAAATCAACGACCTGGTTGACGCGCAAGACATCTCCCTGCTCGTCATCGGCCTGCGCAAGCGCACTGCGGTGGGTAAGCTGATTATGGGCAGCGTGGCCCAGGAAATACTCATGACCGTGGCATGCCCGGTGCTGTGCGTGAAAGCGTTCGGAGCCTAAGGTACTGCCATTGCGCTGGGAAGTGTCAGACCGGCCAGCATTTCTGTCATTAGCCAGTAACCCTTGGTTTGCGCCTAAGTCAATGACCGTGCCGCTTTTGGAATGCGGACACTATTGCTGGTAAATCGGTCACACCAGTTGGTGAACTCCCGATACCACAACCTCGAATTCTGGGGTTTCAAAATCCAATGGTTCTCATCGGGGAAAAATACCAACCGTGACGGTACGTTGCGGGCACGCAGCGTGTTGTAGTAGGCCAGACCCTGGTAGTACGGCACTCGGTAGTCCTGCTCGCCGTGGACGACCAGGGTGGGGGTGGCGAAATTTTGCGCGTAGTGATGGGGCGACTGTTTGAGCACGCGGGCTTCGTCATCCCAATGGAATGCGCCCAGTTCGTGGCCAAACCAGAAATAGCCATCGGACCCCATCATGGAGACCCAGTCATAGCATCCAGCGTGACACACATACGCCTGGTAGCGCTTGGCTGCAACATGGCCGTTCATGTAGGCCACCATGTAGCCGCCATAGCTGCCGCCGGTGGCCACCATGCGGTGTGGGTCTATGGTGCCAGTGGCCAACATATAGTCGGTTCCAGCTTCCACATCGGCCAGCTCGCGGCGGCCCCAGTCACCATTGATGGATGACAGGAACTTTTGCCCAAAACCACTGGAGCCGTGGTAATTGACAGCGGCCACCACATAGCCGGCAGCAGCAAACATTTGCATGTTCCAGCGCCAGTGCCAAGTGTCATTCCAGCAGGTGTGCGGGCCGCCGTGAATGACCTGCATCAGCGGCCACTTCTTTTTGGTGGTGGCTGAGTAGCCCGGTGGCGAGACGATCCACATCTGCACCGTATGGCCGCCAAAGCCCTTCACCGCAACTGACCGTGCTTCACCCATTTGCAGGCTGGTAAGCAGGCGCTTGTTGAAGGTTTCAATGATGCGCTCGGCACTGCCGTCGACCTTGCAGGCAAGCAAGGTGGGTGGGTGCGATTGGGCCGAGCGGGCGTACACCAGGGTGCTGCCATCGCCACTCACACGCAGGTCGGTAATCGTTCCCCCTCCCCCGGTCCGCGCAGCACTTCTCTTGGCTGTCCATCTGGCAAAGCAAGCTGCCAGATCGGTTGGGCCACGCCCGACTCAGCCGTGAAGAACACGGCTTCACTGGTGGCGGTCCAGTGCAGGGGCCCATTAACACCATGGTCCCACTGGCCTGTCCACTCCTGCAATTTCAGGCCCTTACGCTGTACCCGCCACGCGCGGCATTGTTCGTTGTGGCGTTCTGTAAAGTTGGTGCCCAGCAAGGCAATCCATTGGCCATCGGGTGAGTAGCGTGGGCCTTCAAAAGCAAAGCGGGTCTGGGTGCTGCTGCGTGCAGTCAATGTGCGCGTTTTGCGCGTCTTGATGTCCATGCCCACGATATCGGTGAAAGAAAATTCGCGCGGGTCGGGGTTGAAGTCAAAGGTAAACGCCAGTTCATTGCCATCCGGGCTGATGTCAAACAGCGACGCGTCGGGCTCGCGGGGCGGCAGGTGTAAGGCGGTTCCCGCAAACAGGTTGTCGAATTTTCCGCTGCCAATGTCCACGATGTGAATATGGGGCTTGCGTCCACGGGCAAACCAATGGTCCCAGTAGCGGTAGTGGTTGTGCTCTACAACTGTCGCCCGAACCTTGTCATCCTTCTCCATCTTGGTGCGCTTTTCCTGCTCGGCAGGGGTCTTGAGTTCGGGCCAAACCCAGGAAACAAAGGCCACGCGTTTGCTGTCGGGAAACCAGCGCAGCGCGCTCACGCCAGTAGCCACGTTGCACACGCGACGGGCCTCGCCACCATCGGCGGGAATGACGTACAACTGCCCCGCCTCATCCGCGTCTTTGCCCTCACCCCTTTTGGATACAAACGCAATCCATTTGCCGTCTGGCGACCATTGCGGATCGCTGTCGCGTTTGCCGCGTGTGAGCTGGCGCTGGGTCTTGCCGTTGGAGGATAGCAGCCAAAGCTGGGTGCTGGCTTCGTCCTTCTTCATGTCGTGGCTGGTGACCGTGGCACAGGTCCAAGCACCATCGGGCGACAGGCTGCCGGTACCCAGCCGCTTGAGTGCCCACAAATCGTCAATGGTGATGGATCGCTTTGCAACTGGCATGGACTTCCTCCAAGGTGAATGGCCTGATTGTCCGACGGATCCATTTTTCTTACCGGACCTGCGCCATGTGAATTACCGCAAGTTGTCTAGTTCCTGTCGGTATTGGTATCGCGCTTCAATCTCTGTTCCAGTTCAAGGCAGGTTGCGGTAGCTGCCAAGTCTGGGCGTTGGCAGGCACGGTACATACACATGGGCCGGGTCAAAAAATTGCTGTCTGCGCAGAGTTTTTCTGGTGTTACCGTCGGCGCCGCAGGCTTCGGCTCGGGTTTTGACGGAGAGGCCTCAACGGCAGGGGGCGGGCTTGCTGTTTCAGTCACCACCGGCACACGCGGCGGCTCTGCTTTGGTTGGACGGACCGGTGCACGCCGACCCTGCGCGTTCGTTGCAATTTTGGCCGGTTTAACGGGATCCAAGGGTATCTCAGGGGCGCTGCTCGCTGCAACAGGAAGTGGGGGGAGCGTAATCGAAGCGCTGGAAGCGTTGTCAGGGATAGGCGGTGCAGCGCTGGCACTGGGCATCGGTTCGCCTGCTGCTTGTGGCTGTGTCTGCACAACGTCACGGGTCGTCTTGGTTTTTGTGATCGAATTGCGCCAACCCCATGCCACTGAGACCAGGGTCAATAGCACCACAGTTGCAACCATTAATCCGATGCCCAGCCTTGGAAACTGGCGCGCGGTCACCATATGCTTGCTTGCAGCTCGCGGCGTGCTTTTGCGTGGGACGGTCGTGCCCTCTGCTACCACATATTTGCCACCCATCGATTGGCGAAGCTTCGACTTTCGTGCTGCGGCAGAGTCTTCCTTAGCCGTTGTAGAAGTACCAGACGCCCAGTCTGCAATGATGGCGGCGGCATCATCATCGTCACCACCAATGAATTGGGTGGGCGCGTAGTCAGGATCGCTGCGGCTGGGACGGGTCTTGTCCGCAGTCGGCGGTGTGCCAGTCAGTTGCATTACATCCCCGGCGGGCAGGCACGCCGCCCCCAGCTCGGCACGCCAGTCAAACGAGGACATGCCGTTAGGCGTCGCTAAACCCAGACCCCGTGCAAAATCACGGACCGACTGAGGCCGGTCCTGGGGTTGTACCTGCAGCGCCCAGGTAATGCCATTGACAAACTGCTCCGAATAACTTTGCCCATACTCAGCCGTGACAGTTTTTACCACGCTGGCAAAGACCGGCATCCGGTCATTGACCACGCGGATCGTGGCCGGCAAGGGGGCGTCGTTGCATAGCATGCCATGCACAACGGCGGCGAGCGCATAAAGGTCTGTCCATGGACCTTGTGGCAAATCCTGTGAATCTGCATATTGCTCGATCGGCGCGTAATTCACCTTCAAAATTGCGGTGTGCGGCTTCGCGTTGTCGCCCAAGGCAAGGCGGGCTGCGCCCAGGTCAAGCAACACCGGTGGCCCCGTGTCCTGCAAAAAAATGTTGTCGGGCGACACATCACGGTGCAGGGCCTTGCCGCGGTGCAGCACCTTCAGCGCACCCAAAATGGACCACATCACCTTGCGCAGCCACGCTTCAGTAGGCGGGATGCGCATGCACTGTCGCGCCTGTTTTAGCGTCATGCCACGGTACAGGGGCATCACCATATAGGCGGTACCGTTGGCCTCCCAAAACCGGAACACCCGGACCAGCGACGGATGCTCGAACATGGCCAGCATGCGGGCCTCACCCATGAAGGACTGCAATCCGGTCTGAAAGGATTCTACGTCGCGGGAGGCGCGAACGACAATGTTCAGATGATCGTCACAACGACCGGTGAGTGCCCCTGGCATGTATTCCTTGATCGCCACTTCGCGCTGCAGTGAGTGGTCGTAAGCGCGGTACACCATGCCGAATCCGCCTACCCCAATCAGGCCCCTGATTTCAAATTCGCCCAACCGGGTCCCACAAGCCAACGCATCCACATGGGTTACGTCGGGTGCAGCAACGCGAATGGGCAATTCAATCATGTGTCCTTTGTCTGCATATCACCTAGCGTGCGCCCGCATATGGGGCGACCATCGAGTCTTGGGATTCTATGGCAGCAGACCCCGCTTGTGAGCCCTCACAATGTCGTGCAAGAGTAACAAGTTGCTGACAATTGGCGCGATCTGGGCGCCGGTGCACTCACCAACGGCTCACTTCCTGAACTTGATCGCCGCGTTAAGTTTGTTGATGACCTCATCGGGTACTTTTTTGCTACACATGATGTGACGATAGTCACCATCAGGCATGCTCTTGAGCTTGACTTGTTTGAAGTCTGCTCGATCGAATCCCGCAGCACCAATTGCCACTGCGGCTTCTTCGGGGGCCATGAACATGTAGTCGGCCATTTTCATCTTGATCGCCTTGACCATAAGCAAATTTTCGTCGGTCGTTGTGATTCGCTTGGGTTGGTAGCGTTCGATGAGCGCATCCAGGCTGTTGCTGTACGAATAGCCGAGCTTCACCAGTAGCACCAGGCTCTTGTCTCCAAAAAGATCCAACAGCGATTCAAATCGCGACACCTTCGACGCATTGGCCGAAGTGGTGAGCAGGATTTGCGGTTGGTCCTGATAGACAGGCTTGGTGTACTTGGCGAACAACTCTCGTTCGGGTTTTTTGAACATACCTATCATGCAATCTTGCCCCGAATTGGTTTCCAGCATGTGGAGTTGCCGGGCAAACGACGTTTCTTCTATGTGAAACGGCACATGCGCATTCTTGAACGCGAGGTAGGTCGGCAAACCAGTCAAGCCCGCCAAGCCCTCGGCGGTGGGCGTCATGTAAGGCGGACGCTGGATATAGTGCAACGTAACAGGCGGCTGAGGCTGCGCCAAGACCGGCAACGACAGGATTAAGGCTAGCAAGGACAGCGAACTGCGCGCCACTTCGGCAAACCTGGTGCGCTTGCCGGCGACCCAACAATGAGGCGTCCTTAAAAAATTCATCAATTGCCCGGAAATGTGCGTTGGAGAAGGGGTTGAGCACTGAACCATAAGTAGTGTATCTAGGTCATGGCCAGCTGCAGCTTGCATGCTCCCATCAAAACGGGGTGTAGCGCAGTGAGGTGAACAGCAACCAGTTGTCTGCCGAGGGAGCCAGGCCATTGAGGTCTGCAAACAGGGTTCGCCGCACATAGCCCACTTGCGAGCCAATCTGCAAACGACCTTGGAGCCCTTGGTGGAGGGTCCACCAACCGCCAGCAGCAATCTCGAGTACCCGCTGGGTATCACCGTTACAGAAGGCGAGGCCCCTCTCCAGCGCAGTAACAGACCCGGTGCAACCATCGTTCATTCGGACGGGGTTACCGTAGCCGAATATCTGTCCACCGACGTTGTCTGTCCCTGCCTCATTGGCCATTTCGACACCACCAAACAGGTAAGCCGACCACCGAGAGGAAGGGTGATAGACCAAGCCGGCCTGCGCATGCAATGCCTTGATTGCCACTGGCTTGCCGGCACTGTCGCTAGTGGCGTCGGGTAATTGGGCTGCACCGTAGCGTCCCAGCCCGGTACCATAACTAAAGCTGCCACTCAGGTCCAAGTTTGTGCTTACCGGTACCCGCGCGTTTACCCCGCCAGCCAGGCTGGTAGTGGACACAGTTCCACCATTGGGGCCATCGTCCAGTCGGAATACCCGGCTCAAACCAAACAACTCGAATTGCCCAAAAGACTTATCCAACGTCAGCTTGAATGCAACATCGGGCACCGCGTCGAGAGAAATCGGCGTGGTACCGAGACTGGAATGGGGAACCGACGTCGCGACAAAGCGGGTGAAACCATTGGGCATGATGGCATTTCCCCAAAGCGTTTGCGGGTTTTCGATCGACACTCCGAGAGACACCGGACCTAAATCCTTGACCAAGCGCACTTGCCACTGACGGGCAAAGTCGGTGCCAACCACCGCCTGATCATCCACCACAGGAGGCAGAGCCTCCTGCAAGCCAGCCATCCCTTTGCCGCGACCGGGTGTCACCAGGCTGTAGGCCTGGCCGGCTAGTAGAAGGAAACCGCTATCTCCGCCAGAATCCGCCGCCATCCAGGCTTGCCGCAATCGAGGTTGATAACCGTTGACTTGGCGCATGTTGGCACCATCGCCTACCTCGCCCAGGAAGTCGATTTCCCCGTAGGCGCTCAGGCGGGCTCCGTCTGGGCCATTGCCATCGTCGATCCTCAAACTCAGCCGGCTGGCTCTTGCGGAGCCACGTAACTCCGTATTGCGGCCAACATCGCCCTGGGACTGAAACGGGAGAGAAGCGAAGGGGGTACCGACGTCTGCCATCAAGTTGTGAAGCCTGAACACCATGCTGGCATCCACAAAGCCCCCCAAGCTGACCAGCGACGATCCAACGCGAATTTGTCCGGGTTTAAGTAGCTCCGTGCCCTGAGCGCCTCCACCAGTTGACAACTCAGCGATGGCTGGGGGCACAACTGCCTTGGTCAAGGCCGGAACGGCAGGAGCGGCCTCCACGATCGACTGATTTTTGAGACGGTCGATCTGTGCTTGCAGTTCAGCAATTTGTATCTCGATCCGGCCGATTTGCTCCTGAACCGACGTCTGTGCCTGAGCTCCACCTGAGAGCGCCACTGCCCCGGACCAAACCAACATGCCAGCCACCCGGGACAGACCCGCTACCCTTCCACGTACCATGATCTTTATCCTCCTGAGTTGAAGCAGAATCCTCCCCCGCAAGGGCTTACCCACGAAAGCCTGTGAGCAAGCAAAAGCCTCCTAAGAATAGCGATTTAGCGTAACACAGACTCTTTGTGCAACTGGCAACGGTGCACCTGGGGCTGTGGCGAATAAATAAGCGTCAGAAGTCTGCGCATTGAATCGCCCCGGGATTCGTGGAACCCGATTGGTTTAAGTCAGGCAGGCCAGAGCGACCGGTTATTGGCAACTCGCGAAGATTTTGGCGTCAAGGCTGAATGCCTGGAACCAGCCCAATGCTGTCTTATCGACTGCTGTCACGGCAGTCCGCTTATGGCCGACGTCTGACCTTCCCTCCTGCGCGCCTCCGGATCTGTCGCCAACACCGCCATTGAAGCCGCGCAACCGTGTATCCGGCGCGAGTTCGAGGTGCGAGGCCTATCACGACCTATGGTCACATCCTCAAAAACCGCCGCCGCCCGCCCAGCCAAGAAGGCCGCCAAACCTCCGGCATGCCGCGCTGCGGCATCCAAGCCGCTTCTGCGCCACTTCCAGTCTGCGGACCGCCTCAAGCGGCCGCTTGCAGTTCATGGCATTTTTCGACGCGCTGCAAGCGTGCGCCAAAACACCAGTGCGAGGAGTGCGGCTCCCAAGATTCCGATTGCGTTAAGCCAACGGTCGAACCCGGTAGTCATGCGGCAGCGCGGCCGCTCATTCTCGCCCGGCTCACAAAGCGCCGTAACCGTCTGACCCCGCGTCCAGGTGTGAAAGCTCGACACATAGATCGTGTGCGCAGGGTCCTGTGCACCAAAATCGAGCGTTACTTCGTGGTGTGCAACCCCGGTGACGCTCGCGTGCAATTCACTGCCCTGACTCCCAAAGGTAACCTGATTGACGAGGGAGGCGGCAGCGAAAAAACACAAGACCAGTGCGATGACAAGGCTCACTTTCCTGGCGATATCCGCTGCACCCGGTTTCGGTTGAGGACTCGATGCGAAGGGTTTGGACGGTTCAGGCCGCGCTTGAGCCTCAGCCTCATCGGCGAGTTCCGCTGCAGTCGGGATTGTTCCACCAAACACGGCGCTGGCGACCTGGGTCGCCAAAAGCAACGCAGGGTCAGTCTCTCGTGGTAACTCCCCGACGCTGGCGGGCCGGTGTGCTTTGGGCAACACACGAACTTCGAACTCGGCAAGGTAGTTCATGCCGCGTCGCGGCGAAGTGGCGCTCAGCGTCCATACGATGTAGCCGGGGTTCGTGTTAACGCCGGTTTCCGGTGTGGGTCTGCGGCCAGACGGCACACCATCGGCCGGGATGTCAAAGCGAAAGGCAAGCTCCCCGGACGCATTGATTCTGCCAAGATCAATCGACGTCTCCCAGAGAGTGTCTGTCTCGTTTTTGCTGCTTTGGTTTGTGCTGCCAACGGAGGTATGGCGCCAGGCACAGCTAATTCGCATCGCAATTGGCGCTTCAAACGCGGCGATGTGGGTGACGCGCAACATCCCCTCGAAGGTTTCGCCCAACCTCGGAACATTGCCGTCGATGCTCGACACACCGAACAACTCGAACCTGCGCCCGTGGATGTAGCCGCGGGTCAGGAAGAACAGGCCCAGGAAAGCGGACGCTACCGCAAAAAAATGCGGAAGCGGGAAAAAATTGGGCGAACGCGGTTCCAGCATGCCATCGTGCCCGAGCCAGACGAACCCCACCCCCACAATCGCAGCAGAAAAGCCTAAGCAAAACAAGCCGGCCCTGACGCGTGTGTGCTCAACATCTGGCTCCTCAGCCTCGACGTGAATTCCATTTTCAGGAAGAATGGTCATCAGCGCGCTCCCCGCAAATTGCAGCACCAATATAGGCTTTTTAAAACCGCTTCGCTAGGATATTTGGGTTGTTTCAACGGATAAGTGTTTCAACCGCGTGAGGCCAAGTATGGCACCGGGAAGTGTCCTCAATAGCCGGGCTTTCCCTGATGGGGTGATCTGAATTCACAAGATTTTGCCGCCTACCGGCACAATCGATATGAAAAGCTCGGCTGCTGGGCAAGTACGGTGCTGCGCCGCTTTTGCAGTGGCGGTGGGCGACTACATCGAAACCTACGCCAAGTTTGGCCAATTGCCCCAAAAACCTGTCAGTGGCAAGATCCTGTTGCGCGTGCCACCCGCAGTAAACAGCGCAGCCCTGATGCCGCCAAGGCCAGCGGTTCGTGCATGAATAGAAAGCCACGCAGCCCTCGTCGGAACTACGTTAATCGCTACTAATTTAGTAGCGTCTTATTCAGTTTGCTGGGGTTTACTTGCGCACTGGCGGCACGTCAGTTCAAGAGACATGTGCCACTTCCGCAGCCATGCCAATGGATTCCCCAAGCGTTGGATGCGAGTGAATCGTCAAACAGCAGCTTGGTGACACCTTCGTCGCGGCCATTGGCAATGTCGCGTCCGGATGCGGTCCAGGGGAACAGGCCCCTCCGTACCTTAATGCCTTGGGCGCAAGGGCAGAGTCTTTGGTGAGACCAACCCAGGCGACTTCGGGGTCGGTGTAGGCCAAGGATGGGACGACGCGGGCGTTGAAAGCCGAGGACCGGAGATTTTCGGCCAGCTCTTTGTTGTCCTGCATCAGTTCACCACCTTGTGCGCCAGCATGGGTTGGCCCACGATATCACCGATGGCGAAGATGTGAGGCACGTTGGTGTGCATCTTGATGTCGACGTTGATGAAGCCGCGATCGGTGACAGCCACACCGGCCTTGTCGGCGGCGATCGTCTTGCCGTTCGGCGTGCGGCCTGCGGCTTGCAGGGCCAGGTCGTAGACCTGGGGCGAAGGGGCGGTTCCGCCCTCCTCTGCCGACGCGAAGGTGACCTCAATGCCTTCGGGCATGGCGCGTGCGGAGACGGTCTTGGTCTTGAGCATGATGTTGTCAAAACGCTTGGCGTTCATCTTCTGCCAGATCTTGACCAGGTCGCGGTCGGCGCCCTGCATCAGGCCGTCCAGCAGTTCCACCACGTCCAGGCGGGCGCCCAGCGTGCTTTAGCCCTTGCCCATTTCCAGGCCGATGATGCCGCTGCCCAAAATGTGCATGCACATGGGGAAACTTGTGCTTTGTCATGAAGTTGAAGCCATAGTCATCCGAGGCGGTTTCGTCGGACTGTGAGAACTGGGCATTCAGCACAGATTCGGCAATGGCGCCCAATTCCGACCCGGCGATAACCGACACCGCGCCACTTCCCGATGCCGCTGCGCCCTTGCCGCCTGCAAACACCAGCAAGGCCTTCTTCATGGATGACACGGAATGTCCGAGCTTGGTATGGCCAATTTCGTGTCCAGTCCCGCCGCGCAGCTCGTCATCGCTCATCACATCCATCAAACCGGAATAAACGCGGATTCTGCCGTCGGGCGTGGCGAAGGCGTTCACCTCTGGCGACAGATAGGCTTTGCAGTTGAGCGTGAGACCACCTTCATGGGTGAACTTGGACGTCAGGGCCACCAGGCGCTTGGCGTATTTGTCGCCCGCCGAGGCCAGTTATGTGACGCATCCCGGTGCACCATCATCTGGCGCGAGCCGTCGATGACGTCGTTCTCGTTCAGGGTCGCCGCCTTGGCCACAGCGGCGATGGCTCCCAGTGAGCCCAGTCCGCCGAACACGCCGTGCGCGCTGGCCATAGGGGTTTGAGAGGTGATCAAAAGGGTCGCCAAGGTCAGTAGGTTTGTTTGAAGCCAAGTCCATCGCAGTGGTACATTTCTGATGTACCCAACGCTGGAGGTGCGGTGCTCTCGTCATTGCCGACCAGCGGCACCGCCTCCCTCTCAAGGCCTGACCGTGAACCCCTGCGAGGTACCCAGCATCTGCGCATTGATCACCCGGTAACGGGTTGCGCTCTCTTGCCACCAGTACAGGCCCACCCGCTCGGCCGGTATGTCGCCCAGCGTCAGGTCCGCCACCAAGGTGTAATGCTGGCCGTTGAGCACAATGCTCGCCGTGCCGTCCAGTTCAATCGTCAGCGTGGCAGCCGGGTCCAGTCCCAGCAGCACGCTGCGCAGCGTGGTGGGATCGGCAAATGCCGGGTACAGCGCCTGGTTGTGGCCCAGGGCGTCGATGAAGTGGAAGTAGCCATCGCCGCCTTTCTGCAGTTGGGCAGCGCCCGTGGGCGCCTCCAGTTGCACCGGCGCTCTGGCTTGCACCACATAAGTCAGCCCGTTGACGCTGGCCGTCATGACGCCGTTGTCCACTTGCTTGGCGGCGACTCCGGGCAGTAGTGCGGTGATCTGCTCCAGGTGCACCAGCGCAGGTGCGATCATCAGCGACTGGCTGTTGCGCACCACCTGGTACTGGCCATTGCCCATGGGGTAGATGCCGTTGGCACGGGGGTCTTCGCTCTGGAAGGTGTGGGGGATGAAGGCCAGCTTGCCTGCGTTGAAGCCGCCCAGGGTGACGGTGCCGCAGGCGCTTTGTTCCAGATAGACCATTGCCTGTCCCAAGGCGTTGGAGAGTATGCCCACCATGTCGGCTGCAAAGGCGGGGCCTTCTTCAAGGCTCAAGTTGACGATGGCGGGCATGCTGCCCAGGCCACAGCTGGCTGGAATGGTCAGCGCAACAATGGGGGGCGTGGTGTCCGGTGGGGTGATGACGACTGCGCTGACGGCAATGCTGACGGTGGCGGCGCTGGTGCTGTTGGCCATGCCGTCAAAGGCGTAGTAGGTGAAGCTGTCCGGCCCGCTGTAGCCTGGCGTGGGGGTGTAGACAAAGCCGCCGTTGGCGTTGAGCATCAGCGTGCCGTGGGCGGGGCCTGCATTGAGTACCGCAGTGATGGCATTGCCATCAGGGTCGCTGTCGTTGGCCAGCACGCCGGGGGCGGACACGGTCAGGTTGGGTGTGTTGCCCGTCATAACACTGTAGCTATCGTTGGTGGCAACGGGGGGGGTGTTGGCAACTGCAGTCACGGTGATGCTGACGGTGGCGGCGCTAATGCTGTTGACCGTACCGTCGTTGGCAAAGTAGGTGAAGCTGTCCGGCCCGCTGTAGCCTGCCGTGGGGGTGTAAACGAAGCCGCCGTTGGCGTTGAGTGCCAAGGTGCCATGGGTGGTGCTGACGGAAAGCACGGCGGTGATGGCGTTGCCATCGGGGTCGCTGTCATTGGCCAGCACGCCGTTTGCAGCAACGTTCAACGCGGTGTTGATGGGCGTGGCGTAGGTATCGTTCACAGCCAGGGGTGGCTGGTTACCACCAACAAAAGGCGTCACCGTGGCACAGGCCGAGAATTCCGACGTGTCGTGCGTAGCGTTGTCGCGCGCCAGCAGCGCCACGACTTGTCCAACGCCCCAGCCGGTGGGCAGGGGTGCGGGGACAGTCAAGGTGCCCACGCCACTGCCGGATGCATCGGTCACCACCGCCGTCTGGGTGCCAGAGTCATAGCGCCCTTCGCCGTGGCCACTGGCGTGGCAGACCGGGTTGGCGTAGGCGGTTACACGGAACAGGCCGTTCGGCGAGCTGTTGAGGGTAAAGGCAATGTCAATGCCACCACCCGCGTTAGCCTTCGCGGAAGTGATGAGCGGAAAGTTTTGCAGGTCGTTGGGGCCGGTGTCCGTGTCGGTGACGTCGTTGGGTGTGACTGAGCTTGGCGCGTCTAAAGCCCCTTCCAGATTAATGCCCAGGCCACCACTGCCATAGAGGGAATTGAGGTCAAGGCTGTTGCCGCTGATGGCGCCAAGCCCGGTTGCATCCCACACCCGAATGCCATCTCCAGTGCTATTGGCAATGGTGTTGCCGGCGATGGTATTCCCAGCCGCGCCGGCACCATTGATATTGTTGATTCGAACGCCAACCGTATTGCCCAGCGCAACACCACCCACACCCACACCGATCAAGTTGTTGGCTACGCCAATATTGTCAACCCCGTTGAGCCAGATTCCGACCCCGTTCATGGCAATGACATTGTCGGTAAGGATGTTGCCGGTTCCCGGCGCGTTCATTACTATCCCTGCCGAACCCGGTGAACTAACCACTTTGGTCATCCCGGTTTTGTCGGTACCCAACAGATTGCCACTGACGATCACGCCGGAGGCGAACACTCCAACACCCCCCAAAATCAAGTTGCGCTGGGCGGGCGAGCCCGTGGAGCCGATGACACTGCCACCAGCCATGGCCCCCACAATAACCCCCCCGCTGGCATTGAGAAAGGGAGTGATCCCGTCGGCACGCATGCCAAGGAAATTCCCAATGAAGTTGGCCTGACCATACATGCCAAAGGGGGCGTTTCCCCCGTGATTGCCCACTGACAAGCCCGTGATGGTGTTGTTGTTGACCGATGTCGGGATGTAGAACATATGGCTGCCAACACCACCCCCCAAGCCATTGCCATCGATTTCGATCATGATCTGTGCATCAAGGGCGCCACCTGCGGGATAGGCATAGGCAATGGAGTTGGCCACGGAGCCCGGTTGGCTGTAGCCGTTGATATTAATTGGCTCGCTAATGGTGGGCAAATTGGACGTGAGAACAATGGTGTGAACCCCCGGACCGGGGATGTTGAAAAGGATGCTGTCCAGCCCTGGCGCGCCCGAAGAGCAACCGCCCACAGCGACATTGGTGTTGGCTGCGGTAATGGCATCGCGCAGCGTACAAATCGATGCATTCCCCGTGGTGTCGGCGGCCGAATTGACGATGATGCCCACGAAGACCGCATGCGCCGGCGCAGCCATAAACAGCCCGGCACACAGCAGGGCCGCGACAAGAGGTGTTCGGCCCAGTGAAAAGCCGCTCGCATTCGATGGGTGAAGTGTTACCACGTGTGATCCTTTATCTGTGTTTTCCAGTGTTGAAAGCCCGCGCATAGATATGCCCTTATGGCAGGGCGTGTTGTGCGCTGCATGGACTCAGAGCGCACAATGCGTGCCAGAGAAAATCTTCAATGAAATCAACACTGTGGCGTATTTGCCTGGCCGCAAAGCGTCGGCGTTTTCCGACACAATCGCGCCGAGTTCGCGGATCGACTACTTCACCGATCAGGTCTACGCAGCGTGTTCTCCAGGAGGCGTGTCAAGCGAGTGACGGCTGCCCCAATCAAACCCAGAAGCTCCGCCTTTTGATCTGGCGGGAGTCGGTCGCCAAAATATTGAAGCAATTCCTGCGACGAAAGAATCGCGGCCAGCGGCGTGCGAAACTCATGGCCTGCCATGGCCACGATTCGGGATTGCAAGTCATGGATCTCTTGCTGGCGATCCAATGCCGCGCGGGCCTCCGATTTCGAGTTGTGGCGCTGCGTGACATCCAGAAAGAAAACCAGCAAGCCCTGTCCCCCATTCCATGGCACGAGGTTGTCGCCCAACTCAAGCCACTTCATCGGTTGCCGGGCCAGCTCCAGGCGGACCAAATGGTGCCGCGCTACGTCCAGCCCCAGCAGTCTGCGTTGCAGATGCTCGGCCAGCGCAGCCTGGTCGTCCCGGTGGATACGGTTCACTAGGCCTGTTGCGATGATTTCCGCTTTGGTGGCGGCCAAGATTTCGCTGGCCCTGCAGTTGACAAACACCACCCGCTGGTCTTGCAAGACCACCAGACCCTCGTCGATGTGTTCCGTGAGCGCGGAGGTTTCCATTTTTTTTGATTCCAGTGCCGACGATTCTTTGGTGGACGGTCTGGTCGCACTCAAGATGCGTGCCACAAAAAAAATGCAATGGAATCAAGGCCCGCACAGCCATGCGAGGAGGCAAAGCGTCGGAGTTCGCAGACAGTGCCCACGCTGTCTCACGACGCAGCCGTGGCCGTGTGGCGTCAGGCTTTGAAATTGACTGACTCTAGTTGGTGCCTGGCGAGCAAGGCATAGAAATCGGTGCGGTTGCGCTGGGCCAGCTTGGCGGCCTGGGTTACGTTGCCGTGGGTGATTTTGAGCAATTGGGTCAGGTAGTCGCGCTCAAATTCCTTGCGCGCATCGTCGAAGGGCAAAAGCTCCGCACCCTGGCTGGTCAGCGCGCTTTGCACCAGCGACACAGGAATCAGAGAGCCCGTGCACAGGACCACGCACTTCTCCACCACATTCTGTAGCTGGCGCACATTGCCAGGCCAGGACGCGGTGCTAAGCTGCTCTAACGCACCGGGCGCAAAGGCCGCAATCGGTTTGGCATAGCGTTGCGACAGACTTCGCATGAAATGGTGCGCCAGCAAAGCAATGTCCTCGCGCCGCTCACCCAGAGGCGGGAGCGACAGACCAATTACATGGAGACGGTAGAAAAGATCCTCCCGGAACCGCCCTGCCGCCACTTCATCTTCGAGCTTGCGGTTGGACGCCGAAATCACCCGTACATCGACCTTGTGCGCTTTCGCGGAACCCACCGGACGCACCTCGCGCTCTTGCAATACGCGCAGCAGCTTGACTTGCATGGTGATGGGCAAATCCGCAATTTCGTCCAGAAAAATGGTGCCCCGGTGCGCACTGGTGAAGAGCCCCACGCTGTCACGCACGGCTCCGGTGAAAGCACCTTTGACATGGCCAAAAAGTTCGGACTCCACCAGATTTTCGGGAATCGCTCCACAGTTCACCGCCACCATCGCCTCCTGACACCGCGGACCGGATGCATGTAGCGCCCGCGCCAGGAGCTCCTTGCCGGTGCCGCTTTCGCCGTGGATCAGGACCGAGGCATCGCTTTGTGCGATGAGCCGCGCCTCGGCCAGCAGTTTTTCCATGCGGGGGCTGCGCGTGATGATGGCCTCGCGCCAGGATTCTCCGGCTTCCTCACCTGGCATGTCCGCGCCAAGCGCCGCAGAGACCTCCAGCGCGCGGTCCACTTCACGCATGAGGTCCGCCCCTTCAAAGGGCTTGGTGATGTAGCCGAAAATGCCTTTCTGCATGGCGGCCACTGCGTCCGGTATGGTTCCGTTGGCCGTCAGCATCAGCACCGGAAGCAAGGGAAAGCGCCGGTGCACGGCATTGAATAATTGCAGCCCGTCCATGCCCGGCATGCGCAGGTCCGTGATCATGAGGTGCGGCAGTTCGCGGTCCAACAGCGCCATGGCCGCCGCACCACTATTGGCCTCTATCGCCGTATGCCCCTCATAGTGAAGGCGCAGGGACAGCAGCCTGAGCAAGGAAGGATCATCATCAACAATCAGGATACGGGCCATGGACGCCAATCAGGTTGAGCACATACTGCGGGGTTTTGCGAGGCATCGCTGTAGTGAAATTTTTTTTGCAAGCATAGCCGCATGGGGTGTGCTGCGCCTCTAAGCCAGCACTTGGTGCAGTGGCAACACCACCTTGAATGTTGTCCCTTGACCGCGCTCGGACTCGACCGAGATCCGCCCCCCGTGGAGTTCGACCGCGCGTTGGACGATGGACAGACCCAGCCCTGTTCCAGAGATGCTGGCGCTAGTGCTGGCTCTGAAAAAGGGCTCAAACAATCGGGGAATTTCTTGTGCCGGGACACCAATACCGTGGTCGACCACCAGAAACTCCACCTCACCGGCGCGCGCCATGACTTCAAAAAGCACCACGCCGCCGTCGGGTGAGTATTTGACGGCATTGGACAACAGGTTGCAAAAAATGTGCCGGAACCATCGCTCATCCAGGTCCGCCTGGCAAAAATCATCTGCCATGCGAAGGTCAATGGCATGCAAAGTCTCAAAATTCTGTGCAATGCCGCGCGTCACCTCGGCAACAATCGATTCACACAAGGGTCGAAGATCGTGGGCAAGTGGCTTGAATTGCGACACACCCGCGTCGGTCGTGCCGATGAGCAGCACATCCTCCAACATGTCTTTCATGCGGTGAACGGCCTGGCTGATGAATTCAAAGCACCCCGCACGCTGCTCTTCGTCCATGCGTGCGCCGTGGACCCGCAACAGATCCGACGAAGAAAGAATGGTGGCCAGCGGTGTTCGAAACTCGTGCGAAGCCATGGATACAAAGCGCGACTTGAGCTCCGCCAGCTCTTGTTGCCGGGCCAGCGACGCGGCGATTTCCAGAGCGGCCTTGACCCGTTGGGAAATGTCGCGGATAAAGAAGCTGCATTCAAATTGACTGCGCACCGTCGTCGATGTTACCGACAACTCGATGGGGAACTCGCTGCCATCACGTCGCAGGGCCATGACCTCCAGGCGGGGCGTATCCTCCTCAACCGCGCGCTGGCGCATGATGGTGGCGCCAACTGCGCCATGGAACCGGGCCGCAAACAACAACGCAATGATGTCCTGGCCCAGGGCCTCCTCCAAGGTCCTGCCAAAGCTCAAGGCGGCCTGGCGGTTCCAATTGTTGATACGCCCATGGCTGTCGGTCAGCACAATGGCATCTTGCGCGTTTTCCAGCACAGCGTGGTAGGCCGCGTTTGCCTGCTCCAGCGCATCGGCGCGCTCAGCGTGGGCCTGGGCCAGTTGCCGCTGGTGGGCCTCTTCAGCCTGTGCCCGCTGCGTCTCGTGGGTCACCTGCATGGCGACCGCGCGGTTGCTGGCTTCCCGGCTGTGGGTAACTTCGCGGGCGGCGATTGCTTGTTTGGCCAGGGCAAAGGCTATGGCTGTGTCACCAACATTGGCATGGGCCTGGGCCACAACCTCCAGCAAATCGCCCGGCAAGGTGTAGTTCTGCATGGTGGCGGCGGCATCCAACGCTTGCTGCAGATAGTGCAGCGGCGCGCTGGCGGCGCGCATGCCGGGCGGAGGCACTAGCAGATGGCGGGTGTGGATGTCAGCCAGCACACGCAGGGCGTCGATCTGGTGAACGGCATGCGACTGTGCCGCCGCCAGCGCAACCTGCGCCTTGGCTAGCGCGGATTGCGGTTGCTCCAACTCCAACAAGGCCTGGGCCTGGCCGCTCAAGGCATTGCACAGCAAGTCTGTAGCTTTGAGCGCGTTCGCGCGTTGTTCCAGCCGTTGAAAACATGCAAGCGCGTCATCGTATTGCAGGCGTTTGAGCTCCACCTCGCCCAGATAGCGCAACGCGACCGCAAAGTTTCGCGAGGCGGCCATCGGTGCCATAAGCACCATCGCCTCCAACAGCAGCGCGTGGGCGGCGTCAAAGAGTTTCAACTCGCGCAGCGTCCCGGCGGTTTGCAGCAGGGCTACGCCCATCGTACCCGGCCAAGCGTGGGGCCGGGCCATATCCAGCCCGCGCTGCATCCATTCAAGCGCCGCGTGGTGATCGTTCAGATTGTTGAATGCAACACCAAGGTTGGTAGCAGCGATGACCGCCCGCCGGATTTGCCCCGTGGCCAGAGCCTGTGTGTAGCTGATGCCGTGGTAGCGGATGGATTCGACGTGTTCGCTGCTCTCCCCTGCGGCGGCGGCAAAAAAACCATTCACCCAGGAGGCCGCCGCAGGGTGCATATCGGCGGTGCCACCCGCAAAACGCGCATCCCACTTCTGTCTGGCGGCGCAGACATCGTGGTACACGTCACGGGCGGCGAGTGCCGCGAGGGCCATGGTGACGCGCACGGGGTCGCTGCCCTGGGCGGCGGCAGCAACCGCCTGCAGCTGCGCATTCGCAAGCACGGCATTGCCCTGTCCAGCTGCAACCAAGTGTTGCAACCAGTGCGCGTCGGCTCTGCCAATGGTATCAAAGCATGCGGCAAAGTCGCTCAAGGCTTTGCCCGCCTGAACCGCGCTGGCTTCCAGTTCGCCGCACAGAAGCATCACCTCGCCGCGAATCAGCATCAGCCGTGCTTCCAAGCAGCGCAGCACGTTGTCGGCCAAAGTGGTGCAAACGTTGAGGCAGGCTTGTGCTTCATCCACCAACGCCAGCGCACGTTGCATGTCGCGTTGGCGCATCTGCCAGGCCACGGCGATCAACGCCGGCAGACGCTCAGGCCCACTGGCCGCCACAAGGGATGCTTCGAGCATCGCAACGGCGGCGTCAGTGGCGAAAACTTCGAAGTCCCGATCCTTCACTGCATACAAAACCTCTGGACGCATGGCGCTTACCTGATTGATGAGTTCCCCCATCATAGGAGGATTTTTTTGGTGAAAGTGCCCGTGGATGTTACCGCCACAGGGCGGTTGAGCGCGACCGTCCGTACAGTGGCGTCACTTGCGGCGCAGGCGTTGATTTGGGTTGGCGTGGCGCATCGGGTACATCTGATATCGGGGTGATCGCGTGGGAGGCGACAGCTTGATTGTCGTCAAAGCATATATTTGAAAAGTTGGCTGATATCCCTTGTGAAATATGAGTGTACCGCTATATATTCAATAGCATCTTAATTGACCGATGGTCAACCCAGCCGACTCAGTCACCCTCTGCCAAACAGGCGAATCAAACAAGCGACGATAACCAATGCGACAACGGCGACGGGGGCCGAATTGGTAAAGCATCGCTGCCAGGGCGCATGAAACGTTATGTCATCGCGCTGGCCTGTGCGTTCGCCTGCTACATGGTGCTCCAGGCCTGGGTTGAAACGGTGTCGCATCAGGTGGCTCAGTCCCGGGCCGGAACCCATGCTGACCGAACTAGTCAAGGCCGCGCAATTGCAGGCAACGCAAGGCGCCAACGTGACCGTGTTCAGTGTCACAAGCTGGAGCGGGCCCGTGATGGCCGTGCCTGCCTAAAGTGCCAACTCGCCGGTGACACAACCGCGCCCATTCCGTTTTTCGCGCAGCAGTTGCAAGCCAACAGCGGCACAGTCATCACCGCTACCGACTACGTGTGCGCCTTGCCGCAGAGCGTACCTGCCTTCCTGCCAGCGGACCGCAGCTACCTAACCCTGGGCCCGACGGCTTTGGCCGCACCGATACGCGGGCGGTCCTGCGCGGCTAATTGGGGCCATAGTGCCTGCAGGCACAACCACAGGGCAGCTTACGGCCACTTGCGCTGATGGCGCTGATGGCACGGGTACGGCCGCCCGCATCGGCGAATTCGGTGCAAGCACGCCGCAATAGCGCCAGTTCACCCGCGTATTTGTCTGACTGCAGGGGCTCGCTGTGGCCTTTGCCGCAGCGGTACACCAAATCAGCGCAGCAGGCGCCCGTGTAAAACTGACCGACTATGCATCTGGTAACGCCTCAAACACCCCACCGACGCCACACACATGTAAGTGCACATGCGTGTTCAGGGTAGAACCAAACCTGTGGACGAAGGCGAATGCGCCCAGGTTCAGGTGGGCCGGACCAGGTCAACCCAGATCTCAAAGTACTAGGCCGCCGTTCGATACAAGGGGTTTCACTTCGGATGTCTCCACCGACGCACCCCACTCCTGCCAATCTTCACCGAACAGTTCCATGGGATGCATCGTGCGGTCTGATCCGTTGCCGCAACGCATGTCACTGGCGGAGCAGAACTTGTCGCAGCCCCAGCACACCCGCTCTGGGTGTGAGGGTGCATTGGGGAACTTTTTGGTTGCCATGGCTGCGCCAATGCGTTAATACTGCGGTGTAAGCCTATTTGCGGGCTGGCGGCACATCCGTGCAACTGCCGTGTGCGACTTCTGCCGCCATGCCAATGCTCTCGCCCAGCGTGGGGTGCGGGTGAATGGTCTTGCCAATGTCCACTGCGTCCGCACCCATTTCAATGGCCAGCGCAATCTCGCCAATCATGTCGCCCGCATGCGTGCCGACCATGCCGCCGCCAAGAATCTTTCCGTGACCATGCGCTTCTGGCGAGTCGTCAAACAGCAGCTTGGTGACGCCTTCGTCGCGGCCATTGGCAATGGCACGGCCGGATGCTGCCCAGGGGAACAAACCCTTCTTGACCTTGATGCCTTGTGCTTTTGCCTGGTCTTCGGTGAGGCCCACCCAGGCCACTTCGGGGTCGGTGTAGGCCACGGATGGGATGACGCGGGCGTTGAAGGCTGCGGCTGCAAGCTCTTTGTTGCCTTGCAGTTCACCGGCTATCACTTCCGCCGCCACATGCGCCTCGTGCACGGCCTTGTGCGCCAGCATGGGCTGGCCCACGATGTCGCCGATGGCGAAGATGTGGGGCACGTTGGTGCGCATCTGGATGTCGACGTTGATGAAGCCACGGTCGGTGACGGCTACACCGGCTTTCTCAGCGCCCACCTTCTTGCCATTGGGCGTGCGGCCTACGGCTTGCAGGACTAGGTCATACACCTGGGGCGAAGGGGCGGTTCCGCCCTCCTCTGCCGACGCGAAGGTGACCTCAATGCCCTCAGCGGTGGCCTTGGCGCCCACCGTCTTGGTTTTGAGCATGATGTTGTCGAAGCGTGGCGCGTTCATCTTTTGCCAGATTTTGACCAGGTCGCGGTCAGCGCCCTGCATCAGGCCGTCCAGCATTTCCACCACGTCCAGGCGCGCGCCCAGCGTGCTGTAGACGGTGCCCATTTCCAGGCCGATGATGCCGCCACCCAGAATCAGCATGCGCTTGGGAACTTCTTTTAGCGCCAAGGCGCCAGTGCTGTCCACCACGCGCGGGTCTTCGGGCATGAAGGGCAGGCGCACGGCCTGGCTGCCGGCGGCGATGATGGCGTTCTTGAAGCCAATGACCTTCTTGCTGCCGGTCTTGTCTTGGCTGGTGCCGGTGGTTTCTTCCACCTCCAGGTGGTTGGCTCCGACAAAGCTGCCGTAGCCGCGCACGGTGGTGACCTTGCGCATCTTGGCCATGGCGGCCAGGCCGCCGGTCAGCTTGCCGATGACTTTTTCTTTGTGGCCGCGCAGTTTGTCGATGTCCACCGTCATGGCACCGTAGTCCACGCCCAAGGCCGACAGGTGGCTCACCTCATCCATCACAGCTGCCACATGCAACAGGGCCTTACTGGGAATGCATCCCACGTTCAGACACACACCGCCCAAGGTGGCGTAGCGCTCCACGATCACGACCTTTAGCCCCAGGTCTGCAGCACGAAACGCTGCGCTGTAGCCACCAGGGCCACCGCCCAGCACCAAGACATCACAGTCCAGGTCCACGGTGCCGGCGTAGCTGGCACCCGCAGGCGCAGATGTTGCCACCGTAGTTGCTACGGATATAGGAGCGGTTTGTATAGATTCGGCGAGGGCTGGAGGCTGATTTGATGTAGAAGAATTGGCTGGTGCGTCAACCGGCGCAGCGCCAGCGGCGTCTGTGGTTTCCAGCATCAGCACGACCGAGCCTTCTTTGACCTTGTCACCCAGCTTGACCTTGAGTTCTTTCACCACCCCGGCCTGGCTGGACGGGATTTCCATGGAGGCCTTGTCGCTCTCCACAGTGATCAGGCTTTGCTCGGCCCGGATGGTGTCGCCGGGTTTGACCATCAGCTCGATGACGGCGACTTCAGCAACGTCACCAATGTCAGGGACTTTGATTTCTATGATAGTCACAGCAGCACCCTCCGAAAATCTCCCAGAATCTGGCCCAGGTACACGTTAAAGCGCGCGGCGGCGGCGCCGTCAATCACGCGGTGGTCCCAACTCAGGGAGAGCGGCAACATCAGGCGCGGCACAAATGCCTTGCCATCCCACACGGGTTCCATCTGGCTCTTGCAGACACCCAGAATGGCCACCTCGGGCGCGTTGATGATGGGTGTGAAGTAGCGCCCACCAATGCCGCCCAGGCTGGAGATGGTGAAGCTGGCGCCCGACATTTCGGCGGGGCTCAGCTTGCCATCACGCGCCTTCTTGGCCAGCTCACCCATTTCCTGGCTGATCTGGAAGATGCCTTTTTTGTCGGCGTCTTTGATGACCGGCACCATCAGGCCATTGGGCGTATCGGCCGCAAAGCCGATGTGGAAATACTGCTTGTAGACCAGTTGGTCGCCGTCGATGCTGGAATTGAACTCGGGGAACTTCTTGAGCGCAGCCACGCAGGCCTTGATCAGGAAGGCCAGCATGGTGACCTTGACGCCGGTGCCGCCCGACTTGGCGGCTTTGTCAGTTTCCAAGTTGGTGGAGACGCGGAAGGCCTCCAGGTCAGTGATGTCGCAGTCGTCGTGGTTGGTAACGTGCGGAATCATCACCCAGTTGCGGTGCAGGTTGGACGCGCTGATCTTCTTGATGCGAGGCCGGTCCTTGCGCTCAATGGGTCCGAACTTGGTGAAATCCACGACAGGCCAGGGAATCAGGCCCAGGCCCGCGCCATCACCACCGCCGGCCTTGTTTTGCGCCACGCCCGCAAGGGTTTGTGCTGCGCCACTCATGACAGAGCGCGTGAATGCCTGGACGTCGGATTCGAGGATGCGGCCCTTCAAACCACTACCCTTGACCTCAGCCAGCGGCACGCCCAGCTCGCGTGCGAACTTTCGCACCGACGGCGACGCGTGGGGCAGTCCCACAGGCGCGGAGGTGGGGTTGTGCGCCGGCATGGCGGCAGCCGGTGCAGCGGACACTGTTGCTACCGAAACAGAAGCAGCTGTGTAGCAGCGACGAGGGCTGGAGCCGGATTTGGCTCAGAAGAAGTTGGTGCAGGCGCAGCTGTGGGTGCCGGTGCCGCGACAGGCGCATTGGCCACAGCAGCTCCCTCACCTTCCAGAATCACCACCAAAGATCCTTGCTTGACCTTGTCGCCCAGCTTGACCTTGATCTCTTTGACCACGCCACCGTGGCTGGAGGGGATTTCCATGGAAGCCTTGTCGGATTCCACGGTGATAAGCGACTGTTCGGCCTTGACCGTGTCGCCTACTTTGACCATCAATTCAATGACAGTGACTTCTGCAAAGTCGCCAATATCGGGGACCTGAATTTCAATGGATGCCATGTTGTTGTCTCCTCACGCGTACAGCGGATTGATCTTGTCCGCCTGGATGTTGTATTTGGCAATCGCTTCGGCTACCTTGGCCACCGGCACGGTGCCTTCTTCGCTCAGCGCTTTCAGGGCGGCGACGACGATGTAGTGGCGGTTGATCTCGAAGTGCTCGCGCAGCTTGCTGCGGAAATCGCTGCGGCCAAAGCCGTCGGTGCCCAGCACCTTGTAGGTGCGGCCTTTGGGAATGAAGGGGCGAATCTGCTCGGCATAGGCCTTCATGTAATCGGTGGACGCGACGACCGGGCCTTTGGCCTTGTCGAGCTGCTGCGATACAAAGGAGACACGCGGTGCCTCCAACGGGTGCAACAGATTCCAGCGTTCGCAGTCCTGCCCTTCGCGGGTCAGCTCATTGAAGCTGGGGCAGCTCCAGACGTCGGCGGCAACACCCCAGTCTTGTTCCAGCAGCGCCTGGGCGGCAATGCTTTCGCGCAGGATCGTGCCCGAACCCAGCAATTGCACCCGTGGGGTGATCTTGGCGCCCTCTTTGCACATATACATACCCTTGATGATCTGCTCTTCAGTACCAGCAGTCAGCCCTGGCATAGGGTAGTTTTCATTCAACAGCGTGATGTAGTAGAAAACGTTTTCTTGCTTCTCCACCATGCGTTGCAAACCGTGGTGCAGGATCACACCCACCTCATGCGCAAACGTAGGGTCGTAGGACACGCAGTTGGGGATGGTGCCGGCCAGGATGTGGCTGTGACCGTCCTCATGCTGCAGTCCTTCGCCGTTGAGCGTCGTGCGCCCCGACGTGCCGCCCAGCATAAAGCCGCGTGCCTGCATGTCACCCGCTGCCCAGGCCAAATCGCCAATGCGCTGGAAGCCAAACATCGAGTAGTACACATAAAACGGCACCATGATGCGGTTGTTGGTGCTGTAGCTGGTGGACGCAGCAATCCAGCTGCACATGCCACCGGCTTCATTGATACCTTCTTGCAGAATCTGGCCGGCCTTGTCTTCGCGGTAGTACATCACCTGGTCGCGGTCCACCGGGGTGTAGAGCTGGCCCTTGGGGTTGTAAATACCGATCTGACGGAACAGCCCCTCCATACCAAAGGTGCGGGCCTCATCCACCAAAATAGGCACCACACGTGGACCCAAGGCCTGGTCGCGCAGTAGTTGCGTGACGAAGCGCACAAAGGCCTGTGTCGTGCTGATCTCACGGCCTTCGGCCGTGGGCTCCAAAGTAGCCTTGAAAGTCTCCAGCGATGGCACGGTGAAGTGCTCGTCGGCTTTGGTGCGACGGTGCGGCAAGTAGCCACCCAGGGCTTTGCGGCGCTCGTGCAGGTAGCGCATTTCAGGCGTGTCTTCGGCTGGCTTGTAGTAAGGCAAGCCAGGCAGTTCACTATCGGGGATCGGAATGTTGAAGCGGTCGCGGATGTACTTGATGTCTTCGTCCGAGAGCTTCTTGGTCTGGTGCACGGTGTTTTTGCCTTCACCGGCCTTGCCCATGCCATAGCCCTTCACGGTCTTGACCAGCAGCACCGAGGGCTGCCCCTTGTGCGCGTTGGCCGCGTGGAACGCCGCATAGACCTTGGCCGGCTCGTGGCCACCCCGGCGCAGCTCGAACACTTCTTCGTCTGTCATGTGCTCGACGAGCTTAAGCGTTTCGGGAAGCGGCCAAAGAAGTTTTTGCGCACGAAGGCGCCGTCATTGGCCTTGAAGGCCTGGTAGTCGCCGTCCAGCGTTTCCATCATCAATTGTTTGAGCTTGCCGGTTTTGTCACGGGCAAGCAGTGCATCCCAACCGTTGCCCCACAGCAGTTTGATGACATTCCAGCCGCTGCCACGGAATTCACCTTCGAGCTCCTGCACGATCTTCCCGTTGCCGCGCACCGGGCCGTCCAGACGCTGCAAGTTGCAGTTGACAACAAAGATCAGGTTGTCGAGCTTTTCACGGGATGCCAGGCCGATAGCGCCCAGCGATTCGGGTTCGTCCATCTCACCGTCGCCACAGAACACCCAGACCTTGCGGTTCTCGGTGTTGGCGATGCCCCGTGCGTGCAGGTATTTGAGAAAGCGTGCCTGGTAAATGGCCATCAATGGGCCCAGCCCCATGGATACCGTGGGGAACTGCCAAAACTCGGGCATGAGCTTGGGGTGCGGATAGCTCGACAGACCTTTGCCACCGACTTCCTGGCGGAAATGGTCGAGCTGATCTTCGGTCAGGCGCCCTTCCATGTAGGCTCTTGCATAAATACCGGGCGAACTGTGACCCTGGATGTAGAGCAGGTCGCCACCATGGCCCTCGCTCTCGGCATGCCAGAAGTGGTTGAAGCCGGCGCCAAACATACTGGCCACCGAGGCAAACGAGCCAATATGGCCACCCAGGTCGCCGCCGTCTTCCGGGTGCAGGCGGTTGGCACGCACCACCATGGCCATGGCGTTCCAGCGCATGTAAGCGCGCAGGCGTTTTTCGATCTGGATGTTGCCTGGGCAGTGCGCTTCCTGACCGGGTTCAATCGTGTTGACGTAACCGGTGTTGGCCGAAAAAGGCAGATCAATGCTGCTTTGGCGCGCATGCTCCAAAAGTTGCTCCAGCAGGAAGTGCGCGCGCTCTGGTCCTTCGCTTTCAATCACGGCGGACAGCGCGTCCATCCATTCACGGGTTTCCTGGCTGTCCAGGTCGGAGGTAGTGGCGTTTGCTTCGCCTGGTGGAACTGCTGACATGCGGTGTCTCCTGGTTGTTTTGAATGCAATTTAGTACGTTCTGCCTATTTTCACACAAGAACTTCAAAATTTCAAGATGCGCTTTTCAATTTCATATTATGAATTATTAAAGAATGCCTTTGCTGGCGCACAACTACACTTGCACCATGTCTTTGCCGCGAATCATCACTGTACCCAAACAATGGGGGTTGTCGACCCTGACTCGCATCCGACATTGGTGGCAACGGTTAGCTCCACACCGCCAGGACCGGTTGGCTGTGCTGGCTCCGCTGGTGGCTGTGCTGCTTTTCTTTGCAGCCATCATCGCAGCCTTGGGCTATTTGCGGTTGGAAGAAATGGACCGCGAACAGCAAGCTGTGCAACGGGACGTGGAATACACCCAACAGCGCTTGCGTATGCGGCTGCTGGAACGCCAGGAGCAACTGGCACGCATCGGCCGGGAAATTTCCAACCACGAGTTGGACACGGAGGACTTCCGGGCCCGTGCGCGATCCATGCTCAACCAAAACCCTGCATTGCAGGGTCTGGCTTGGGTAGATGAACGCAAGCGGGTGCGCACAGCCCTGGGCACTGCGGTGCTTGTCAGCGGGCAACTCAACCCCAGCAGCAACGAAAGCCAGAACAATGACACGCTGGCCGGCTTCGTCGCCAGCCGCGACTTTCAGCAGCCGGTCTATGTGCAGCCCCTGGGCTCCGCCAGCGACGCACCGAAGCTGCAAATGCTGCTTCCACTGAGTGACCGGGGACGCTTCGCCGGCGTGTTGCTGGCAGAGTATTCGGTGGACGGGTTGTACCGCTATGGCGTACCAACCGAAGTGACTTCGCGCTACGCCATCTCCCTGCACGACGCCAAAGGCGGCCTGCTGGCGGGCGTTGCTCTCCCCAACAAGAAAGGTGTCAAAACGCTGCTGCCCTGGGCCAGGCCCGCCAACGAATACGCCATGCCGGTATCTCCCGTGGGCGATGGCTTGGTGGTCCGCGGCCAAGCCTACCGGGCCTCATTGGGGGTAATCGGCAGCGGGTTGTTCTGGCTGGTTGCGGCACTGAGCCTGATGACCGCCTGGATGCTGATTGCCAACTGGCGCCATACCCGGCGCCGCTTGCAGGCCCAGCAGGCACTGATGTCCGAAACGACCTTTCGACGCGCCATGGAGAACTCCATGCTAACGGGCATGCGCGCACTCGATCTGCAGGGTCGCATCACCTACGTCAATGTGGCCTTCTGCAGAATGACGGGTTGGACCGAGTCCGACTTGGTGGGACGTACCGCCCCCTTTCCCTATTGGCCGGAAAACGACCGGGACCAACTCAATGCATATCTAAACGAAGAGCTGGCCGGCAATTCCACCCCCGGCGGCATTCAGGTGCGCGTGAAGCGGCGCGACAACAGCCTGTTTGACGCCCGCCTGTATGTATCTCCGCTGATCGACGCCGTGGGTAAACAAACCGGCTGGATGGGCTCCATGACGGACATCACTGAACCCAACCGAATACGCGATCAGTTGTCAGCATCGCACGAGCGCTTTACTACGGTACTGGAAGCGCTGGACGCCTCGATCTCGGTGGCCCCACTGGGCAGCGACGAACTGCTGTTTGCCAACAAACTCTATCGCCAGTGGTTTGGCACCCAGACCCAGGGACACTTGCAACTGATTGCCGAAGCCGGCGTGCCCGCCAGCCCGACCAGCGATGAGTCCACTGACAGCGTGGACTCCTTCGCGGGCCTGTCCACCGCCGCACTGCCGGACACAGAGACGGAAAGCGCGGAGATCTTCATCCCCGAGCTAAACAAGTGGCTGGAGGTGCGCAGCCGCTACCTGAGTTGGGTCGACGGCCGCCTGGCCCAGATGGTGATTGCCACAGACATCACCACACGGCGCATTGCCGAAGAGCAGGCCGCCAACCAGACCGAGCGCGCCCAGTCGGCCAGCCAACTCATCACCATGGGCGAAATGGCGTCCAGCGTGGCACACGAACTCAACCAGCCGCTGACTGCCATCAACAACTACTGCAACGGCATGGTGTCCCGCATCAAGGCGCAACAGATCAACGAGGGAGAGCTTCTGGTTGCGCTGGAAAAAACGGCCAAACAGGCCCAACGAGCCGGACAAATCATCCAGCGCATACGCTCTTTTGTGAAACGCAGCGAGCCCAACCGCACGCTGTCTGAGGTGGGCGCCATGGTGACCGAGTCGGTAGAACTGGCCGAAATCGAACTGCGCCGCTTCAACGTGCGCCTGAACCACTACGTAGCGGCCCGCTTGCCGTCCTTGATGGTGGACCCCATCCTGATTGAACAGGTGTTAATCAATTTGCTGCGCAACGCGGCAGAATCCATTGACATGGCGCTGCGACAAACGTCCCAGCGCATTGTGGAGCTGCGCGTGGTGCCCAAGACCCTGGATGACAAGCCAGTGATTGAATTCTCGGTGCAAGACACCGGCAAGGGCTTGTCCCCTGAAGTATTGTCCCGCCTGTACGAGGCGTTCTACACGACCAAAGCCGATGGTATGGGCATTGGCCTGTCGCTGTGCCGCTCCATTGTCGAATCCCACTTGGGAAGAATGTCGGCAGAGAACCTTTACAATGGTGACGAAGTATCGGGGTGCCGATTTTCATTCTGGATACCGCTGACAGAAGTTAGCGCCGGTTTAACGCAACATCCACGAAAAAGCAACTAGAACCCTGGAAATTCCGAATGAGCCTGTTTCCCAAAAAAGGTACCGTTTACGTCGTCGACGACGATGAAGCCGTGCGCGACTCCCTGCAGTGGTTGCTGGAGGGCAAGGGTTTTCGTGTTCGGTGCTTTGACTCCGCGGAATCCTTTCTCAGTCGCTACGACGCCCGCGAGGTGGCCTGCCTGATTGTGGACATCCGCATGGGTGGCATGACGGGCCTGGAGTTGCAAACGCGCCTGATCGACGCGCGCTCTCCCCTGCCCATCGTATTCATCACCGGCCACGGCGACGTGCCCATGGCGGTGGACACGATGAAGAAGGGCGCTATGGACTTCATTCAGAAGCCCTTTAACGAGGAACAAATCATCGGGCTTGTCGAGCGAATGCTGGACCACGCCAAGGATTCTTTTACCGAATTCCAGACCGCAGCCAACCGCGACGCCCTGCTCTCCAAACTGACGTTGCGTGAATCACAGGTGCTGGAGCGCATTGTGGCCGGACGTCTGAACAAGCAGATTGCCGACGACTTGGGCATCAGCATCAAGACGGTGGAGGCGCACCGCGCCAACATCATGGAAAAACTCAACGCCAACACCGTGGCGGACCTCCTCAAAATTGCTCTGGGACAAACCACCCCGAAAACCTGACGCTATTTATTTTATAGCTGTCTACGCCCGCCCCGCGAGGACTGCGGGCGTTTTTACTTAGAGATATTGAACATGACCCAGACCGCCCAAATCATAGATGGCGTTGCTCTGTCCAAGCAACTGCGGCAAGACGTCGCTACCCGCAGCGCCGCCCTCAAGGCCCGTGGCCTGACACCTGGCCTGGCCGTGGTGCTGGTGGGTGACAACCCCGCTTCCCAGGTTTATGTACGCAACAAGGTCAAGGCCTGTCACGATGCCGGTCTGCACTCCGTCCTGGAACAATACGACGCCACCATGACCGAGGCAGAGCTGCTGGCCCGGGTGGACGCACTCAACCACGACCCCGCTATCCATGGCATCCTGGTCCAACTACCGCTACCAGCCCACATTGACGACCACAAAGTTATTGAAGCCATTTCGCCGGCCAAGGATGTGGATGGCTTCCACGTGGCCAGCGCCGGTGCGCTTATGGTGGGTGAAACCGGTTTCAAGGCCTGCACACCCTATGGCTGCATGAAGATGCTGGAATCTATCGGCATGAAAGACCTGCGTGGCAAGCATGCGGTGGTCATTGGCCGCTCCAACATCGTGGGCAAACCCATGGCCCTGATGCTGCTGGCCGCCAACGCCACCGTCACCATCACCCACAGCGGCACAGCCGATCTGGGTGCCATGACACGCCAGGCGGACATCGTGATTGCTGCTGTCGGCAAGCGCAATGTGCTGACCGCTGACATGGTCAAACCGGGCGCTGTGGTAATCGATGTCGGGATGAACCGCAATGACGAGGGCAAGCTGTGCGGCGACGTGGACTTTGAAGGCGTCAAGCAAGTCGCCGGCTACATCACCCCAGTACCCGGTGGTGTGGGGCCCATGACCATTACCATGCTGCTGGTTAACACCATTGAAGCGGCTGAACGCGAATTGGGTGTTGCATGAACCCGCTGCTCAGCCCAACCACTCTGCCCCTGTTCGACGCCATTCGTCCGGAACATGTAGTACCCGCCATCGAGACACTACTGGCCGGTGCCAACCAGGCGCTGGAAACCGTCACGGCGACTGACTTCCCGGCGCAATGGGAGTCGATTGCCAGGGAACTGGGCGTTGCCACAGAAAAGCTGGGGCGAGCCTGGGGAGCAGTAAGCCACCTCAAAAGCGTAGCCGACAACCCCGAGCTGCGTGCTGCCTATAACGCCGCCCTGCCTCACGTGACAGAGTTTTGGACCCGCCTGGGTGCCGATGAACGGCTGTTTGCCAAGTACAAAGCCATTGACTTGCAAACCTTGAACCCTGAGCAGCGCCAGGCCCATAAAAACGCCATGCGCAACTTTGTGTTGGGTGGTGCCGAACTCACCGGAGTGGCACGCGAACGCTTTGCAGAGATCCAGGACCAATTGGCCGCACTCAGCCAGAAATTCAGCGAAAACACGCTGGATGCCACAGACGCTTTCAGCTACTACGCTACCGAAGCCGAAATGTTAGGCGTGCCCGAAGACGTGCAGCAAACAGCCCGCGCCGCTGCCCAGGCACAAGGCAAGGAAGGCTACAAACTCACGCTCAAGATGCCGTGCTACCTGCCGGTCATGCAGTTTGCCCGCAGCAGCGCGTTGCGCGCCACGCTGTACCGGGCCTACATCACCCGGGCCTCGGACCAGGCCGATACCACCGCCTTGCAATTTGACAACACACAGAACATTCGCGATATCCTGGCTTTGCGCCAGGAAGAGGCTACTCTGTTGGGCTACCCCAACTTTGGAACACTGTCCCTCGTGCCCAAAATGGCGTCGTCACCCGACGCGGTTGTCACCTTCCTGCGCGACCTGGCGCACAAAGCGCGCCCGTTTGCCGAAAAAGACCTGGACGATCTGCGCCTCTTTGCCCGCGAGCACCTGAACCTGGCCGACCCGCAGCCCTGGGACTGGGCCTATGTGGGCGAAAAACTCAAGGAAGCGCGCTATGCCTTCAGTGAGCAAGAGGTCAAGCAGTACTTTACGTTCCCCAAGGTGCTTGCCGGTCTGTTCAAGATTGCCGAAACCTTGTTCGATATTTCGATTCACCGCGACCAGGCACCTACGTGGAATGCCAACGTGGAGTTCTACCGCATTGAACGCCAAACCGCGTCCGGTTCCACGTTGGTGGGCCAGTTCTACCTGGACCCCACGGCCCGCACCGGCAAGCGTGGTGGTGCCTGGATGGACGACGTTTGCGCCCGCTGGCTGCGCCCAGACACCCAGCAACTACAAACCCCAGTAGCGCACCTGGTGTGCAACTTTGCCGATGGGATAGAGGTCAACGGCGTGCGGCAACCCGCCTTGTTGTCGCATGACGACGTGACCACACTGTTCCACGAATTTGGCCATGGCCTGCACCACATGCTCACCCAGGTGAACGAACACGATGTCTCTGGCATCAGTGGCGTGGAATGGGACGCGGTGGAGCTGCCAAGCCAATTTATGGAAAACTTCTGCTGGGAATGGAACGTGCTGCGCCACATGACGGCACACGTAGAAACCGACGAACCGCTTCCACGTCACCTGTTCGACAAGATGCTGGCAGCACGCAACTTCCAAAGTGGCCTGCAGACGCTGCGGCAGATTGAGTTTTCGCTGTTCGATATGTTGCTGCACACAGCCCACGACCCAGAAGCAGACTTTCTGCCCCTGCTCAACGAGGTGCGCGCCGAAGTGGCAGTCATGCGGCCGCCTGAATGGAGTCGCACGGCCCATACCTTCAGCCACATCTTTGCCGGTGGCTACGCCGCAGGCTACTACAGCTACAAGTGGGCCGAAGTGCTTAGCGCCGATGCCTATGCCGCTTTTGAAGAAACAGCTGGCCCCGACGGTTTGCCAAATCTGCAAACCGGTACAAAATACCGTCAAGCGATACTGGAAGCCGGCGGCAGCCGTCCGGCCATGGAGTCGTTCAAGGCCTTTCGGGGGCGCGAACCCTCGCTGGACGCACTGCTGCGCCACCAGGGTATGGCACCATGAGGCAACCCGCTATTACACCAAAGAGGAATCCGCACATGAAACACCACACCATTGCAGTACTGCTGAGCAGCGCGGCGTTACTTGGGTCGGCCATGGGCGTGGAGGCACAAACGATCTACCGCATCGTTGGCGCCGATGGCAAGGTCACCTTTTCCGACAAGCCGCCGGTCACCGCGGATCAGGGCAAAGTGGCCAGCACCGGCGCGGGCGCCAAGACTGACGCAACCGGAGCCGCAATGCCATTCGAGTTGCGTCAAGTTGCTGCGAAATACCCGGTGGTTCTGTACACCTCAACCCAATGCGTACCCTGCGACACTGGCCGCTCATTCTTGACTGTGCGCGGAATTCCCTTTTCAGAGCGCACCGTCAGCACCAACGAAGACCGTGATTACCTGCGGCGCCTGACCGGTGACAACTCCGTGCCCTACTTGACCATTGGCAGTCAACGCATCCGAGGTTTTTCGGACCAGGAGTGGAACCAGTACTTGGACGCAGCCGGGTACCCACAAAAGTCTCTGCTGCCAGCCACCTACAAGCGCCCCGACCCTACCCCATTGGTTGTAGTGCAAAAAGCGCCTGCCGGGGCGGCCAAACCGGCTGACGCGGCTTCGACACCCGAACCCGCCTACCAGCCACCTGCTGCCAACCCATCCAATCCGGCCGGCATCACCTTCTAGGCCAATTTCTGCACGGGCGTTTAGAACGTAAGTGTCTTCACACCGTTGGCCGTGCCAAGCAAACACACCTGGGCGCGCTGAAAGGCAAACACGCCCACGGTCACCACACCGGGCCATTGACTCACCTCGGCTTCAAACGCGCGCGGATCGGTAATCTGCAGGCCTGTCACGTCGACAATGAACTGACCGTTGTCAGTCACCAGCGGATGACCATCCTTTAGGCGCACCTTGGCGCTGCCGCCCTGGGCCGCAAACTGGGCAATCACCCGTTGCGTGGCCATGGGAATCACCTCAACCGGCAGCGGAAAAGCGCCCAGCGTTTGGACCAGCTTGGATTCATCCGCAATGCACACAAACCGGTCGGACTGGGCGGCCACGATCTTCTCACGCGTGAGCGCCGCGCCGCCGCCCTTGACCATGTTGCCGTGGCCATCTATCTCATCGGCACCGTCGATGTAGACCGACAGGCGGGCAACCTCATTGGAGTCAAACACCGGAATGCCCAGGGCCTGCAGACGTTCGGTACTGGCCACGGAGCTGGATACGGTACCCTTTATCTGGTCTTTCATGGTAGCCAGCGCGTCAATGAACTTGTTGACGGTGGAGCCGGTACCCACGCCCACAATCTCGCCCGGCACCACGTATTGCAGGGCGGCCTGCCCTACCAGGGTCTTGAGCTGATCTTGTGTGAGGGCGGGTGAAGCGTCGGTGGTGGGAGTGTTGGTTTGGGTCATGGGCGAAAATCATGGTAGTTACGAAATATTGCAGGAATTATCCAATGTCTCTTGTTCCCTATGGTTTGGCGCGGCGTGTGTTGTTCAGTATGGACCCCGAAGTGGCCCACGAAATCACCATGGCCAGCCTGGCCCGTGCCCAGGGCACACCGCTAACGTGGGCCTATTGCGTTGACACCGTCAACGACCCTATCACACTGGCCGGCCTCACTTTTCCCAACCGCGTGGGCCTGGCCGCTGGCCTGGACAAGAACGCCCGCTGCATCGACGGCCTGGGCGCCATGGGCTTTGGCTTTGTCGAGGTGGGCACGGTCACGCCCAAGGCCCAGCCAGGCAACCCCAAGCCGCGCATGTTTCGCCTGCCCAAGGCCAACGCCATGATCAACCGCCTGGGCTTCAACAACGAAGGGCTGGATGCCTTTTTGCAGAACGTACAGCGCTCTGCCCTGCGCCGCCAAAAAAAGCCCGGCATGCTGCTGGGACTGAACATTGGCAAGAACGCCGCCACACCCATCGAGAACGCCACCGACGACTACCTGCTTTGCCTGGATGGTGTGTACCCGCATGCCGACTATGTGACGGTCAACATCTCCAGCCCCAACACCAAAAACCTGCGCGCGCTACAAAGCGACGAGGCACTGGACGCCCTGCTGGGCGCCATTGCCCAGCGGCGCGAAGCCCTGCACCAGCAGCACGGCAAACGCATTCCGATCTTTGTGAAGATTGCGCCCGACCTGGACGAAGCCCAGGTCGGCGTCATTGCCGCCACACTGGTGCGCCATGGCATGGACGGTGTGGTGGCCACCAACACCACGCTGAACCGCGACGCAGTCAAGGGTTTGCCCCACGCCGAGGAAACCGGTGGCCTGTCGGGCGCACCAGTGTTTGAGGCCAGCAACCAGGTGATTCGCCAGTTGCGCGCCGCCCTGGGGCCCACGTTCCCCATCATTGGCGTAGGCGGCATCATGAGCGCCAGCAACGCGGTTGAAAAAATCCGCGCTGGCGCCGATGTGGTGCAAATCTATACCGGGCTGATTTACCAAGGGCCAGAGTTGGTCAAAGCCTCAGCTTTGGCGATCAAGGCAGTGGGAAAATAGACTACCAGCCCTCATCAACGCTTGCGATTACGCTACTGATTCAATAGCATTTCGCTAACCCGCTCGGCTATGGCCAGGCAACAGGTCAGGCCCGGTGATTCAATGCCAAACAAGTTAACCAAGCCGGGTATGCCGTGGTCGCGTGGCCCCTGAATGCAAAAGTCGCGTGCGGGTTCGTTGGGGCCGCTGATCTTGGGCCGGATGCCGGCATAGGCGGGTGCCAGCGCACCGTCGGGCAATGCGGGCCAGTATTTGCGCACCTCGGCATAAAAGGCGTCCCCCCGTTCGGGCGACACCCGGGTGTCATCGGGGCTGTCTACCCATTGAACATCCGGCCCAAAGCGCGCCTGGCCGCCCAAGTCCAGCGTCAGGTGCACGCCCAAACCAGCGGCTTCGGGCACCGGATAGATCAGGCGCGTAAACGGAGAACGGCCTGCCAACGTGAAGTAATTGCCTTTGGCAAAGTAGGCAGTTGGCACATGGCGTGCATCCAGCCCTTCAAAGCGCGCCGCCATTGCGGGCGCTTGCAGGCCCGCTGCATTTACTACCAGTCTGGCAGCTAACCGTGTGCCATCAACCGCTACCAATTCAATAGCTTCCTGTGTATATTTTGCGAGGGCTAGAGGCGAATTTAGTGCCAATACACCGCCGGCATGCTCGGTATCGGCCAGCAAGGACAGCATCAACCCATGGCTGTCCACAATACCAGTGGAAGGTGAATACAAAGCGCCTACACAGCGCAACGCCGGCTCGTCGGCTTGGGCCTGGACGGCATCCAGCCATTGCAGGTCCATAACGCCATTGGCCAAGGCGCGGTCGTGGATGAAGTGGAGTTGCGCCAACTGTTCCAACGAGGTGGCCACAATGAACTTGCCACAGCGCTGGTGCGCCACACCACGCTCTGCGCAGTAGTCGTACAGCAAGCGATTGCCCTGCACGCACAGTTGCGCCTTCAGCGAGCCCGTGGCGTAGTACATGCCAGCGTGGATGACTTCGCTATTGCGTGAGCTGGTTTGTGTGCCTATGGCCGCGCAGGCCTCCAGAACCAGCACCTCGCGACCGGCCAGCGCCAGGGTGCGCGCCACCGCCAAGCCGACCACGCCGGCCCCGATGACAACACAATCAACCTGCTCCAAAGCGATGCCCTTCGTCGTAGCAGGTCAATTCAACTCCAAATAAATAAAATCGCAAGGGTCAATCCAATGTCTATTGAGCGACACGGTGAGGTACGCCCGTGCTTCGGTCGGCGTCATGCCCAAACCGGCGCAACACCGGTGTACCATCTTATCCCCATGAGCACCGAAGAAACCAACAGCACTGACATCAGCCGCATTCCCTTCAAGGCGCTGGGTCTGCGTACCGGCATGGCCTTGCAGACCCGCCGACTGGTGGAAGGTGCGAGCAAAAAAGAGTCCCAATTTTTTGGCGCCATCGAAGGCAAAGGTGTGATGGTGGGGCCCATGGGCCCGGACGGCGTCAGCACTGAGTTGGATGACGGCGAAGTGTGCGTCGTGCGCGGCTTTACCGGGCTGTATGAGTTCTCGTTTTTGAGCAAGGTACTGCAGACCTTTCAAAAGCCCTTTGCCTACGCCCTGCTAGCCTACCCCGCCCAAGTGGACGCCCGCAAGGTGCGCCAGTCCATGCGCACCAAGACATCCTGGCCTGCCACCGTGCAAACCGCAGCCAAAGACGCGCAACCGGCTGGGCCTGCCTTGCAAGGCACTTTGGTGGACATCAGCATGCATGGCGCCATGATCAAAATCGAGTCAGCCCTTTCCACAGTGGGTGACATGGTGACCCTGAGACTGAGCGTAACCTTTGAAGACCAACCGGTGCAATTGAACTTGAACGCCAGCATTGGCCACAACAACCGTACCGCAACAGATCCTGCGTTCTACGTTGGCCTGGTTTTTCACAACCTCACCCAGCTCGACAAACTGGTGCTGAACTACGCCACGCAGTCTGCGGCCGAGCGGCAGTGATTTGGGCAAGATTCAATCGGTCCGGACAAGCATGGATTCAGAAGCGAAGGCGCATCACCGTTGGATCATTGACGCCGTTGTTTCCAGCCTACTCTGAACTGCGTAAACCGACTGGTCAGCGTCGTAGCACTATGCCAGCTTGATCTGCCATTGCGGTCAATTTTTTACGCAGCGGCGCCTTGGCATTTGCCACCATATCGACAACGGCCTTTTGACGCTTGACTCCCAGGCGCGACCAGTTGGCAAATCCGATTTCAGCAAGTGGGCTCTGTAGCGCAGCTTCGGTTTGCCCGTACTGCATCGCGTGGTCAAAGGCAGACCAGAACTCCTCGTCATGCTGTTCCCGCAGGTGCTTGGCCAGTGCGAGATAGGTCAAGGAATACGGAAAGGTTGGCCTCAACGCGCTGGCTTCGCGGTAATGGTCGATGGCGGCCTCCATCAGGGTCTGCTGCAATAGGTGCTCAGGCCCATCAATTGGTACATCACCCATGCCTTGCGAACGCGCGGCATGCAGAAAACCCAAATCGTCATGCAACCGCGCATTGCCAGGCACCGCGTTCAAAGCCGACTGCAGCTGACCTCGGGTCCGATCCCAAAGCTCGGGCGTAAAGGCGGGACCGCTGCCCTCCCGCCATTCAGCAACAATGCTGCGCGCGCTCAGGGTGATTGCATCTGCCCATGCCGCCCGTAACACAAACCACAGGGTTGCGCTGCCCAAAACCAACAAAGCAAGAAGCCCCACGATCATCACTGGACGGCTCAGCGATGGCTTGGAGGTCTGGGGACCGCAAACGACAAATTCTGAATTGATGGTCACGCCCCTTGTATTCCAAAAATACGGGCTGGTCGCTCCACAACCATGCTGTGCGCGATTGCATCGCCGTACCGCAACGCCAACACGTCCCGTGCTTCACTGAGCAGCGGTGGGCGACTGCCGAGGTTGTGGGCATCCGTGGCAGCCAGACAGTGAAATCCCCCTTCAACCAGTCCAAACGCAACTTTCTGTGCAACGACTCCAAATCGGCCTGACAAGGATCCCGCCGTCAGTTGCAACCAACACCCCGCATCAGTGAACTCCAGAATACGATCAGGTTGGGCCATGACGGCCTTGTTGCGCTCTGGATGGGCAATCAGCGGACGGATCTTGAGCTTGAGGAGGCTGTAGATAAAACGGCTGCTGCCGACCGGGATGAGGTGGTGTGGAAACTCCAGCAACAATATTCGCCAACCATCAACCTCCCCCAGAAACGGGGCCTGGTTGTCTGCAATCAAATCCATCAACTCCGGGCATAAGCGGGCCTCGCCCCCCAAACGCAACTCCAGAGGAATTCTGGCAGCCCTTATCTGCTCAGCGAAGCTGGCAAACACGCCTTCCAGACTACTGCGCTGATTGACGTATCGGTCAGGATCGATGTGTGAGGTCAGCATCGAGTGGGTGATGCCATCGGCCACTGCCGCCCTGGCTAGTGCCAGTGCTTCATCGACTGTTTCCGGTCCGTCATCGATACCAGGCAGAAAATGGCAGTGCAGATCGATCATTGCTTAGGCCGCGCATCCTACGATGGTCTGGTTTCGGCAGGCGCAGGCGCAACCTGAACGACCTGATTGAGGACTACTGGGGTCTTGCCCTTAGCCGCTGTTTTTGGGGAGGGCGGCGTCTTGCCATAGCTCTTGCCGTAGGTACCCCCGTAGGTACTACTGTAAGTTCCATACCCATGCTTGCCGTAACCGGAATATTCACCGTAGTACTTCTCTGCCTTGTTGAAATCCAAAGCGTTGAGCACAACGCCCACAATGTGCCCACCCGCCCGACGCAGCCGCTGCAAAGACTTGCGGGCCATCGGATAGGGGGTACTTTGCGCCTTGGTAACAAAGATGACGCCGCTGGCGCGCGATGCAATGACCACCGCGTCACTGACCAGCTCCACAGGTGGTGAATCGATGATAACAATCTCAAAGTGCTTGCGCAGCGCCTCCAACGTTTGCCCAAAACGATCGGAATGCAGCAGTTCCAAAGGATTAGGTGGTATCACACCCGATGTCATGACCACCAGCCTGGAGCCTTCAATCTGGTGCACACATTCACTGAGCTTTGCCGTGCCGGCAACCAGTTCAGACAAACCAGGTATGTTCGGGTCCAAGCCATAACATTTGGCGATACTGGGGCGGCGCATGTCTGCATCCAGCAACAGTGTTTTCTTGGTCAACGCATGGGCCATCGCCAAATTGCTGGAAAAGGTGGTCTTGCCCTCACCCGGCACACTCGAGGTCACAACGATCGCTCGGGACGATACGTCAACAGATGACAGCAATACGCCTGTGCGCGCCGTGCGAATGGCCTCCGCATATAGAGAATTGGGAGAATCCAATACCAAGCGGCCGCTAACCATGCGCTCAGCACTTTTCTTGTCGAGCATCGGCATGACCGTGAGCAAAGGCTGCTTGAGGTGCACTTCCACGTCTTCGGTTGTCTTGAGCGTGTTATCCAACAACTCCAGCAGCAACGCCAGCATGCAGCCCGCCAGCAAACCCATCAACAACGCCACCGTAACAATCAACACCTTTCTGGGCTTGATGGGTCCACCCGGAACTTCCGCCGCATCCACCACGCGTGCGACCATCGATTGCAGGTCACCAGCAACATTGGTCTCCTTTGCGCGCTTGATGAACATGTCGTACATCTGCTTGTTGGAATCCACTTCGCGTTCATATTGGCCCAGCTCGAACTCCTTGCGGTTCACGTTTTGAACCGTGCCCCGCGCGGCTGCCAACGAGCTTTCCAGCATTCTCTCGGTGCTGCGTGCACGCTCATACTCGTTGTTAATACCGCCTACCACCAGTTCAATCTGGCGCTGCAGGTTCTCAGAGGCTGTCTTGGCCTCGGACTCGGCCTGTAGGTACTTCGGGTGTTCTTTGCCATAACGTTGTGACACGTCGGCTAGTTTGCGGGCGGTCTCCGCAGTCTGCCGCTTGGCGTCTGTTACCTGCATACTATTAAGCACTGCAGGCTGGGACGCCAGGTCTCCGACTTTGGCTGCATCTTTGACAATTCTGTATGTCGCCTCAATCTCTGCACGGCGTGTGCGCGCCTCGATCAAGCGAGTTTGTAGCTGCTCCATCTGCTGCCCGCTACCGCCCTGGGAGTTGTCTTTGACACTGACCAGACCCTGCTTTTCACGGTATCCCTGAAGAACCTGTTCCGACTGATTCAGCTTTTCTTTCAATCCTGAGAGCCGTTCCTGCAGCCACACCGATGCCGAGCGCGTCATCTGATATCGCGCATCAAGATCGTTTTCGATGTAGGTCTCGGCAATAGTATTGGTGATCTTGGCGGCAAGCGCCGCGTCAGTCGACACAAACCTGACCACCACCAACTGACTCAACCGGATCGGTTCAATGGAAAGGCCGCCTGTCACCGCAGGCAAAACAGCCTCAGCCAGGGACTTTTCGTTCCACTCTCTTGGTGCCCCTTTTTTCGCAAAACCAATTTGCTCCAAAAATGCCGCAAGGCCTTTCTTCGGTGCACGCGGATCATACGCAGGATAGTCGTACAGCTTGATTTTTTCAATCGCTTTGAGGGCTACTTCCCGGGACTTGATGATTTCTACCTGCGTCTGGAAATATTCGCGGGTGGCGCGCATACCGGAATAAACGTCCTCGATGCTGACAACCTTCTGCTTGGACAATTCAATCAGAACGGTAGCCTTGGCTTCATAGATGGGCGTAGTCACAAACGCAATCACGCCAGCAACAAGTGTCACCACCAGAGCAAGCGCCATAATGGCCCACTTGTACTTGCGCAGGGTGCGCCAGTACTCTACAAAATCCAGACTCGGCTCCCGCCCATCCGGATCATGCAAAAAGAGATGCTGCGCAGATGTATGCGCTTCAGACTTGGTTTCGGACATGTTGAAGTTCGATTGGCTCAGAAGAACGACTCTTCGATGAACACCGTGTCACCGGGGTTAACCGGGCTATTGATGTCGGCTTTTTGTGGACGCCCGGTCGGGTCACCTTCGCGGATGATGGATATCTTGGAAAACGAAGCGCGTTCCTTGAAGCCTCCAGCCAATGAACTGGCCTTGAGTACTGTCAACCCGGGTTGAAAGGGGTAACCACCAGGACGCTCCACCATTCCATTGATGTAAAACGGCCGGTATTCTTCAATGGTAATCGATACGCGTGGATTGACCAGATATCGTCCGTTAAGACCTGCTGTAATGCTTTTTTCGATTTCACCAATGGTAAGACCCAGTGCACGAACTTCACCCAATACCGGATACGGGATTGTCCCGGCATCGGACAATCGAACCCTTTCACGGCTCAGATCATCCTCACCAAAGACCCGAATGGTGATGACATCACCAGCAGCCAACTTGTAGGTTGACAACAGAGACGCAACGTCCTTAGGCAAGGGAGTCGGCGATTGCGCCTGGGCAAGCGTAACCAGTGCACAAGCAAACGCGAATACCAGGAAGGCAAACGAACAAATACCGCGAAGGCAGTGTGATGAGGCACGGAGCCTATCTAGTCGGAACATGATCAACTTTCACGGTCAGGGGAGTGAATCCCCCGGAGACAGGGATCAACGCGTTACAGCGACGCGTTAAGCGTCAGCATCGTGACATTGCGCTTGTAGGCTGCCGTTGGCACATTGGAGGCATTATCCGTCAACGCCCAGTCGATTCCAACTTTCAGCCAACGCATAACGGCATAGTCTACCGTCAACGCAAAGTTTGTCGCGCTATCAGAGCGGGAGGTGCCAGCAAAATCAGTTTTCAAGACGCCAAATCCAGCCCGACTAGTGAGCGACTGTGTCCATTTGGTGTTCCAGTTCAAATTGGTGTTGGTGGTCACTGCGTAGTTACCAAGCCCGGTTGCGTCCACGGTACTACGGGCTGTTTGCAAATCCACAACGCTGTAGGTCCGCGGCATCCAACGGATTGCAGCCTCCCAGCTGTCACCGTTATATCCATCGCGACCCGCAAAGTCATAGTCCTTGGTCATGCGTCCAACCTTGACAATACCCGTGGTAGCTGCCGTTGCATCCCAAGTCAAGCCCAAGTAATAACGGCGATCGGTATTGCTATCAGTCGAAAATGATGATGCGTAATTCGACTTTGCACTGCGAATTTCTCCCAATGCCAAGGAGCGGGTTCCCAGCCGGTAGAACAAACGACCTGCGTACGAACCCACCGTTACGTCGGCAATGCCGGTATTGACGCGATTGTTATCGTAAGTCTTATTCTGGTTGCCAACATCAAACTCGACACGTCCCTGTGCTTCTGGAGCACCGTAAATAAAACGACCTTCCACGTTATTGGAGGTCCAACGGTCTGGCTCTGCAGAAATGACGCGGTAAGTTGACCCACGTGGGTCTGTGCTACGCACCTGCCCCAGAGACCAAGCAGCGCGCGCACGGGCGGTGAAGTAATTGTCTCCAGCAACGGTAAGCTCCGAATTGGTTGTGTTGTCTGCTGAACTGCTGTCGTAATTCACGTTACTGACCGATGCCAATGCGGTATATCGGTCCCCTTTGCGCTTGATCTCTCCAATCAGTTGGGGCGCTACTTTGACAACAGTCGAACTGATGGGATTTACAGAATTAGCCCGCACATTGTCGTCATTGCCGATACCGACAAAGAGGTGTGGGTAAAAATAGATGCCACTCTCTGTTTTGTAAGCAGCGTCACTTCCTACGGGAGCAGTCAAGATAACTGCACTGGCGCCGCTGGACCCGGAGATTGTCGTGCTGCTAAGTTCATAGCCCTTGACGCCGACCTGGGACGCAGGGGCTGTTGGAATTTTCAAACTGTACGCACCTTGATCTGGCGCAGTGGCGGCTTCGGGAACTGTGGGCTGACTCTGCGCCCAAGCCGATGAAATTGCAAAAGGTATAGCAGAAACAAACCATAGCGAAACGATATTCTTTTTCATTTCTCTCCACCATAACAAAATTGAAAGAGCCAACGAACTTTTGGATCTAAGTGACAGATTGAGATTGTCGCAGCAAACGATTGCCATTAGGCAACACCCGAAATCAAATTGGTCGTACAAATTGTGATGAATGTTGCCACTGCAATACAGCTACAACGGTAGCCCCATTCATCAGACATGCCTGCTTCCAAAAAAATGGCAGCCTGACGCTGCCATTACTTGAAAGAATCCGTGACGAATGGTTTAGCTCGGGCTTAGGGTGGGGCAATTGGCGGCTAAGTAAGGGTTGCAACTCGACCCACTGAAGGACGATACACGGGCCTGGCCAAAACTGCTACTACCACCAAAGCCACTGCCTACGTTATTGCCTACGTTGCTAATACTGCCTGCGGAGGATTGGGCGATCTTGGCGGGGTCTGCACCTGCGCCAATGGCGGCGGATTGCATAGACGACCCAACGGCCCCAAAGGCCACCGCGGAATGGATGGACGCCAAGGCAACCTCAGTAGAAGAATAGGGCGAAGCATTCACCATCGCTGCAACCACGTCAGCCGCAACGCGCCCGTGTCCAAGCAACATGGTTGTAATTGCGCCAGCCGGTAGGCCTGCGGTAAGTGCTGCCCGGGCAATGACTGCGTTACTCTGCCCGGCAGCGACACTATTGCGCACTTCGGTGGCCATTTGGTCCGAGGTCATTCCGGACTGAAATGCGGCCATTGCGGAGCTAGACCCGACCAGTAAGGCTGCGACAGTAAGAAATTTCTGCATTTGGTACCGCTCCCTGTTGCTAAACACAGCAATGTTCTACCAATTCTATCCGTTTAAACCGCAACGCCCAAGTCAAACTACCACAAAACACGCAAAAATCGTGAAAAACATCACGTTTGTGCGACGCTCCACCCAATACTGTGAATATCACTCCCGTATATCGCTCCGACGCAGCGGACAACCCTGTTGCGCCAGTTCGGATGCGGCTACCGTGGCCAAGCCTGGTTGGGCCAGCGATGCATGGTGCCCAATGGCGGTATAGATGCCAGTCAGATTCAACATGCGACGCGCAGACTCGCCCCAGTGACCGCACCATCCTCGGCGTACTGTTTTACAACTCCTAAGCTACCAAAGGTCTACGGGTCAATAGCACGCCTGAGACAGCTCCCGCGACATCTATGGCCACATCGCGCACGCTGCCTTCACGTTCGATGGCGACAAGGACCTGCAACACTTCGGTCAGAACGCCCAACGCAAGTGCCCCCAACAACACGCCAGCCACCGGCCAGCGTAACGGCTGCCCACTGGCCAGAACGGCCATGGTGGCGAACATGCAAAAGTGCGCCAACTTGGACAGGGGAAAAGGCGCATGCAAACTAGCCTCGATCGCATTGCGCGAGTGACCCGGCATTTGGGTGCCCACCAGGAATAGGATTAACAACATTGCAAGCAACACCAAGGCCGCTCTACGGGAAATTCGCATGGTCGCCAGTGTACCGTTGGGGAGCTACCCATCCAAAAAACGGCAGTGCATGCGAACATTCATTGCCACGAGGGCTGGCGGCTCAATTCTCACTTAAACTTTAGCGCTACCACTGGCGCGAGCATGACACAACGCCCTAGCACCGTATCAACACGCAGTTACCTCTCGAAATAGCGGCCCGCATCAGCACCCATCTGGTTGTGCCGGCCTAACAGCATGGTGTTGTATTGGTTAAGGCTGTGGTCATTGGGGTTCACGGCTCAAAGGCGATGGACAACCGAATGGTGAAGTTTGCTAAAGTCCATGATCCCCCGAGGTCCAATGGGCCGTTCAATGCCACCGCTACACACATCCCAAACACAAATTCACAAATACCGACTGGCGCTGCTGCCTGCCGTACTCACGGTTAGCGTTGCCGAATTGAGCACTGCCTTGCTTCAAGGCGGGGTGGATTTTCTGGAATTTGTGATTCGCCATGACCTGGGGCCGCTGTGGCACCACAGGCTGCAGGCCGGCAATGCATTGGGCACACTACCGGCGGGCTATGTGGATGCGCTGCACCGTGCACGCATGGCGGCGGTGGCAGGGTATTTGCCGCAGCGGGCTGCGCTTGACCAGCTGGACAAGTTGTTTGCGGGCAAGGGTATTCCATACGTAGTGATAAAAGGTGTTTACGTGCGGGAGTGCGTTTACCCAGACCCGACTTTGCGGCCCGCAACCGATATCGATGTTTTGGTGCTGGCACAAGACAGACTTGCTGCGGCCAAACTGTTGATCGACAGCGGCTATGCCGTCCATGTGACGCCAGACAATGTGAGCCATGAAGCCACTTTCAAGCGCGGGCTGGTCGATATTGATCTGCACTGGCACATACTAAGGCCGGGGCACACCCGCACCGACACAACAACTGGCTTCATCGCCCGGCGCCAACAAACCCACGGTGTTTGGGGCCTAAGCGACAGCGATACCCTTTTCATGATGCTGACGCACCCTGCGTTCAGCAAGTATGTGTGCTCTCCCAACATGGGGCTGGGGCGCGTGGCCGACTTTTTGCTATGGCTGCAACAAGGAAAAGCTGAGTGGTCTACGGCATTGCAATTGCTGCAGACTGAGGGGCTTAAAACGGCTGCCTGGACCATGCTGACCTGGCTGCGCTTGCTGGCGCCACCCGGTTTAACAGGCATGCTGGACGAATGGCTGGGCATAATTCAGCCAAGTCGCCTGCGTAGGGCTTACATGCGTGCTTGGGTAACGCACGACCTGCCAACCCGGTTTCTGCAGCGCCCGCATTGGATTCAACTGGGCTTTATCCTGTGGATGCACGACCGCCCGGGTGATGTGCTGCGCGCCTTACACCAGCTTGGGCAAGCACGACTGAACCGCCTGCGCGATGCCCGCCTGCTGCTGGGCAGCGACTACCAGTGGGGGCAATTGGGGCCATGAAACGTACCGAGTTTGCCACCATGCTGGATTTTGCAGCGCCATTCAAGACAAGTTTAGCCTTGGGTGCGCTGCTGATGCTGGCTGAGAGCAGTCTGGCACTGGCGGTGCCTTGGCTGGCCGGCAGCTTGGCCCAAGGTATGTTGACCAAGACGGCTGGCACCTGGTCAACAGGGCCCGTTTTGCTGGGTCTGCTGGCGCTATTTGCGTTGCAGGCCCTGGTGAAGTTTGCTAGCGGATTCGTGCTGGGCCGCACAGCAGAGCGCTGTTTGGCAAACCTCCGCGTCAGGCTGTACGACCACTTGCAGGCGTTGCCTCTTGGTTTTTACCACCAGCGCCGCCGGGGCGAGGTGTTAACCCTGCTCACCCACGATGTAGAACGCTTGAATGGGTTTATCAGCGGCATATTGCCAGGCATGGTGCCGTTGCTGTTCACCATGGCGGGGGCGGTTTGGATGATGTTTCGCATCGATGCCCGCTTGGCTGTTTTTGTGGCTTTGTTCGTGCCGCTGTTTTATTTGCTGCTCAAAGTCCTGGGCCGCCGCCTGCGCCCATTGGCCGCCCAACTACAAGCGGCACATGCTGGGGCAACGGCCATTGCCGAAGAAAACCTCGGCATGTTGCCGGTCATAAAAACCTTCACACGCGAAGCGCATGAGTCTGAGCGCTACCAACGCCAGGTTCACCACATCCTCCAGCTCAGCGCGCAGGAAAGACGCATTATGGTGGCGCTGGGGCCATTGCTGCAGTTTCTGGCCGCAGCTGGCATGGTGCTGGTGTTGTGGCTGATGAGTGGGCATTTGCACGAAAGCACACCAGCTGAAACTATCAGTTTTTTGCTTTATGCAGCGCTATTAACCCGCCCGGTAAGTGCACTGGCCAATTTCTACGGGCAAACCCGACAAGCGGGCGGTACTTTGGAGAGGCTTGGCATGGTGTTGGCTGAGCCCCCTGAAGCAATGGAGCCAACAGGCCACCCATTGCCGCCAGTCGAGGGAGCGGTGGAGTTTAAAGACGTCAGTTTTGGTTACCCTGGACGCGCGCAGGTGCTAAGCAAGTTGAATTTTTGCATTCGGGCGGGTGAAACGGTTGCCATTACTGGTACCAATGGCGCTGGCAAAAGCACCATTGCACATTTGCTGATGCGCCTGATAACGCCCAGCGAAGGACAGGTGTTGATAGATGGCATTGATACTGCCGGTGTTTCATTGGTCAGTTTACGGGCCCAGATTGGCACCGTGCCGCAGCAGGTTTTGCTCTTTCACGGAAGCGTGCACGACAATATTGCCTATGGTCAGCCTGGCGCAACCGAAAGCGCTGTTCTGGCAGCTGCAAAGGCCGCGCAGGCGCACGATTTCATAACCCAACTGCCCGACGGGTACAACACCTTGGTTGGCGATCAAGGCGTGCGTTTGTCGGGTGGCCAATGCCAGCGCGTTGCACTGGCCCGCGCCCTGCTGAAGGCACCCAGGATTTTGGTGCTGGACGAAGCCACCGCCATGTTTGACCCTGAGGGAGAAAAATCATTTGTCAGTGAATGCCAGGCCACACTGGCGCACTGCACGGTGATTCTGATCACACACCGCCCCGCAAGCTTGGCCCTGGCGGACCGGGTGCTGCGCTTGGAGCACGGGGAGCTGATTGAAACACGGAATAACGCGCATGCGCACTAAGCTGGCCAAACTGCAATCGCTCACGTGGGCAGAGCAGCGCACGTTGATGGCGGCCATCGCGTGGTTGCCGCTGTTTTGGTTGGGGCTGCGCGCACTTGGCTTGAAACGCTTTCAGGGCTGGGTACTGGGGCCACCAGCCAACGCACAGCCGGGGTTGACCTTGGATGAAATGGTGTGCCTGTCCAAACTGGTAAACCGTGCTGCGCGTTTGCCGCCCATTCCTGCAACCTGTTTGTCCCGGTCGTTGTTGCTCTGCTGGATGCTGCAGCGCCGGGGTGTTGCAACCCATTTGCGCATTGGTGTAAGCAAGAATCAGCATGTATTTGCCGCCCACGCGTGGGTGGAATACCAAGGCACACCCATTAACGATCAGCCCGATGTAGGCGATCAATTTTCAACCTTTTCATCATCATGAGCGGCATTGCAGGCATTATTCGCTTTGACGGCGTACCCGTTGAAGCCGGGCTGGTAGAAGGCATGACGGGCGCTATGGCCTATCGGGGGCCGGATGGTATCAACCACTGGTGCAAAGGGCCGGTCGCGTTGGGCCAGTGCATGCTGCGCACCACGCCCGAATCGCTAGAAGAGTGCCAGCCACTGTGCAATGACGACGAGAGCCTGGTTCTGGTGCTGGATGGCCGACTGGACAACTGGGAAGAACTGCGCGCAGAGTTGCTGGGCTGCGGGGCCGCGTTGCGCGATCGCTCCGACGCAGAGTTGGTGCTTAACGCCTACCAGACCTGGGGCGAAGATTGCCTTGCACACCTGGACGGTGATTTTGCGTTGGTAATTTGGGATGCACGGCAACACAAGGCTTTTTGTGCCCGCGACCGCATGGGGCTGAAGCCCTTTCATTACCATTGGCGCGACGGTATTTTGGTTTTTGCATCCGAGTTGCACCCAATTCTGACGCTACCCTGGGTAACACAAGTGCCCAACCAGGGCATGTTGGCAGAATTTTTGGCCGCAAAGTGGTTTTCCAGAGACGAGACGCTTTGGACGGGGGTTATGCGTCTGGTTGCAGCGCACTGCATGGTGATTGGCGCCGGCGGGTTGCAACTGAAACCGTATTGGGCACCCGACTTGAACGCAACACTGCCCTACACCACCGATGCGCAATACATTGCCCATTACCGCGAATTGCTGTTCGACATCGTGCGGCGCCAATCACGTTCACACAAGCCGGTTGCCATTGATGTAAGCGGTGGCCTGGATTCTTCTGCACTGTTTTGCATTGCAGAACGTCTGCGCCACGACGGGCTTCTGCCTGCCCCAGGCATGGATGGCTATACATTGGCATTTACCGGCGACAGCGCTGCCGACGAAATTGCCTATGCACGGGCGGTGGGTGAACACACCGGCACCATTATTCACGAAATTCCACCCACCATACAGCCGTTGGAGTGGTACGCAGAACAAGCTCAAACCTACAAAGAGTTCCCCGGCTTTCCCAATGCAGATATGGCGATGGGAATATTGCGTGAAGCCGCAAAAAAAAGCTGTGTCCAGATAACCGGCGAAGGCGGCGACCACTGGTTGCAGGGGTCTCGGGAGCACTATGCAGACTTGATCGCACAAGGGCATTGGTACGCTGTGGCCAAACATTTCAGGGCAGACGCATCGGCTTTTGGATCTAAAAATGCAATTGCATGGTTTGCCAGAAATGGAGTCTTTGCGCTATTGCCCATGACGTTGCAAAGCAGATTGCGATGGCTGGTTCATACAGTCAAGGGAAGGCGCCCGCCCACCGCCGACAATTGGCTGGCGCCACCATGCTGCAGGAATTTAACAAACGAAAAGCGCTGGCTACGGCCCAGCCCAACGGGGGCAAGCACAAACCCGGTCAGGGCGATCTATTGGCGGCCCTACACAGAGCTTTGGATGCCCAAGTGTTGGAGCGTGCAGAGCGACGCAATGTCCGCGCAGGGATTGAAATTCGGCATCCGTTCTTTAGCCACCGGTTTATGCAATTTGCCTTTTCAACCCCGCCACACCTAAGGTTGCAGGGCAATATAAGCAAAGTCATACACCGCCAGGGCATGAAAGATGTACTGCCACGCGTCATTCTTGAACGCAACGACAAGGCCGAATTTTCGGGTGTATTCCGGTTAAAACTGGACGCAATGGAAGGCGCATTCACCATGGAAATTCCGAGCAAACGCCCGACGTGGGTCACGGAAGTGGGCATGATTGACCTCTTTGCGTCATACCGCAAAAACCCACAATCTGGCTGGCTGGTCTGGATTTTATGGAGCATTTATGTCTGTGATACCATCTTTAAGCCGAGTTAACTTTGTATCGGGCACTTTTCGAGCATGCCAGGCTTAAAAAATAGGGAATGAACAATGAACAATACACAGCCAAACCAATTAGCTCCCATTCAAATGAAAGGTGCTTTGGCAGCCCAATCGCAAAAGTTGGCTTATGCGGCACCGGTGCTGCAGGTTTATGGATCTGTGGCCCAGCTAACCCAAGGATCAGGCAGCCTCGCTTCGGACAACTTAATGCCCGGTAGTGGTGAAAAGCATACTAGTTCGATGTAGACGGACAAATTGAACGAAACTATATTAGCACTTTATTGTTGTAACCCCTGCATGGCTATTGTGCGATATTTAGAGTGTCGTCAGCCTTCGCTCGTCGGTTGACTTTTGTTGCCAGTTAAATTTACAACGGCGCCTGCACACCAGCAGCAGATTGTTGAGTCGGCTTGCTTTCACCAATGGGTTCTTCAGACGGTCGCAACTGGACGCATTTTTATCGTACTGCGCATGGTTACCTTTTGCGCTTTCCTGATCTTGGTGACTACGAGGTTTCTCACGATGGAACCGAGGTCATTTGCTTTCCGGTGCCATCGGTAACGGAAGAAACGTCACGCCATCTTTTCCTGAATCAGGTTTTGCCACTGGCGCTCGCCAGGCAAGGCATGCTGGTGCTGCATGCCAGCGCAGTAGAAATCGGAGACAGCGCTGTTGCATTTATTGGCGCTTCCGGCATGGGAAAATCGACTCTAGCTGCGAGTTTTGCCACCAACGGTTTTCGTTTTTTGACCGACGACGGGTTACTGCTGGAACCGCGACAAGACGCTTGCTATGTATTGCCCAGCCATCCATCCATTCGTTCGGGATGACAGCCAGACGCACTCATTGGCGTGGAAGTCAACATCGCTCCTCCGGTTCAATTCACCGCAAGGTCCGTTTTCTGGCCGGCGAGTCCGTCGCTTTTTGCGATCAGGCACGACCGCTGCGCCGAATCTATTTTCTTGAGAAAATTTTGACTCGCCACTTGAATTTGTCAGCATGAGCCCAGCACTGCGTTGATTGAGTTGGTGAAGCATTCGTTCCTGCTTGACATTGAAATGAAAGACCTGCTGGCGGCGCAGTACCGAAAATTGTCGGCGCTGGTCAGTCAGCCCTTATGCTACCAATTGAATTTTCCACGCAGCTTTGACAGCTTGGCGGCTATTCGCGCAAGCTATTGTGGAGCACTCAACACATGAGAACAAAGTCCAATGAACTTGAGTGACAGATTTGCGGTTCCGCCAGATGTCATGGCGCGACAGGTCGGGGAAGAAACCGTTATTCTGGATCTGCCAGTGGTACCACTTTGGCCTTGATCCGGTTGGCGCACACGTGGCAAGCCATGGTCGAAGGCAAAACCTCGCGCAAGTGTGCGAGCGGATGTTGGCCATGGCGAAGTGTCACGCGGCGATATTGAACGCGATGTACTGGCGCTTGACAGAAACTATTTGACAAGAAGTTGATAGCCCTTTTGTAAGCGGTTACCCATCCACTTGTGTATTGAACAAGCTGGCGCGGCGCTTGCCGCAGTCAATTGACTCGGCCATAGGTATCTTCCAGCCGCACAATGTCGTCCTCCCAAGGTAGGAGCCCGACTGCACTTCAATAATCTCCAGCGGCACTTTGCCGGGGTTGGCCAGCCGGTGGACCCGCCTGAGGGGAATATAGGTGCTTGGTTTTCGCCCAAGAGCATGACCTTGTCGCCATTGGTCACTTCGGTGTGGCCGCTAACCACCACCCAGTGCTCGGCACGTGGTGGTGCATTTGCAGGCTCAGGTGGCGCCGGGTTCACCACAATGCGTTTAACCTGAAAACGCTCGCCAGCGTCCACGCTGTCAACACGCCCCAGGGCGCGCCACGCGGCGGTGGTGTTGGGCTTGGGGAACACCCTGTGCTTCAAGCGCGCGACCACGTTTTTGACCTGCTCGGTATGGGCGGCATCGGCTACCAGCACGGCGTCTGCAGTGTCGATGATGAGCAGGTTGCTGGTGCCCAGGGCCACCACGGGGCGATGCGGCGCGTGGATGAAGGTGTTGGTAGCCTGCACGGTATGGCCCTGGCCATGCACGGTTGCCGTTTTCGTCCGGCGCGGTCAGTTCAGCGACTGCATTCCAGCTACCCACATCGCTCCAGGCGGCGGCAAAGGGCAGCACGGCAACGTTGGCGGCTTTTTCCATGACGGCATAGTCGATGCTGTCAGAGCGGCAGGCGGCAAAGCCATCTGCGCCCAGGCGGCGAAAGTTGCCATCAACCGTCTGGGCGGCTATGGCTTGCTGGCACGCGGCCAATATGTCGGGGGCATGGGGGCGTTGGGTTTTTCGACAAAGCACTGACGGCGTGCGCAGCGCCCTGCCCCCGCCAACGCGCCACCTGCTCGATGTAGCCATAGCCTGTGCTGGGAAATGTGGGCCGCACACGGCAAACATGACGATGGAGCCTGCCTGGGCGGCAACAACGCCCGAGCGGATGGTGGCGGCAAAGGCGGTGGCATCGGGGATGTGGTGATCTGCGGGCAAAAACAGCAGCAAGGCATCGGGTGCGGCATGGATGCCGGCGGCGGCCATGGCGGCGGCGGTGTTGCGGGCGACGGGCTCCAACAGGATTGTGCTGTGCACGTTGGCGGCGTTGGCACACTCTTGAACCAGAAAACGGTGGTCTTCGCTGGCAACGATGATTTGCTGGGGCTGAGCAGTGCGGCGCGCTCCAATGTGAGCTGCAACAGGCTTTTGCCGTTGACCAACGGCACGAACTGCTTGGGCAAGGCCTTGCGGGACAAGGGCCAGAGCCGTGTACCGCTACCGCCACACAGGATGACGGGGGTGATATTTACGCTGGGGGACGTGCCAGTGGACGCCGTTGGCTCGACAAGAGTCATGCTGTTAATTCCCTGAATATGCTTGCAAGCCTGAGAGCTTACATTCTTTGTTGTACGCGACTATTGTGCCAATCGGCCAGCGTTTGGCTGACGAGCGGTTCTGTGGGCTGCCCACATAGAATGCGATTACACCCGCAAGTACGACACGCATTTTCATGATTCAACTCATTGCCGGTTTTGCCATTGGCACTGCTGACCGTTCTGCTGGGCGAAGCCATGTCCCCGTCCTGTCGGATGATGACCGCATATTGTTGTTTGTGGTGTTACTTTTGGTGCAGTTTACGCTGGTTTGCGTTGGTGATGGCGATTGTGGATCTGGTGAACATGGCCAAACACCAAAAGGAAGACGAGCCGTGGCTGTTTGTCTGGAAGCTGTTGCTGCGAAATTGCAGGCGCACTGGTGGCCGCTGGCCTTGGGCGGAATGTCAGTGGTGGGTTTGGTCGGCTACCTAGTGGTTGAAATGCCCGGGGTGATCCCTGATGCGAAAACGCCTATTGCAAATACTACGGCCCACGCTGTAGTGGCAGAAGCACCAGCCGAAGCGTTAGCAGCAATGCAAGTCTCGACAGCGGAGCCATTCATTCGCAAATGGGCCAAAGCATGGGAGACTGGGCAGACCGATTTTGGACGTGACCATGGCAGCCCCGGCTTTACGCCCGAGGACGCCATGCCCCGCAACCAGTGGGAAAAACTGCGCCGCCAGCGGGTGGACACTGCCAAACAAATTGTGATCGAAATTTTGGATCTGACGGTAACTCCGCTGAACGGCAACCGAGCGGAGGCGGTTTTTACACAGCACTACACATCAAAGAGCTACAAGGATATATCGCGCAAGACGCTGACGATGGAATACGGATGAGCAATGGCTGGATTCTGACTGAGCGCGCGGAACCACTACCGCTGTAGCCATTATTTACCCAGCGCGCCAGAGTGCGCACCAACCTATCAAAAAAAAGCACCGAACGTTTCCGCTAAGTGCTTGATTTGTAACCAAATTTTGGTGGGCAGTACAAGTTTCGAACTTGTGACCCCTGCAGTGTGAATGCAGTGCTCTACCCCTGAGCTAACCGCCCTGAATATGTATTCAGTGAGCCTTAAATTATACAACAACCTTCACGCTGCTTTGCGCCAAACCGTCGTTCCACCGCTGGATTTATCCAATTGCGTCAACACCTCTTCGTGCGCAGCCAGTTCCTGGGCGTTGGCTGCCACGACCGGCAAATCAAATCCGCGCAGATCGATCTTTACCCTGGCAACGCCGCCTTCGCTAGGTGCACCCACATCCATCAAAAGTGCGTCCTGCCCACGGGTCATGTTGATATAGACATCGGCCAGCAGCTCAGCATCCAGCAGTGCGCCGTGCAGGGTGCGCCCGGAGTTGTCAACCTCCAGCCGGTCGCACAGGGCGTCCAGGCTGTTGCGCTTGCCGGGGAACATTTCCTTGGCCATAACCAGGGTGTCAATAACCCCCGATACATGCGCCTTGAACCGGGGGCGCCCCAGCAAGGCCAGTTCCATGTCCAGAAAACCCAGGTCAAAGGGTGCGTTGTGGATGATGACTTCTGCGCCCTGCACATAAGACAGCAAATCTTCTGCCACAGCGGCAAAGGCCGGCTTGTCGCTCAAAAATTCGGTGGTCAAACCGTGTACCCGCAAGGCGCCCTCTTCGCTGTCGCGCCCTGGGTTCAGGTAAACGTGGAAGTTGTTGCCGGTTAGCTTGCGGTTGAGCAGCTCCACGCAGCCAATTTCTACCAGCCGGTCGTCCTTGTCAAAGTAGAAACCGGTGGTTTCCGTGTCCAGAATGATTTGGCGCATGGTCAGTGGTTTTCTTTTGCATGGTTGATGGTGTACCTCGGAATTTCCACCACCAAGTCTTTCTGGGCCACAAACGCCTGGCAACTCAGGCGCGAATTGGGCTCCAGGCCCCAGGCGCGGTCCAGCAGGTCTTCTTCGTTTTCGTCGAGTTCATTGAGTGAGGCCATGCCTTCCCGCACGATAACGTGGCAAGTGGTACAGGCGCAGCTCATATCACAGGCGTGCTCAATGGCAATGTTGTTTTCCAGCAGAGCCTCGCAAATCGAAGTGCCTGGCGTGGCCGTGATCTCGGCGCCCTGAGGACAGTATTCCGGGTGTGGCAGGATTTTGATAATGGTCATTTTGATTGGTTGGGGTCAGAGCACATTGGCGGTGCAAGTGGTCTGACCCGCAAGTTCTATAGGGTTTGAATATTTTTACCTGCCAAGGCCTGGGCAATGCCCCGGTTCATGCGCTTGGCTGCGAAGGATTCGGTGGCCTGGGCCAGCGCTTTGCCCAGTGCATCAATGGTGGCTGCGTCGCTGTCAGTTCGGCCAACAGACAGGGCTGCCATTGCAGCGTCAATGCCGGCGCGTTCTTGCGCGTCCAGCAGGTCTGCGTCAAAGGCCAGCGCGCTGTGCGTGGCCAGCAGCAGGCGGTCGGCATCGACCTGGGCTTCGACCAAGGCGCGGGTGCGGATGTCCTGCTCCGCCGTGATGAAACTTTCTTGCAGCATTTTGGCAATTTGCGCATCGCCCAGGCCATAGGATGGTTTGACATTGATTTGCGCCTGCACGCCACTCACCTGCTCATGCGCAGCCACATTGAGCAAGCCATCGGCATCCACCGTAAAGGTGACACGGATGCGCGCCGCACCGGCGGCCATGGGCGGAATGCCCCGCAGCTCAAAACGCGCCAGGCTGCGGCAATCGGCTACCAAATCGCGCTCACCCTGCACCACGTGCAATGCCAAGGCGGTCTGGCCGTCTTTGTAGGTGGTGAAGTCCTGCGCCATGGCAGTGGGGATGGTCTGGTTGCGCGGCACGATGCGCTCCACCAGTCCACCCATCGTTTCCACGCCCAGTGACAGCGGAATCACGTCCAGCAGCAGCAAATCACCCGCGATGTTGTTGCCTGCCAACTGGTTGGCCTGGATGGAGGCACCCAGTGCCACCACCTCGTCGGGGTTGAGGTTGTTCAACGGCGCATGGCCAAAATACGCGGCTGCCGCAGCCTGCACCTGTGGCATGCGGGTAGAGCCGCCCACCATGACAACGCCCTTCACCTCCTGCACGGACAACCGGGCATCGCGCAGCGCCTTGCGCACGGCACTAAAGGTGCGTGCGGTCAATGCCGCTGTAGCTTGGTCAAATTGAAATCTTGTTACATCAAAATGAATGCTAGCCCTCGTCAGGTCTACATGGAACGCTACTGAATCAGTAGCAGTCAACGCTTCTTTACAGGCTTGTGCGGCGCGCTTGAGTGCAGCCTTGTCCGCGGCATTAACGGCCTCCGCACCGGTTTGGGACAGCACCCAGTCGGCCAGCGCATGGTCGTAGTCGTCGCCACCCAGGGCGGAATCACCACCGGTGGACACCACTTCAAATACACCTTGGGTAAGCCGCAGAATGGAAATATCGAACGTGCCACCGCCCAGGTCGTAGATGGCGTAGATGCCTTCGCTGGCGTTGTCCAGCCCGTAGGCAATGGCTGCGGCAGTAGGTTCGTTGATCAGACGCAGCACATTCAGCCCGGCCAGCTGGGCCGCGTCTTTGGTAGCCTGGCGTTGGGCATCGTCAAAATAGGCTGGCACGGTGATAACAGCACCGTACAGGTCATCGTTAAAGGTGTCTTCGGCGCGGTAGCGCAAGGTGGCCAGAATTTCGGCGCTGACTTCGACGGGAGACTTCTCACCAGCCACGGTGAGCAGGCCCAACATGCCGGGGTGATCGGCAAAACGGTAGGGCAGCTTGTCGATACCGGTCACGTCAGCCAGGCTGCGCCCCATGAAGCGCTTGACCGACGTGATGGTATTGTGCGGATCGCTGACAACTGCCTCTTGGGCGGCAAAACCAATCTGGCGACCGCCCCCATCCATGTAGCGCACGATTGAGGGCAGAATGACGCGGCCCTCGCCGTCGGGCAGGCATTCGGCCACGCCGTGGCGCACGGCAGCTACCAGGGAATGGGTGGTGCCCAGGTCTATGCCCACGGCAACACGACGCTCGTGCGGATTGGGCGCCTGGCCCGGTTCTGAAATTTGTAATAGCGCCATAAATTGTCGGTCTGGGTTCGTGCCATGCTGGCTTCAACGCACCTGCCTGGGGTTCAGATTTCCAGTTTGTCGAAGGCCAGGTCAAGATCGTGTGCAAATTTCTCGATGAACATGAGTGATCGTACCGATTGCACTGCAGCGCCATAGTCGTGCAGTTCATCGAGCTGGCGGGCACATACCAAAAGCAAATCCTTTTGCACGGCATCTACATTCTCGCGCAGGGCATCCAGATCGTCAGTGCATTGGGCCTCGTCCAGTTCTTCGCGCCACTGCATTTGCTGCATCAAAAATGCAGCGGGCATGGCGGTGTTGCTATGGGCGTTGACCGGTGAGCCCGCCAGTTCACACAAATAGGCTGCGCGCTGGAGGGGTGCTTTTAAGCGCTGGTAGGCCTCGTTGATGCGTACCGACCACTGCATGGCGACACGCTGGGCGGCTGCACCATGCGCTGCGAACTTGTCAGGATGGGCCTCGCGTTGCAGCTCTTTCCAGCGGGCGTCCACTACCGCTCGGTCTTGGGCAAACTGTTGCGTCAGACCAAACAGTTCAAAATCAGTGGATTGCAGGTTCACACGCGAAACGACTCGCCGCAGCCGCACTTGTCGCGCTCACGCGGGTTGTTGAAGCGAAAGCCCTCGTTGAGCCCTTCACGCACAAAATCCAGCTCGGTGCCATCGATGTAGGCCAGACTTTTGGGGTCAACCAGCACCTTGACGCCGTGCTCTTCAAACACCACGTCTTCTGGCGCCAGTTCGTCCACGTATTCCAGTTGGTAGGCCAGGCCCGAGCACCCGGTGGTCTTGACCCCCAGGCGCACGCCCACGCCCTTGCCGCGCTTGGTCAGGTAGCGCGCCACGTGGCGCGCGGCCGCTTCCGTAACAGTAACTGCCATATCAGTTGAGATGTTTAGCTTTGTAATCGTCCACGGCCGCCTTGATGGCGTCTTCGGCCAGGATGGAGCAGTGAATTTTGACCGGTGGCAAAGCCAGTTCTTCAGCGATCTGGCTGTTCTTCAGCGCAGCAGCCTCGTCCAGGGTCTTGCCCTTGACCCATTCGGTCACCAGCGAGCTGGACGCAATAGCCGATCCGCAGCCATAGGTCTTGAAACGGGCATCTTCGATCACACCGGTTTCGGCGTTGACCTTGATTTGCAGCTTCATCACATCGCCGCAGGCGGGCGCACCGACCATGCCGGTGCCAACGCTGTCGTCGCCTTTTTCAAAGCTGCCGACGTTGCGGGGGTTTTCGTAATGGTCAACAACTTTTTCTGAATAGGCCATGGTTTACTCCTTAGTGGGCGCTTGGTGTGCGATTAGTGGGCTGCCCACTGGATGGAACTGATGTCAACGCCGTCAAGGTGCATCTCCCACAGAGGGCTGAGCTCACGCAGTTTGGCGACGTTCTTGCGGATGGTGTCTACTGCGTAATCGATTTCCGCCTCGGTGGTCCAGCGGCCAATGGTCATGCGCAGGCTGCTGTGGGCCAGCTCGTCGCTGCGGCCCAAAGCGCGCAGCACATAGCTGGGCTCCAGAGACGCCGATGTACAGGCCGAGCCGCTGCTCACCGCCAAGCCCTTGATGCCCATCATCAGCGACTCGCCTTCCACGTAGTTGAAGCTGATGTTCAGGTTGTGGGGTACGCGCTGGGTTTCGTGACCATTGATGAAAACCTGTTCAATGCCCACCAGACCCGCCAACATGCGGTCGTGCAAGGCTTTGATACGCACGTTTTCAGCCGCCATTTCTTCTTTGGCAATACGGTAGGCCTCACCCATGCCCACAATCTGATGCGTGGGCAATGTGCCGCTGCGCATGCCGCGCTCGTGCCCACCGCCGTGCATCTGGGCTTCCAGGCGAATACGCGGTTTACGACGCACAAACAACGCGCCAACTCCCTTGGGACCATAGGTCTTATGAGCAGTCAGGCTCATCAAATCAACCGGCAGTTTGGACAGGTCAAACGCGACCCGGCCAGTGGCTTGGGCGGCATCTACGTGGAAGATGATGCCTTTTTCACGGCACACCGCGCCAATGGCAGCAATGTCCTGAATTACGCCGATTTCGTTGTTAACGAACATGACGCTGGCCAAAATGGTGTCGGGCCGGATGGCGGCCTTGAACGCATCCAGGTTAACCAGCCCATCGGGCTGCACATCAAGATATGTCACCTCAAAACCCTGGCGCTCCAACTCGCGGCAGGTGTCCAGCACAGCCTTATGCTCGGTCTTGATGGTGATCAGGTGTTTACCTTTGGACTGGTAGAAGTGCGCTGCACCCTTCAAGGCCAGGTTATTGGATTCGGTAGCACCCGAGGTCCAGACGATTTCACGCGGATCGGCGCCAATCAGGTCGGCCACTTGGCCACGGGCCTTTTCCACGGCCGCCTCGGCTTCCCAGCCCCAGGCGTGGCTGCGCGATGCGGGGTTGCCAAAGTGATTGCGCAACCAGGGCACCATGGCGTCCACCACGCGCTCGTCGCACGGGTTGGTGGCGCTGTAGTCCATGTAAATGGGAAAATGCGGTGTTGTATCCATGGGGTGTGTTCCAGCTAATCAGGTCTTGGAGAGCATGCTGCCCAGGGCAAAAACCGAATTGGGCGCGTTGATGCGGATCGTCTTGCTCTGGGGCATGGCAGAAATAGCGCGTTTGACGCTGGGCTTGTCTTCCACCTGCAGGCCCTTGGCCAACTGGTCGTCCACCAGCTTTTGCAGCGTGACCGAATCCAGAAACTCCACCATGCGCACATTAAGCGATGCCCACAAATCGTGGGTCATGCAACGCTCGCCCTCACCCAGGCAGTTTTCCTTGCCACCGCAGTGGGTGGCGTCAATGGGTTCGTCCACCGACACAATAATGTCGGCCACGGTAATATCGGAGGCCTTGCGGGCCAAGGTGTAACCGCCGCCGGGGCCGCGGGTGGATTCCACCAGCTCATGCCGGCGCAGCTTGCCAAACAGCTGCTCCAGATACGACAGAGAGATTTGCTGGCGCTGGCTGATAGCGGCTAAAGTGACCGGGCCGCCGCTTTGGCGCAGCCCCAGGTCAATCATCGCGGTGACTGCAAAACGGCCTTTGGTTGTGAGACGCATCGTTAACTCCTTGAGTCGTGCCGGGTTGGCTTACTGTGCCAAGTATAGCAAATGTCCTAGTATTTTGCTCGGGTACTCAGGTTATTTTGTTAGTCTCTGCTCACTTAGTGATCCTTTAGAGAGAAACGATGTTGTCACTACCCGGCGCACCAAAGGCCTGCTCTTTTAAAACACTCAACTGGTCCCGCACCCGCGCCGCCTTCTCGAACTCCAGATTTCGGGCGTGTTCCATCATCAGCTTTTCCAGGCGCTTGATCTCGCGAGAGATATCCTTCTCGCTCATATCCTCCACTTGCGCCCGCTGCATGGCGTCGCGTTCCAGGCGTTCGGCTTCCTTGCCCGCCTTCTCGCTGTAAACACCGTCAATCAGGTCCCGCACCTTTTTCACAATCGCACGCGGGGTAATGCCCTGCTCCAGGTTGAAAGCGATCTGCTTATGCCGTCGGCGTTCGGTCTCACCCATGGCGCGTGCCATAGAGTCTGTCACCCGGTCGGCATACAGAATGGCTTTGCCTTCCAGGTTGCGGGCGGCACGGCCAATGGTCTGAATCAGGGAGCGCTCGGATCGCAAAAAACCCTCTTTGTCGGCATCCAGAATGGCCACCAAGGACACCTCGGGAATGTCCAGGCCTTCGCGCAACAGGTTGATACCCACCAGCACATCAAACACGCCCAAACGCAGGTCGCGCAAGATTTCGACCCGCTCCACGGTGTCAATATCGCTGTGCAAATAGCGCACCTTGACGCCGTTGTCGCTCAAATAGTCAGTCAACTGCTCGGCCATGCGCTTGGTCAGCGTGGTGATCAGCACCCGCTCGCTCTTTTCTACCCGGATGCGGATTTCTTGCAGCACGTCGTCCACCTGGTGGGTGGCGGGGCGCACTTCTACTTCTGGGTCCACCAAGCCCGTGGGGCGCACCACCTGCTCCACCACCTGGCCCGCGTGTTCCTTTTCGTAAACAGAAGGCGTGGCGGACACAAAAATTGCCTGGCGCATGCGTTGCTCAAACTCCGCAAACTTCAGCGGTCGGTTGTCCAGCGCGCTGGGCAGGCGAAAGCCGTATTCCACCAACGTGGTCTTGCGCGAACGGTCGCCCAAATACATGGCGCCAAACTGGCCGATGGTGACGTGGCTTTCGTCGATGAACATCACCGAGTCTTTGGGCATGTAGTCGGTCAGCGTGGATGGCGGATCGCCCGGCGCACTGCCCGCCAGGTGGCGGCTGTAGTTTTCAATGCCCTTGCAGTGGCCCACTTCGCTGAGCATCTCCAAGTCGAAGCGTGTGCGCTGTTCCAGGCGCTGGGCTTCCACCAATTTGCCTTCGGACACAAAGAACTTTAGTCTCTCCGCCAGTTCGACCTTAATGGTTTCAACCGCCTGAAGCACTTGTTCGCGGGGTGTCACATAGTGGCTGCCGGGGTAAACCGTAAAGCGTGGAATCTTCTGGCGGATGCGCCCGGTGAGTGGGTCAAACAGTTGCAGCGATTCAATCTCGTCATCAAACATCTCCAGGCGCAGCGCCATCTCAGAGTGTTCGGCCGGAAAGATGTCGATGGTGTCGCCTCGCACGCGGAAGGTGCCGCGGCTGAAATCCATGTCATTGCGCTGGTACTGCATACGCACCAGTTGCGCGATGGCGTCGCGCTGGTTGAGCTTGTCGCCGCTGCGCAGGGTCATCACCATCTTGTGGTACGCCTCAGGCTGGCCGATACCGTAAATGGCCGACACCGTGGCCACGATGACCACATCGCGCCGCTCCAAAATGCTCTTGGTGCAGCTCAAGCGCATTTGCTCAATGTGCTCGTTGATGGCGCTGTCTTTTTCAATGAACAAGTCGCGCTGCGGCACATAGGCCTCGGGCTGGTAGTAGTCGTAGTAGCTGACAAAATACTCCACCGCGTTGTTGGGGAAAAATTCGCGGAACTCGCTGTACAACTGCGCGGCCAGCGTCTTGTTGTGCGCAAACACAATCGCCGGGCGGCCCAGGCGCGCGATCACATTGGCCATGGTGAAAGTCTTGCCCGAACCGGTTACGCCCAGCAGGGTCTGGAAGACCTCACCGTCGTTGACGCCTGCCACCAGTTGGTCAATCGCCTCTGGCTGGTCGCCCGCTGGGGGATAAGGCTGGTACAACTCAAAGGGCGAATTGGGGTAGCGGATGAACTGGCCGGCGGGCGCTGGCGCAGCATCAGCGCCCTTGGGTGTGCGGTCTGGGGCAGCGATGGGGGTCGGAGCTGGCATGGGGCGGTTCGGCAAATGGGCAAAGATGGGACTGTAGTCCATGCCGTGGATTTGCGTTGATTGGGGTCAGTGTGGTCGGCATTGTGGTGCGCGCACGCTGGGCAAGCGGTGCGGGCTGACCGACCCTGCTGCGTGGGCCCTGCGGGCTGCTTTGCGGTGCTCGGGTCGGCACTCATCCGCCCGTCCCTGCGCTCCTCAGCCACGCACAAGGGATCGCCCAGCCCGCTCCGCTGGCCCGGCTGGAGAAATTGGTTACAGTGGGTGGGAGTCAACCGCCTGATTTCAATACCACTGGGTTTTTTGCTATTTTAATGGGAGCGAACTATGTATATTCGACGAGGGCTAGGTGCCAGTTTCGTAGGGGAATCTTCCAGACTATCGCGTAGAGCGCTGCGGTCTACATTGCATTGGGCCTCACGCAAATGCTGACACTCATAGCCATTGTTCTCTTTCCTGGGGCTTGTGTCCTTGGCGTTCAAAAGGGCTACCAGACCGTCGTTCCCTTGATGATCGGCGTAGCTCTCATCGCATTGGGGTTCTACGTTCTCCCCACGCAGAACGACGGCATGCCAGACGTCTACTATCGAAAGTAGCATCAGCAAAAGGAAAAAAATGAATTGGCCATTCAAACGCACATCGGACCCGGAGGACTTTTCGTCACTCTTGCCTTCTGGCCCAGGCTCATTCAAGGACAAGCTAATTGCCGAGTGCCAACGAAAAGGTGTTTCGGTGTACGTAAGCGACCCGTCCGAGGCTAGGTCTGGTCCCTACGCCCTGCTTCGAGCAGTGGCGTCCGAAGTGGAGTTGCAAAGTCGTCTCAACGCGTGCCTGTCGCTTAAAAGGGCAATGTGGGCAAACAGAATCGCTTGGCTGGCGCTCGTAATAGGAGTTGCAGCGCTAATTGCTGCAATCGTTAAGTGAAGCCCAACAGTTCATTCAAAAGTTAATCCAAAAGCATGAGGCATCGCTCCGAGCCACCCTTGGGCGGTGCCGAGCAGCGCAGCGGCGGGCGGATCAGGGCTGGCGTTGTTTGAGGCGCAGCCGAGTTTAGCCAGACCCCGCCCGGCGCGAGCAGCGCAGGGAGTCGCGCCAGCGACCAACGCCGTAGGGTGGCTCGGAGCGATGCCTCATGCGCACCCACCCACCCAGCCAAACAGTTAGCACCCCATCTGCAACAATATTGCACATGAGCCCTACCGCCCTGCCCTCTGCCGAAAACGTGTTCACCTGGCCCGTCCGTGTGTATTGGGAAGACACTGATGCAGGTGGCATTGTTTTCTATGCCAATTACCTGAAGTATTTTGAGCGTGCCCGCACCGAATGGTTGCGTGCCTTGGGAATCGCCCAAAGTGCATTGCAACAGACGCAGGGCTGCATCTTTGTGGTGAGTGATGTGCAGCTCAAATACCTGCGTTCTGCCCGGCTGGATGATCAGTTGCTGGTTACCGCCCAGCCCTTGGAAATGGGGCGATCCTCATTTACGCTGCGGCAAGAAGCCAGTCTATTGACTGCCGACAATCCAGATGCCAATGCTGCCCCGGTTCTTTGCCGCGCAACTGTGCGCATTGGCTGCGTGAACAGTCAGACCCACAAGCCAACCCGAATCCCGGGCACGGTGCTGGATGTACTGAACGCTTCAGCCCGGTAAAATCTCGCACGATGCGCGGGCATCGCTGTCCGCTCCAGACCAACCCATCTGACTTTTTGACCACTCCAAGAGGAATTTCATGTCCCTATTTTCTGCCGTAGAAATGGCCCCCCGTGACCCGATTCTGGGTTTGAACGAGCAATACAACGCCGACACCAACCCCGCCAAAGTCAACCTGGGCGTGGGCGTGTACTACGACGACAACGGAAAACTGCCCTTGCTGGCCTGTGTGCAAGCCGCAGAGAAAGCCATGATGGACAAACCCACCCCCCGTGGCTACCTACCCATCGACGGTATTGCGGCCTACGATGCGGGCGTTAAGGCCCTGGTGTTCGGTGCCGACAGCGAACCCGTCACCTCCGGACGCGTTGCCACGGTGCAGGCAGTAGGCGGAACCGGCGGCTTGAAAATTGGCGCCGATTTTCTGAAAAAACTCAGCCCCAACGCGACGGTGCTGATCAGCGACCCTAGCTGGGAAAACCACCGCGCCCTGTTTACCAACGCCGGCTTCGCGGTGGAGTCCTATCCCTATTACGATGCGGCCAAACGCGGCGTAAACTTCGACGCCATGCTGGCCGCCCTGAACGCTGCCGCTGCCGGCACCATCGTGGTTTTGCATGCTTGCTGCCATAACCCCACCGGTTACGACATTACCCCCGCCCAGTGGGACCAGGTGATTACCGCCTGCAAAACCCGTAATCTGACCCCATTTTTGGATATGGCATACCAGGGTTTTGGCTACGGCCTGGCCGAGGATGGCGCAGTGATTGCAAAATTTGTGGCCGCTGGTCTGACTTTCTTTGTCTCCACTTCATTCAGCAAGAGTTTTAGCCTATACGGCGAGCGCGTGGGTGCCCTCTCAGTACTGTGTACCGACAAAGAAGAAGCCAGCCGCGTGCTCTCACAACTGAAGATTGTCATCCGCACCAACTACTCCAACCCACCCACCCACGGCGGCGCCGTGGTGGCAGCCGTGCTGTCCAACCCCGAGTGGCGTGCCCTGTGGGAAAAAGAGCTGGGCGAAATGCGGGTGCGCATCAAGGCCATGCGCCAAAAACTGGTGGATGGCCTGAAGGCGGCTGGAGTCAAGCAGGACATGTCCTTCATTACCAGTCAAATCGGCATGTTCAGCTACTCGGGCCTCTCCAAAGACCAGATGGTGCGCCTGCGCAATGAATTTGGTGTTTACGGCACCGACACTGGCCGCATGTGCGTGGCCGCGCTCAACAGCAAGAACATTGACTACGTTTGTGCATCGATTGCCAAAGTGGTTTAGGTCACCTGACAAAATCCTGACATCTTGAGAATAGGGTTGTGGAAAACCACAACCCAAGAAAGCCGTAAAACTGTTATATTGCACTGCAACATATTGTTGCTACGCAACGTTTTCAAAAGCGAGACCTCTCATGCTGTACCAGTTCTACGAAACCCAACGTTCTTTGATGGAGCCGTTTGCAGACCTGGCCCAAACGGCTTCCAAGGTGTTTGCCAACCCCAAGACCCTGGCCGGTCAGAATCCTTTTGCACAGCGCATCTCCGCCGGCTACGACTTGATTCACCGCCTGGGTAAGGACTATGTCAAACCCGAGTTCGGTCTGCGCACAATCGATGTCGATGGCGTGGAACTGGCTATCCACGAACGGGTGGAACTGAACAAGCCCTTCTGCGAGTTGCGCCGCTTCAAGCGGTACACCGACGACCAGGCAACGCTGGAAAAAATCAAGGACCAGCCCGCCGTTCTGATCGTGGCGCCTTTGTCTGGTCACTACGCAACTTTGCTGCGCGACACCGTCAAGGCCATGCTGCGCGACCACAAGGTCTACATCACCGACTGGAAGAATGCCCGCATGGTTCCTCTGTCGGAAGGTGAATTCCATCTGGACGATTACGTCAACTATGTGCAGGAATTCATTCGCCATTTGCAAGGGAAGTACGGCAACTGCCACGTGATGAGCGTGTGCCAGCCCACCGTTCCCGTGTTGGCCGCCGTATCCGTGATGGCCAGTCGTGGCGAATTGACGCCGCTGTCCATGACTATGATGGGTGGTCCCATTGACGCACGCAAGTCGCCCACTGGGGTCAACAACCTGGCCGTGAACAAAAGCCACAACTGGTTTGAGAACAATGTGATCTACCGTGTGCCAAGTGGTTTTCCTGGAACCGGTCGCCGTGTGTACCCCGGTTTCCTCCAGTACACCGGCTTCGTGGCCATGAACCCAAACAACCACGCAACAAGCCACTACGACTATTTCAAAGATCTGATCAAGGGTGACGGCGCCAGCACTGAGGCACACCGCAAGTTCTACAACGAGTACAACGCCGTTCTGGACATGGACGCCGACTACTACCTGGAAACCATCCGGGTGGTGTTCCAGGACTTCAGCCTGGTTAACGGCACTTGGCATATTCGCTCCGAAAATGGCAAGCTGGAGCATGTCCGTCCACAGGACATTAAGACCACCGCCCTGCTGTCGGTGGAAGGCGAACTTGACGATATCTCTGGTTCCGGCCAAACGCAGGCTGTGCATGATATTTGCACCGGCGTTTCAGCCGCACACAAACACCACTACGAGGTTAAAGGAGCCGGTCACTACGGCATTTTTTCCGGCAAGCGCTGGCGCGAAATGGTGTACCCGCAGGTGAAGGCCTTTATTCTGCAGAATCAACCAAATAGCGCGAAAGCCCTCGTAAAAACTACGCAAGTAGCTCCTAAAAAAGTAGCAACAAAGCGCATAGCAGCCAAGAAGTGAGCACTCCGGCGTCCAACGCTTTCGCGGACTTGGCGTCGCGCATCCTGGACGCCCTGCCCCAGACGCAGTGCACGCGCTGCGGCTATCCGGATTGCGCGGGTTACGCACAAGCATTGGCCACCGGCGACGCTGAAATCAACCAATGCCCTCCTGGTGGACAAGCCGGTGTGGTGCGTCTGTCACAGATAACCGGGCGGCCCGAAATACCGATCAACCCGGAATTTGGCGAAGAGGGGCCACGTACCCTCGTCCACATCGATGAAGACTGGTGCATCGGTTGCACCCTGTGCCTGGATGCCTGCCCAACCGACGCCATTGTGGGTGCCAACAAGCGCATGCACACGGTGATCGAGCCGTATTGCACGGGCTGCGAACTGTGCCTGCCGGTCTGCCCGGTGGATTGCATCAAGATTGAGAACGCCAGCGGCAGCGCAACCGGATGGTCGGCATGGTCCCGTGAACAGGCAGAACTGGCCCGCCAACGCTATGCCCGCAGCACCCTGCGCCGGGCACGCGACAAACAGGAAAACGACGACAAGCAAGCAGCACTGGCCCAGATTAAGCTATCAGACTTGATGGCACATTCCCGCATCACGGATCCGCAAATACTGGATCGCAAGCGCAATATCATCGAAGCCGCCATGGCCCGCGCACGCGCCAAACGCGCTGGCGACTAAACCGCCGCCAAAGATGAGGCTACCGTCTTGTCCACGAACAGCCCATCAGCCCAGAGCGTCATTCACTTGCTCATGAAACTCAGCCAGGCTGACAGCATTGCCAATTTCACGTGGCAGCGCGTCTCGAACTGAAAAAACGCCCAGTATCTTGGTACCAGCGCCAACAATGGGCAAGTGCCGGAAACCGCGCTCGATCATGATGAGCACTGCATCCGACACCAAAATTTCAGGGCCCACGCAATGGGGATTGCGTGTCATGATCTCCGACACGCCGGTCGTCTGCGGGTCCAGCGCTTTGGCCAGCACGCGGGTCATCAGGTCACGCTCTGTCACGATACCCAGCAAAGTGCCGGGCGTATCCATGATCAGGACGCTGCCGCAATTAGCACGCGTCATGACGCAGGCCGCGTCCCACACACTGGCGTTTGGCCCCAGGCTGACAACATGCCGTTGGGACATGGATTGGAAAACAGTGCGTTCAGACATGATCACCACTCCTTGCAAAAAACATCTACTCTGTGCGCTTTAACGCAGTGCGGCATTGATCTTGTCCAACGCCTTGGCACCTGGGCTGAGTTCGGCTGGGCCCAACGTGTTCAGCGGTCGATGGGTGGTATTAAGTGCAAGGTGCAAATCTGTTGCCATCGGGTCCACATACAGCAAACCTGTCACTATTTCGCCGCGTTGCTGGTGCTCTTGCATGTAGCTCATGGCTTTGAAACGATCGGTGGGGTCATATTCCGGGTGCAGCTTGCGCAGGCGCAAAAGGGAGCCGTCGTGCTGTTGCACTTCCACCACCTCACCCGGCTCGTAGGCGGTGGTGATCTCACTGTGCATGTCCATAAAATCGATGCGGCTCACCGCCTCATTGTGCTGGCGCACATAGTCGTAGCTCTTGGTGCTTCCACCATGGTTATTGAAGGTCACGCAGGGGCTGATCACATCAATAAATGCGGCGCCGCCATGCGACATGGCACCTTTGATGAGCGGCACCAGTTGTGCTTTGTCACCCGAAAAACTACGCGCCACATAGGTCGCCCCCAATTGCAAGGCCAGGCCCACCAAGTCCACTGGGCTGTCGCTGTTGATGACACCCTTCTTGCTCTTGGAGCCACGGTCGGCAGTGGCAGAGAACTGCCCTTTGGTCAGACCGTAGACGCCGTTGTTCTCCACGATGTAGGCCATGTTCACGCCACGACGCATGGCATTGGCAAACTGGCCCAATCCAATGGACGCCGAGTCCCCGTCGCCCGAAACGCCCAGGTACAGCAGATCGCGATTGGCCAGGTTGGCGCCGGTCAACACTGATGGCATGCGCCCATGCACAGTGTTGAAACCATGCGAGGCACCCAGAAAGTAGTCGGGCGTCTTGGAACTGCAGCCAATGCCAGACAGCTTGGCCACCCGGTGGGGTTCAATGTCCAGCTCCCAACACGCCTGGATGATGGCCGCCGAGATGGAATCGTGCCCGCAGCCGGCGCACAAGGTCGAGATTCGCCCCTCGTAGTCACGCCGGGTGTAACCAACCTTGTTTTTGGTTAGCGTGGGATGGTGCAAATGGGGCTTTGCAATATAGGTCATACCATCTCCTTGCTACCGAAAGCCGGCACAGATTGGGCCACCGTTTCGACATTTTTGCGAATGGCATTGGCAATAAAGCGCGCAGTGATGGGCGTGCCATCGTAATGCAGCACCCGCACCAGCCGCGCGGGGTCCACATCCAGTTCATTGATTAGCAGGTACCGCATCTGTCCGTCGCGGTTTTGCTCCGCAACAAACACCCGCTCATGCTCGGCAATAAAGCGGTTGACCGATTCGGGAAACGGAAACGCCTGTAGCCGCAGGGCGTCCAGGTGGATGCCCTCTTCTTCCAGCACATCCAGGGCCTCGCGCATGGCCGGACTGGTGGAGCCGAAATAGATCACGCCAAAAGGTGTATTCTGCGCGGCGTTGCGCAAAATGGGCTGCGGCACCAGATCGGCCGCCGTCTTGAACTTGCGGTTAAGCCGTTCCATGTTGTAAATGTAGTCCGGGCCCCGCTCCGAGTACTGTGCATACGGATTGCGCGTAGTACCCCGAGTAAAGAACGCACCCTTGGACGGGTGGGTTCCCGGCAGGGTGCGCCAGGGTATGCCATCACCATCAACATCCTTGTAGCGGCCAAAGTCTTTTCCGGCTTCCAGTTCGGCTGCGGTCATGACCTTGCCTGTGTCGAAAGCCTTGCCTTCGTCCCAAACAAAGGGCTTGCACAGCCGCTGGTTCATGCCAATGTCCAGATCGGTCATCACAAAGATGGGCGTCTGAAGTCGGTCGGCCAAATCCAGCGCCGCCGCAGAATGGGTGAAGCATTCATGGGGTCTTGCGGCATCAGCATCACGTGCTTGGTATCCCCGTGGGACGCATAGGCACAGGACAAAATATCGGCCTGCTGCGTGCGGGTGGGCATTCCGGTGGAAGGGCCACCGCGCTGCACGTTGATGATGGTGACCGGTATCTCGGCAAAATAGGCCAGCCCAATGAACTCGGTCATCAACGACACACCAGGGCCCGACGTGGCGGTAAAGGCACGTGCACCATTCCAGCCCGCACCCACTACCATGCCGATAGAGGCCAGCTCGTCTTCCGCCTGCACGATGGCGTAGTTGTGGCGGCCAGTCCCCTCGTCAATGCGGTACTTGTCGCAATACTTCTGAAATGCCTCTGGAATGGACGATGACGGTGTAATCGGGTACCACGCTGCCACCGTGGCGCCACCAAACAGACAACCCAGGGCGGCGGCGCTGTTGCCATCGGTAAAAATCTGGTCGCCCACTTTGTCAGAACGGCGAACGCGCAGGCCCAGTGGGTATTGCAGATGTTGTTTCACATAGTCACGCCCCAAATGCAGGGCCTGGATATTGGAATCCAGCAAACGCTCTTTGCCCTTGTACTGTTCGGCAAACAAGGTCTCGAACACGTCCGCATCCACATCCAGCAACGCCGACAAGGCGCCCACATAAATGATGTTCTTGAACAACTGGCGCTGGCGCGGGTCGGTGTAGGTTGCGTTGGCAATTTCTGTCAGTGGAATTGCAATGGTCTGCACGTCTTCCCGGAACTTGTTGGGCGGCATGGGGCGCGTGCTGTCGTAAAACAGGTAACCACCTGGCTCAATCTCGGCAATGTCAGCATCCCAAGTCTGGGGGTTCATGGCGACCATCATGTCCACACCACCGCGACGACCGTGATAACCCTTTTCGCACACACGGGCTTCGTACCAGGTTGGCATACCCTGGATGTTGCTGGGGAAGATGTTGCGTGGACTCACTGGCACGCCCATGCGCATGACGGCTTTGGCAAACAGTTCGTTAGCCGAGGCCGACCCCGAACCGTTGACGTTGGCAAACTTGATAACGAAATCGTTGATGGATTCCAGCCGTTTCATGCGAGCTCCTTTAGCGGTACCTTGCTGTCGCGACAGCCAGGCCCCGCCTGCATGGTGTTCAATAAAAACTTCTGCATGTCCCAGGCCCCAGTGGGGCAACGCTCGGCACAAAGGCCGCAATGCAGGCATACATCCTCGTCCTTGACCATGACGCGACCGGTCTTGAGCTCAGCCGACACATACAGATCCTGGTCCGTATTCGTGGCGGGTGCCTTGAGCCGGGTGCGCAACTCGGCCTCGTCGCCGTTGGCGGTGAAGGTGATGCAATCCATGGGACAAATGTCTACGCAGGCATCGCACTCAATACAGGTGTCTCGGTTAAACACCGTCTGCACATCGCAGTTCAGGCAGCGGCTGGCTTCCTTGAACGCCGTGGCGGCGTCAAAGCCCAACTCTACTTCTACCCGGATATTGGCCAGCGCCGTTTCTGCCGCAGCCCATGGCACCTTGAAACGCGTGTCGTTGGACACATCGTTGTGATAGCTCCATTCGTGGATGCCCATCTTCTGCGACATGAGCTTAGTGAGTGGTTCCGGGCGCACCGTGACTGACTCGCCGTGGAGGAACCGGTCGATGGACACAGCGGCCTCATGGCCCTGGGCCACTGCAGTGATGATGTTCTTGGGGCCGAAGGACGCGTCACCACCAAAGAACACGTTGGGTACAGTGGACTGAAATGTGGCGTCACCCAGTATGGGAAGGCCCCATTTGTCAAACGCGACACCACAATCCTGCTCAATCCACGGGAAAGCATTTTCCTGCCCCACCGCCACCAACACCTCATCGCACTCAAAAAACACATCCGGCTCACCCGTGGGAACGAGGCTGCGCCGCCCCTTGGCGTCGTACTCCGCACGCACAATCTCAAAGGTCATGCCCTGTAGCCTGCCGTTTTGGTGCTGCACGCTCTTGGGCACGTGGTAGTTGATGATGGGAATACCCTCATGGATGGCATCTTCGCGCTCCCAGGGAGAGGCCTTCATCTCCTCAAAGCCGCTGCGCACGATGACCTTCACATCCTTACCACCCAGACGTCGCGCCGAACGGCAGCAGTCCATAGCCGTGTTGCCACCACCCAGAACAATCACGCGGGGAGCTACTGTGGTGATGTGGCCAAAAGATACGGATGCCAACCAGTCAATACCCACATGGATATGGGCGGCGGCTTCCTTGCGTCCGGGAACATCCAGTTCACGACCACGTGGCGCACCGCTACCGACAAAAATGGCATCAAAGCCCTGTCCCATCAGGTCCTTAAGCGAATCGATCCGCTGCCCACTGCGGAAATCAATCCCCATGTCGAGGATGTAACCCGTCTCTTCATCAATAACTGACTCTGGCAGACGAAAACGCGGAATTTGGGAGCGCATGAAACCGCCTGCCTTGGCCTCAGCGTCAAACACGGTGATGGAATAGCCCAACGGCGCCAGATCTCGCGCCACGGTCAGTGCAGCCGGACCAGCCCCAACACAGGCAATACGTTTGCCATTCTTGGGGCCAATGGACGGCATGCGTGCCTTGACGTCTTCCTTGTTGTCGGCTGCGACGCGCTTCAGACGACAAATGGCAACTGGTTCGGGCTTCTCGCCATTGTTCTCCTCCACCCGACCGCGCCGACAGGCTGGCTCGCACGGCCTGTCGCACGTTCTGCCCAGGACTCCAGGAAAGACGTTGGATACCCAGTTGATCATGTAGGCATCGCCGTAGCGACCCTGCCCGATCAGGCGGATGTATTCGGGTACGGGGGTATGGGCCGGGCAGGCCCATTGGCAATCGACGACCTTGTGAAAGTACGCCGGATGAGAGGTATTGACGGGTTGCAAAGTCTGTCTCCTTGGCCTGCGCGGCTTGGAAAACAGCCACGCTGGTGTGTGCCAGTCTACGGCGGCATACGCCTGAAAAAGTACGGGTAATCCCTTATGTCAGAAGGCATTTGTTGTTTTGATGATCGGCATCAAAAAAAACCAACTTGGCACCATCAGGTAGAAAAGAAATTGCGTATGCGACTGAGCAAATCGCCGGGCACAACAGCCTGCCCCGAACGCGTCAACAAAGCGCTGCGCTGCGCGTTACGGGCTTCCACAATGGCGGTCATTTCCGTAGCCACTTCAGGGCGCTGTTGCAGGATTTTGGCAAAGCCTTCCTTGTCCAGCCGATAGCAGTCCACCGACGTAACCGCCACCACCGTGGCGCTGCGCGCCTCTCCAGTGAGCATGCCCATTTCGCCAAAAATGGCGCCATCCCGCAAAGTAGCCACCAGCAGGCGGCCATCTGGCGAATCGACCAGCACCTTGGCTTCACCCTGAATAATGAGATACAGCCAATGCGCCACGGCACCCTGACGGGTGATGATGTCGCCCGCAGCAAATGGTGCGTGGATCAGGTGCCCGGCCAGCGTGCGCTGCTCTGGTTCCGAAAAGTTGGCGAACAATTCTGTCCGCCGAATGGCTGCCAGGCGGCGATCAAACTCCTGACGCCCCTGCGCATCCCGCCAACTCTCGTTCTCTTTGATCATCAGATGCTCTTCTTGTGGCACCCCAGCTCGAATACCAGCGCGCGCCAAGGACGCCAGAGCATGCACACGCACTGCGGAATCCCCCGGATCATCATGTCGGGGATGGCCCAGCCAATACCGCAAGATATACCGGTTGTAGCCGGATGCCACATCAAACAGAATGGCATTGGGCGGTGGGTCGGTCAACACGTGGGGTATTTCCGAATCCAGCACCGCACGTTCCAGTGCACGGATTACTGCGTCTGGATCGGCGCTGGGATCAATATTGAACTGCACACCACGTCGCCAAGCAAAGGGCGCATCCAATCCGGCGCGCAACACGGTGAAGCGGTTTTTCATCAACCACCCATTGGGCACGAAGACCAGTTCACGGTTACGGGTCTCGATAATGGTGTAGCGCCAGTGCACATCCGTCACAAGCCCGCTCGTGTCGTCCACCCGGACCCAGTCTCCCACCCGCAAAGAATTGTCCAATTGCAGGGTGACCCCACCCAGCACATTGCCCAGCGTGTCCTGCATGGAAAATGCCAGTACCGCAGTGATCACGGCCGACGTGGCAAACAACTGCGAGGTATCCACCCCCCCCAAGCGCAACCACAGAATGCCCCAAGCCACCGCCAGAATCAAGACAGTCAGATCAAGCGCAATACGGGGAGCATTCACGCCGAGTGCTGGAAGGACACCGCGAAAAATGATGGTCGACAACAGATGAATAGCGGCCAGTCCCCACAAAACAACCGCAAGACCCATGACGGTTGTCGCAAACATAGGGTAGCTCTGAAACCGCGCTACGCCAGCCAAGGCTACAACCACCAAAGCGACCAGCAACCAAGTCACACGCAAAGCCCGTCGCTCGCTCGGACGAATCAGCCGAAACAGCATTGCTGTCAGGGCCAAGCCCGCGAGCGCCCACCACAACTCCGGTTGTCGCGTCACTGCCACCTCAATAACTGTCATGCTCATATCCCAGGAAATCTAACCTGAGTATCTACGCAAAAAGGTGGTCGTAAAGGGGTTCTATGGTTTAGCGACTCTGCCCAGGGTGCGCGAGCTGCGAAAACGCCTTGACCACTTCGGGTGGCGCCTGCACCAATTCAATGAGTACGCCTTCACCCGCGATGGGAAACTGATCGTTGCTTTTGGGGTGCAGGAAGCAGATGTCGAACCCCGCAGCCCCCTGGCGAATTCCACCTGGAGCAAAACGCACGCCCTGCGCCGTCAACCATTCCACCGCAGTTGCCAAATCGTCAATCCACAACCCCACGTGGTTCAGCGGCGTGGTGTGCACGGCAGGTTTTTGCTCAAGATCCAGTGGTTGCATCAGGTCCACTTCCACCTTGAAAACACCGGCGCCTATAACGCAGATGTCCTCATCCACGTTTTCACGCTCACTCTTGTAAGTACCGGTAACTTCCAGGCCGAGCATATCGACCCAGAGTTTTTTAAGTCGCTCTTTGTCCGGCCCACCAATTGCAATTTGCTGAATACCCAGCACTTGAAAAGGACGCTTCATTTAGACGAACTCCACAATCGGTTGATCCACGGTCAGCGACTCACCTTTGGCTGCCAGCACCTTGCCAACTACGCCATCCGCTGCCGCGAAGAGTACATTCTCCATCTTCATGGCTTCGATCACTGCAACCCGCTCACCAGCCTGCACCTTCTGGCCGGGCACTACCGCCACATCAACCAGCAATCCGGGCATCGGCGAGAGCACATAACGGCTCATGTCCGGCGGCGCCTTGTGGGGCATCAAGGCGTGCAACTCAGCCATGCGCGGCGACACTACCAGGGTATCAATACGTGTGCCATTGTGCTGCAGACGCAGAGCCAGCGGATTCTTGGGTGTACCACGTTCTACCTGGGCAGTGAACAGCTGGCCGTTGACGGTACCGGTAATGGCCACGTCGTTGATGCGCGAGTTACTGCGAATTTCGTAGCTGGCTGCGCCCACCCGGACGCGGGCCGAACCGGTTTCACCCACAAACTCGTCCACATGCACCGGGGTGTAGGCGTTGTTGCCGCCTTGGGCCAGTGTGACCACCACATAGTCTTGACCGACGCGCACGCCATAGCCGGGCAACTGGCCACTCAGGGTGGCAGCACGCTCGCGCGACTTGCGCCGCACAAAAGCCGCCAGCGCGACCAGAAAACTCGGATCTTCGTGCGGCACGTCTTCTGCCGCGAAGCCTTTGCCGTACTGCTCGGCGATGAAGCCGGTGTTGAAGTCACCCGACACAAAGCGCGGATGCGCCAGCAAGGCCGCCTGGAACGGGATGTTGCTGCTGATGCCGCGAATCACAAACCCGTTCAGCGCCTCACGCATCTTGGCAATCGCATCGTTGCGGTCGGCTCCGTGCACGATGAGCTTGGCAATCATCGAGTCATAGAACATTGGAATCTCGCCGCCGTCTTGCACGCCGGTATCCACCCGCACGCCAAACCAGTCTGTCGTATTGGCCTGGAACATGGTCTGCTCCGGCGGAGCAAAGCGCACCAGGCGACCGGTGGAGGGAAGGAAATTGCGGAAAGGGTCTTCGGCATTGATGCGGCACTCAATGGCCCAGCCATTGCGTTTGACTTCAGCCTGGGTGAGTGGCAGCTTTTCGCCAGCGGCTACGCGAATCATCAACTCCACTAGGTCCAAGCCGGTGATGCACTCGGTCACAGGGTGCTCAACCTGCAGGCGGGTATTCATCTCCAAAAAGTAAAAGCTCTGGTCCTTGCCGACCACGAACTCCACCGTTCCCGCACTTTGGTACTTCACGGCCTTGGCCAGGGCCACGGCCTGCTCGCCCATGGCTTTGCGGGTGGCGTCGCTGATGAAGGGCGATGGCGCCTCTTCAATCACCTTCTGGTGGCGGCGCTGGATGGAGCATTCGCGCTCATTCAGATAGATCACATTGCCATGGCTGTCGCCGATCAGCTGAATCTCGATGTGACGTGGCTCTTCAACAAACTTCTCAATAAACACGCGGTCATCGCCAAAGCTGTTGCGCGCCTCATTCTTGCAACTGGTAAAGCCTTCAAAGGCTTCCTTGTCGTTGAAGGCCACGCGCAGACCCTTGCCACCGCCACCGGCGCTGGCCTTGATCATCACGGGGTAGCCAATGCCTTTGGCAATCTCAACCGCGCGCTCGGGCGTGTCAATGGCATCATTGACACCGGGGATGCAATTAACACCCGCAGCACCCGCCAGCTTCTTGGACTCAATCTTGTCGCCCATGGCGCCCACCGAGTAGTGCTTAGGGCCGATGAAGATGATGCCCTCTTCTTCCACGCGCTTGGAGAACTCAGCGTTCTCACTCAAAAACCCGTAGCCGGGGTGCACAGCCTGTGCACCGGTCTGCTTGCAGGCGGCAATGATCTTGTCAGCCACCAGATAGCTCTCGCGGCTGGCGGCCGGGCCAATGTGCACGGCTTCGTCAGCCATCATCACGTGGCGGGCATCCTTATCGGCGTCGGAATACACAGCCACGGTTTTGATGCCCATCTTGCGGGCAGTGGCGATGACGCGGCAGGCAATTTCGCCACGGTTGGCAATGAGGATTTTGGTAAACATATTTATCTCCAATTCAATGTTTTCAGCATCGCTTTGCGTTGCTCTGTGAAGTCCCACCAGGGCCGCTTGGGGCCACCGTTCATAAATTCTTTGGCTGCCAGAAAAGTGTCCAGTACACAGGGGTCATGCCGCTGGCCCATGGGCGTGCGCAGCGCGTCATACGTCGCTACTGGGTCCATGGATTTGACGGCTTCAGGTGAGTCAATGCCCAGACCCATCAGGTCTTGCGCAATTGACACACCAATATTTGGAATATCGGTGAGCTTGCGCACCTGGACTGCTGTGTCGGCTTTGGACATGGTGTGGCGCTACAGCGGAATATTCCCGTGCTTGCGCCACGGGTTCTCCAGCTTCTTGTCTTTGAGCATCACCAACGAACGGCAAATGCGCTTACGCGTTTCGCTGGGCAAAATCACATCATCGATAAAACCGCGTGCACCAGCGACAAAGGGGTTGGCAAACCGGGCTTTGTATTCAGCTTCCTTGGCAGCGAGCTTGGCTGGGTCACCTTTGTCTTCGCGGAAAATGATTTCCACCGCGCCCTTGGCACCCATCACTGCAATTTCAGCATTGGGCCAGGCCAGATTGACGTCGCCGCGCAGGTGTTTGGAGGCCATCACGTCATAGGCGCCACCATACGCTTTGCGGGTGATGACGGTGATTTTTGGCACCGTGCACTCGGCATACGCGTACAAGAGCTTGGCACCATGCTTGATGATGCCGCCGTACTCTTGGCTGGTACCAGGCATGAAGCCGGGCACGTCAACAAAAGTCACCACCGGGATATTGAACGCATCGCAAAACCGCACGAAGCGCGCCGCCTTGATGCTGCTCTTGATGTCCAGGCAACCGGCCAGCACCAGCGGCTGATTGGCCACGATGCCAATGGTCTGACCGTCCATGCGCGCAAAGCCGATCAGAATGTTCTTGGCGTATTCGGGCTGCAACTCAAAGAAGTCGCCATCGTCCACGGTCTTGACGATGAGTTCTTTCATGTCGTAGGGCTTGTTGGGATTTTCCGGCACCAGGGTGTCGAGGCTCTTTTCCATGCGGTCGATCGGGTCACCACTCTTGCGAACAGGGGCCTTCTCGCGGTTGGACAGTGGCAGGTAGTTGTAAAGGCGGCGCAGCATGAGCAAGGCCTCTACATCGTTCTCAAACGCCAGATCAGCTACGCCGCTCTTGGTGGTGTGGGTGATGGCTCCGCCCAGCTCTTCGGCAGTGACTTCCTCGTGGGTAACCGTCTTGACCACCTCGGGGCCAGTCACAAACATGTAAGAGCTGTCTTTGACCATGAAGATGAAGTCGGTCATGGCGGGGCTGTACACCGCACCGCCAGCCGATGGCCCCATGATCATGCTGATCTGCGGAATTACGCCACTGGCCATCACATTGCGCTGGAACACGTCGGCATAACCGCCCAATGACGCCACACCTTCCTGAATGCGCGCACCGCCCGAGTCGTTCAGGCCGATGACGGGTGCGCCGACCTTCATGGCCTGGTCCATGACCTTGCAGATCTTCTCGGCATGCGCCTCAGACAAAGCACCGCCAAACACGGTGAAATCCTGGCTGAAGACAAACACCAGGCGGCCATTGATCATGCCGTAGCCGGTGACTACTCCGTCGCCGGGGATCTTGTTGTCCTGCATGCCGAAGTCCACGCAGCGGTGTTCAACAAACATATCCCACTCTTCAAATGTGCCTTCGTCCAAGAGCAGCTCCAGCCGCTCACGGGCTGTGAGTTTGCCTTTTTTGTGCTGGGAGTCGATGCGTTTTTGACCACCGCCCAGTCGCGCGAGCTCGCGCTTGGCCTCTAGCTGTTCAAGGATGTCGTGCATGGTTTCCTTCTTTCCGGTCAGTCAAGGGTTGGTGTTGATTTGCTATAGCTTCGGTAGCTGCTTACGTAGTATTGGCGAGGGCTGCAAGCAGATTTCTTGCTGCAGTTGATGCTGCCAGCTGCCCAGCGGCTACGGCATCGGTAGTGGCTTGCAAACGCACCCGCACGGCGGGGTTTGTTTTAAAGGCCTGTTTTAGACCGGCATCGATACGCTCCCACATCCAGGCCAGCGATTGCTGTTGACGACGTGCGGCGATTTGGCCATTGGCCTGACCCAGGGTTTGGAACTTGCAAACGGCTGCCCAGAAAGCGTCCAGCCCGGTTCCCTGCAGAGCGCTCAGAGAGATCACTTGAGGTTGCCAGTGTTTGTCGCTGTGCGGGTCGTTCGGGTTGCCATGCATACCCAAAAGTCGCAGGCTGGAATTGATTTGAGCCTGCGCACGCCGGGCTGCATTGGGGTCAATGTCGGCCTTGTTAATCACCACCAAGTCGGCCAGCTCCATCACGCCTTTTTTGATGGCCTGCAAGTCATCGCCCGCGTTGGGCAGTTGCAGCAGTACAAACATGTCGGTCATGCCGTGCACTGCCGTCTCAGACTGACCTACGCCCACGGTCTCGATGATCACGATGTCATAGCCCGCTGCCTCGCAAACCAACATGGCTTCGCGTGTTTTCTCGGCCACGCCGCCCAGCGTGCCGCTGCTGGGGCTGGGGCGGATATAGGCTTCCTCGCGCACCGACAATTGCTCCATGCGGGTCTTGTCGCCAAGGATGGAACCACCTGATACGGATGATGACGGATCAATCGTTAACACGGCCACGCGGTGGCCCAGACCAATCAGGTGCAGACCCAGCGCTTCGATAAAAGTGCTCTTGCCTACGCCAGGCACGCCACTAATTCCTAAACGCAGGGATTTGCCGGTATGCGGAAGCAAGGCAGTCAGCAGTTCGTCCGCCTGCGCGCGGTGGTCGGCGCGAGTGGACTCCAGTAGCGTGATGGCTTTGGCAATGGCGCGACGCTGGAGGGGCGAACTCCCCCCCAGCAAGGCTGCCACAACGACTTCAGGTGTCACCCGATGGCCTTTTCAATCTGCGTGAGCACTTCCCGCGCCGATACCGGAATCGGCGTGCCGGGGCCAAAGATGCCCCTGACGCCCGCAGCATTCAAAAAGTCGTAGTCCTGTCGTGGAATCACGCCACCCACGAACACAATGATGTCGTCTGCACCCTGCTTCTTCAGCTCGGCAATGATGGCGGGCACCAGCGTTTTATGGCCAGCCGCCAAGGTGGAAACGCCGACTGCGTGGACGTCGTTCTCGATCGCCTGGCGGGCGCACTCTTCTGGCGTCTGAAACAACGGGCCCATGTCCACGTCAAAACCCAAGTCGGCAAAGGCCGTGGCCACCACTTTGGCACCCCGGTCGTGGCCGTCCTGGCCCAGCTTGCTGACCATCACACGGGGGCGGCGGCCCTGCTTTTCAGCAAAAGCGGCAATGTCGGCTTTGAGTGCGTTCCAGTATTCCATGGTGTCCCCTTTGGCGGAGTCGTAGGCGGCGGCGTACACGCCGCTTACTTTATTGGTGTCGGCACGGTGGCGGCCAAAGGCTTTCTCCATCGCATCGCTCACCTCGCCCACCGTGGCGCGCAGACGCATGGCTTTGATGGACAGGTCCAGCAGATTGCCCGTATTTGATTCTGCTGCACAAGTAATAGCAGCTAACGCAGCACCGACGAGGGCTGCATCACGTTTTTCCTTGATAGCGTTGAGGCGGGCAATCTGTGAATCCCGCACGGCCACGTTGTCAATGTCGCGCGCGTCGACTAGGTCTTCGCTCTTGAGCTTGTACTTATTCACGCCGACGATCACGTCTTGCCCGCTGTCGATGCGGGCCTGCTTGTCGGCTGCTGCAGCCTCAATTTTCAGCTTGGCCCAGCCGCTGTCAACGGCCTTGGTCATGCCACCCATGGCTTCGACTTCTTCAATGATGGTCCAGGCCGCATCCGCCATGTCTTGCGTCAGCTTCTCCATCATGTAGCTACCCGCCCATGGGTCCACCACATTGGTGATGTGCGTCTCTTCCTGGATGATGAGCTGGGTGTTGCGGGCAATGCGCGAGCTGAATTCGGTGGGCAGCGCAATGGCTTCGTCCAGCGCGTTGGTGTGCAGGCTTTGCGTGCCACCAAACACCGCGGCCATGGCCTCGATGGTGGTGCGCACGATGTTGTTGTACGGGTCTTGCTCGGTCAGGCTCCAACCGCTGGTCTGGCAGTGGGTGCGCAGCATCAGGCTCTTGGGGTTCTTGGCGTCAAAGCCCTTCATGATGCGGCACCACAGCAGGCGCGCGGCGCGCATTTTGGCAACCTCTAAGTAGAAGTTCATGCCAATGGCCCAGAAGAACGAGAGGCGCCCGGCAAATTCATCCACATCCAGCCCGGTAGCAATGGCGGTCTTCACATACTCTTTGCCATCGGCCAGCGTGAAGGCCAGCTCCAGCGCCTGGTTCGCCCCAGCCTCTTGCATGTGGTAACCCGAGATGCTGATCGAGTTGAACTTGGGCATGTTCTTGGCGGTGTCGCCAATGATGTCGCCGATGATGCGCATGCTGGGCGCAGGCGGGTAAATGTAGGTGTTGCGCACCATGAACTCTTTCAGAATGTCGTTCTGAATGGTCCCGCTCAGTTGGTCTTGCGACACGCCCTGCTCTTCGGCCGCCACCACGTAACCCGCCAGCACCGGCAGCACGGCGCCGTTCATGGTCATGGAGACGCTCACCTTGTCCAGCGGGATCTGGTCGAACAGGATCTTCATGTCCTCCACTGAATCAATCGCCACGCCGGCCTTGCCGACGTCGCCGGTGACACGGGGGTGATCCGAGTCGTAGCCGCGGTGGGTAGCCAGGTCAAACGCCACGGAGACGCCCTGCCCGCCAGCAGCCAGCGCCTTACGGTAGAAGGCATTGGACTCTTCGGCGGTGGAAAAGCCGGCGTATTGGCGAATGGTCCAGGGGCGCACCGCATACATGGTGGCCTGGGGGCCGCGCAGGTAGGGCTCAAAGCCAGGCAGCGTATCGGCGTACTTCAGGTCAGCCGTATCGGCAGCGGTGTACAGGGGCTTGACGGAAATGCCGTCTGGGGTGATCCAGTTCAGGGCATCCACGTTGCCGCCCGGTGCCGACTTGGCTGCAGCCTTGTTCCAGGCGTCAAGGTTGCTGGATTTGAATTCAGAGTGCTTTTCAGTCATGGCGGAGTCCGGTTGGCCGTAATGGTGATCGTTTTGGGGTAAACGGTCGAGTGGTGTCTGACGTTTTAGTTTACATTATTCATAATTATTGATTCAAAATATTCATTCCAGCTTACAGTCCGCCAATGCCGACCGAAACAACCGACGACCGCGCGAACCACTCGCTCTCGCCCAAAGCCCTGTATGTAGAAGTGGCCGAACGGCTGCGCCAGCGTATTTTCAAGCGCGAACTGGAGCCGGGTAGCTGGATTGACGAACTGCGCATTGCAGAGGAATACGGCATCAGCCGCACGCCGCTGCGCGAGGCCTTAAAGGTGCTGGCCGCCGAGGGACTGGTCACCATGAAGGTGCGCAGGGGTGCTTACGTGACCGAAGTGTCAATAAATGATCTGGCCGACGTGTACCACCTGCTGAGCCTATTGGAAAGCGATGCCGCCGGCGTCGTGGCTGCCAAGGCAACACCGGCAGAGTTGATGGAACTGCAGGAATTGCATGCAGCACTGGAGTCCGCTGCCCTCGCAGGTACGGCCAATACAGACACCTTCTTTGCAGTGAACGAACGCTTCCACATGCGTCTTCTGGAAATTGCCAACAACCGCTGGCGTGACCAGATGGTGGCAGACTTGCGCAAGGTGATGAAGCTCAACCGCCACAACTCCCTACTCAAAACGGGGCGTATGAACGAATCCCTGCAAGAGCACCGCGCCATCATGGCCGCACTGTTGGTGCGAGACGCACAGGCCACCGCGCAACGCATGCGCGAACACTTCACCAATGGGTTGGAAGCGGCCAACTAAAAGCGGCAATAGGCGGGACTTTCCCGCAAGATTCGTCCCGAAATGAATTGCCATTCAACTGCATCAGAAAAACGTAGGCGGTCGCTCAGCTCACGTTTGATGGGCTCGCACGGCCTGCCACGTGGCTCACGCGTAAGGGGCACCGTCTTTGTGAACAAACTGCCACTTGCCATCGACCATCAACGCCTTCAGATCTTCGTCGGGATAGCTGCCTTCGTCTCCTGGCGTCCTGTCGCCTACCTCAAGGTACACAACTTCTTCTGCAGATTCATTGATCAGGCAATGGCCATTGCCGGTACCGGCCTTGAACCCCGCGCACATTCCTGGTGAGAGTGGCGTAAGACCTTCATCGGTGCGAAGGACTGCGTTCCCTTGCAGGATATAGATGAACTCGTCTTGCTTCGAGTGAGCATGTCGGAGCGCCGACACGGCGTTCGGCGCCAGGCGTGTGAGATTGACTCCAAAATTCATCAGGCCAAATAGGTCCGGGGGGGAGGGGGGCGGGGGGGGGGGGGGGGCCGGGGGGGGGGGGCCGGGGGGGGGGGGGCCGCGCGGCGGGGGCCGGCGGGCGGGGCGGCCCCGGGGGGGCCCGGGGGGGCGCGGGGGGGTCCGCGGCGGGGCGCCGCCCGGGGGGGGGGGGCCAGGTGGGTGCCCGGGGGCCCGGGGGAGGCCGGGTCTCTCCATGGTTTCCGGGGGGGGGGCCGCCCCCGCCGGGGGGCGGGGGGGGGCCGCCCCGCCCGGCGGGGGGCGGGGCGGGGGCCGGGGCCGGGCCGGGCCGGGCGGGACTCTCGGGCGGCGGGGGGGCCCCCCCCGGGGGGAAAACCAGCCGGCCGGGGGGGGGGGGGGGGGCGCGGGGGGGGCCCGCGCCCCGCCGGGCGGGGGGGGGGCCGCCCCCTCGCCGGCGCCGCGGGCGGGGGGGGGGCGGGGGCGCCTCGGCGGGGGGCCGGCTCTTGTTCCCCGCGGGGGGGGGGGGGGGACCGGCGCCCCGGGCGCCCTGCGGCCGGCCCCGGGGGTGCCGTTGGTAAACCCGGCCGTGGGCCCCCGGGGGGGCGCGCCGGGGCGCCCTTCCTTCCCTTCGTGCGGGGGGGGCCGGGGTTGCCCCCCCGCTCCGGGTTGTCGCGGGGGCGCGGGCCTCGGCTCTCACGCCCCCGGGGGGGGCGGCCCCGGGGGCCGCGGGGTTGGGGGGCGGGCGGGGCGTGGCCGCCGGCGGGCCGGGGGGCCCCGGGGCCCCCGGCGGGGGGGGGGCCCGTCCCGGGGCCCGGCGGCGGCGGGGCCCCCGCCCGCGGGCCCGGCCCCGCGCGCGCGGGGGGCGCGGGGGGCGGGGGGGGGGGGGGGGGTCGCTTGGCGGGGGGCGGGGGGGGCGGTCCGGCCGGGGGCCGGGGCGGGGGCCCCGGGGCCGGGGCCGGGGGGGGGCCGGCGGGGCCCGGGGGGGGGCGGCGCCGGCGGGGGGCTGGGGCCGGTCCCGCGGCGGGGGGCGCCGCCGGCGGGGGGGGGGGGGCCGCCGGGCTCCGGGGGGGCGCCCCGCCGCGCTTTGGCCGGGGGCGCGGGCCGGGGGGGCGCTGGCGGCTTCGGCGGCGCTTTTGCGCTTGCGGCGGCGGGGGGGGGGGGGGGGGGCGGGGTGGGGGGGGTGTGTCGGGCGGGGCGGGCGCCCTGCGGGGGGCGGCCCGGGGGGGGGGTGGGGGCGGGGGCGGTGTCGTCGGGCCGGCGGGGCCCGGGCGGCGCCGGGCTGGCGCGGGGGCGGCCGGGCGTCGGCGGCGGCGGGGCGGCCGGCTCGGGGGCGGGGCGGGGGGGGGGGGGTCGGGGGGGCGGGCGCGCGCGGGCCGCGCCGGGGGGGGCCGCCCGGGGCCGGGGCTCGGGGGGCGTTTGGCGGCGGGGCGGGGGCGGGGGGCGCGGGGGGGAATCCTGGGGCCGGGCCGCGGGGGTCGGGGCGCGCGCGGGGGCTGCGTGGGGCCGGCGGCGGGGCCGGGGGGGGGCGACCTTGCGTGGGGGGGGCGGGCGGGGGCGCGCGCTGGGGGGGGGCCTATCGGGGGAGTGTTGCGGGGCGCGAAAAGCGTGGGGGGGGGGGGGGCCAGCCCCGGGGCGGGTCCGCCGCCGCTGGGGCGGCCCGCGGCGGCCCCGGGGCGGGGGGGGGGGGGGGGGCTGGGGGCCGGGGCGGCTTCGCCGGCGGCGGTGCCGGGGGGCGGGCGACCCGGCCCCGGGGCGGGGGGGGGGGGCGGGGGGGGCCCCGGCGCCGGCGGTGGCCCTCCCCCGGGGCCTCGCGGGGGGGGCCCGGGGGCGGGCGGGGGGGGGGGGGGCGGGGGGGGGGGCCGCCAAGGCCCGGGGGCCTCCGGCGGGGGGGGGGGGGGGGGGGGGGGGGGGGGGGCCGGGGGGGGCGGGCGGCGGCCGGGGGGGGGGGGGGGGGGGCCCTGGGGGGAAGCCCACCCCCCCCAAAAACACTTGAAAGCACGGGGGCTCCGAGCGGGCGCTTCTCTCTACCCGTCATTCTGGATGCGAACGGCTCAGGATAGTTCGAGGGCTTGGTTCTGACTGGTGCTTCCGACGCAAGAATCGCGACTGGCTTTGCAACGTTTGGCATCGAAACCTCGCAATGGTGTGTTGTGTTGTGTGAAGGCTTACCGTTCAAATTCAGGGGCTCTGCACTTTTGAGTAGTCCCTCTCGAACAAAGGGTGAGGCCACGCCGTTTTGCTCGGCGCTATGGACTTATGAGCCTGCATAGTGAGCGCCTGCCATGATGAACGGAATGAGCAGTTCCGGGATGAGATAGCCGAGCCACACGGCAGCCGGCTCTGGTAGGCCAACCTTCGAGATGGAGACAAGCCGCCCGACACCTGCAAGCAGCACTCCGAGCGCAAGCAAGTAGACCAAAAAGCCCTGTTGGCGAATGGTGAGCGCGGCCCAAAGGCAGATGATGCCAGTGGACAGGTACACACCAGCCATGAACCGATGAACGTTGTCCAGGCGTGGTGAGGTATCAGGTTGCCCGAGATAGAACTGCAGCGAGCCACCGAATATGGCAATGGCTGCGACGAGAAACAGGCAGACCTGGACGACGATCTGACTGGTTGTGAGAGCGACAGTAGTGAACATGCAGGACTCCCGGCTTTGCGGTCAAACATACCAATTGTTAGCCGTACCCTTGATTGTGCAAGCACTTGCTGGACTCTGCAGAGAACGAACCATTTGGGCGGCCAAACGCTTTTAACAAGGAACGAAGGCTCTCCAAATCGGTGCTACAAACTTTGAGATAGTCGCGTTCTGTGAACGCACCCGGATCCGAGGACGACGTGCTGGGGTTGACCGTCGCGCAGGAACCGCGGTGAAGAACCATGTAGGACGGCGAGTAGCCATGCCGCATGTTGACGACATAGCCACCGAAATTTGGCGTAAGCAAAGACGAATAGTCGCTGTCGTCGTTGTCGAACATGGAGAACATGTGTGACCCGATGCTATTGAACGGCTAAAGTAAGATCGACCAAAGTATCGGCGGACACATCTGGCGTCTGCGGGATAAACTGGTCTTGGGAATTGGTCCAAAGTGGCGCCGGTATTGTCCCTCCCGGTAGTTCACTACAAATCTATGCAGGTATAAAAAAACTGACAAACCCTGCAGATGATTGCCTGCAATTTAGACTCCGACTCAGACAATCGTTAGCTGGACCTACCGTTGCGCGGCCCAAGGAAAAACCACAGCAGCAGACCCAGAACGGGTAGTAATACTACAGCGATGATCCAAATCAATTTTTTCTCGTTGGAAACTGAGCTTTGAAAAATATTCAAAATGGCCCAAATATCCCCAGCGAGCACCAGCAAACCAATGAGTCCGTTGTATCCAAAGTACATGATTTCGGTTTCCTTATGCTTATGGCCCAAGTCGTTAATGCCTGACCATTTGGCAATGTAACTTGAATTGACCGGATTAGCGGCGCTAACTGCACACATTCAGGTCATCGGTAAGCGCCAGGTAGATGCGTTCGGCTGCTTCGGTCAAAACCCGTAGCGTTTGGGAGACCTTCTAAAGCGACTAATATCTGAGCATCACCACCCCGGCGCAGGGCCGCTATAGCGGATCTGCACTGCAGGCGCTTGCCATAGCCGCGCTGGGGCTCGCCTTTCAATTTAACCAGAAAAACCAGTTGCGCCGGGCCACCAGTGTGATGCTCGGCACATTGGTGCTGGCCATGAGCGGCCTGATTGCCGTAAGTGAGGGGCTGCACGATGAAGCAGTTGTCGCCTTTCCCCGGGGTTCTGATTTTTGCCAGCATGTTCGGGTCACGGCGCGTGTTTGTCAGTCTACTGCTGATCATTCTGACCGGGATTCATGTGCAAACAGTGCAGCCGCTGGCGCTGGGTCGTCTGCTCAACCTGGCGTCCATTTTGGCGTTACCGCCTTTTTTGTGTGGTTATTGGCCAGTGACCTGCGCCGCGCCATGGACCGGCTGGAGGCTGACAAACAAAGCCTTATGGAATCCAACGCCGGCATTGAAGTCCTGGCCCATCGCGAAACGCTAACCAATCTGCCCAATCGCGCTCTGGCGAGAGACCGCCTATCGCAATTGTTGGCGCAAGCCAAGCGTGACAACGCCATCACTTCGGTGCTCTTTCTGGATCTGGAGAATTTCAAGACCATCAACGACTCGCTCGGACACGCCGCCGGAGACACCTTGCCGTGCCAAGTGGCAGAGCGCCTGAGCGCATCCGTACGAGACAGCGACACTTTTAGCCGTGAGGGTGGCGACGAAGGAGCCATAACCGCAGCTGCCAACAAGGTCATGCTGCAACTGGCGCAGCCCTTTGTGCTCAATGGGATGGAAGTATTGGGAACCGCATCGTTGGGGGAGTCTGTTTACCCACGAGACGGTACAGATACCGAAACCTTGCTCAAGAACGCCGATCTGGCCATGTACCGCGCCAAGGTAGCCGAACGCACAGGACTGATCAACAAAGTGGGCAGCTGGGTACTGGCGTTTGCTTGCCAGCAGATGCAAGCTTGGCGCAAGAGCGTTATGGGTGATCGCCTGGTGGTTGCCATCAATGTGTCACCCATCCAGTTCCGCCGCGACAACATTGAACGCGAGGTCGCTAACGCACTGACATCCTGCGGACTACCCCGTCGGCCGTTGAACTGGAGTTGACCGAATCCCTGCTAGTAGCCGACACCCAGCACGTGAGCGAGGTTCTGCAGCGGATGGGCGCACAGGGCATCAAATTTGCAATTGACGACTTTGGCACCGGCTATTCCAACCTGGGGTACTTGCAGCACTTTCCGATCCACCTGCTCAAAATCGACCAGTCGTTTATTCGCAAGCTGGTCGATAGCCCCAATGAGTCAGGTATCGTGCGGGCAGTCATAGAAATGGCCCACTGTTTGAAGCTGGAAGTGGTGGCCGAAGGTGTTGAAGATGCCGACACCCTGCAACGCCTGATCGACAATGGGTGCAAGTTTGGCCCAAGGTCACCACTGGGCTATAGCCCTCGTCGAACCTACATAACGCGCTATTTAATCAATAGCGTTGTGTTTGCCGCGCGCATGCGCCATGACGTCGTGCGCTGGCAGGTTCTTGAGCCGGTGGTCGCTCCAGACTTGGCGCCAGTGCCGCGCACCGGGCATGCCGTGGCGCAGCCCCAGCATGTGGCGTGCAATGTGGCTCCAGGGCGTGCCATGCTCGCGCATCTCACGCGCCATATAGTCAACCATCTGCGCTTCCACCGCCTCGCGGGTTTGCTCGAAGGGTTCTGCCCCGTAAAAAAGTGCATCCCAATCGCTGAGTAGCCAGGGGTTGTGGTAGGCCTCGCGCCCCACCATCACACTGTCCACCACTTGTAGTTGCTCGGCAATCTGCGTGTTGCTGTTCATGCCGCCATTGATGGCAATGGTGAGCTGCGGAAAGTCCCGTTTGAGCTGGTGCACCAAGGCGTAGCGCAGGGGCGGTACCTCGCGGTTCTCCTTGGGTGACAGGCCCTTAAGCCAGGCGTTGCGCGCATGGACGATGAAGACCTGGCAACCGGCCTGGCTCACGGTGCCAATGAAATCGCGCACAAAGTCGTAACTCTCCGTGCGGTCAATACCAATGCGGTGTTTGACCGTGACCGGCACGCCCACCGCGTCCACCATGGCTTTGACGCAATCGGCAACCAATTGCGGCTCGGCCATCAGGCAGGCGCCAAAAGAGCCGCGCTGCACCCGCTCACTGGGGCAGCCGCAATTAAGGTTGATTTCGTCATAACCCCATTGTTCCCCCAGGCGGGCGCAGTGCGCCAAATCGGCAGTGTCGCTGCCACCGAGCTGTAGGGCCACTGGGTGTTCGTCCACGTTGTAGCGCAGGTGTCGCGCTACGTCGCCATGGATCAATGCGCCGGTGGTCACCATCTCGGTGTACAGCAAGGCGTGGCGACTGAGCAGGCGGTGAAAATAACGGCAATGCCTGTCAGTCCAATCGAGCATGGGCGCAACCGAGAGGCGGTGCGGATAGGCCTGAGGCCGGGTGGCAACGGAATTCAACAAGATCTCTTTAAAAATTGGGAAGTAAATGACCGGTATTAGGCGCAACACCTACAACGCGCGCAGCCTTTCAAGGGTAAATTATCCCCTCGCACCAAAACAGCAACCCTCGGCATCCGAAAAGCACCCATCACCATGAGCAAACTGTCGCTACTCGATCTTGGATTCTTCATCGCGGAATCCGAGGCAAGCCCCAAACACGTCGCTGGTTTGCTGATTTTCAAACGCCCGCCCAAATCGGGCGCGGCATTCGCCAAGAATCTGTACCGCGACTACCTGGCTGCCACTGCCGTCAAGCCACCGTTCAATCGCATCATCCAGTTCTCGCTCAATGCACTCCCACATTGGCGGGCCACTGACCATGTAGACCTGAACCAACATGTGTTCTTCCACACCATGCCCAAGGGGGAGAATGACCGCAAGGCCTTGTATGCCCTGGTCTGCAAGCTGCACACGCCCATGCTGGACCGCAGCCGCCCCTTGTGGGAGGTGCACGTCATCGACGGCCTGCCGGACGGCCAATTTGCGCTGTACCAGAAGATGCACCATGCTTACGCCGACGGCATCACCATGGCGCGCTGGACGGCCGAGTGCTACAGCAACTCTCCCTCCGACGTGGAACTCACCCCGGTGTGGACGCAAAAACATGGCGGCCACGGCAGCCGGGCCAAGCAGGAACTACTGGACCTCACCTGGAAGGAAGTCACCGGCAACACCCGCCGATTCCTGGGTATCGGGCGGTTGGCCGCCATGCTGTTCCTGGAGAGTATCAAGCTCACCAAAAACGCCATCGCCCTGCCGTTTGTGTCCAGCGCCAAGACACCACTAACGGGTCAGGTCACGTCGGGGCGGCAATTTGCCACAGCGGGTGTATCCATGAACCGGGTAAACGCTATCCGAACCCGTACCCGCTCTACTCTCAACCATATTGCCCTAACTTGCCTGGACGGTGCCCTGCGCCGCTATCTGGTGGACCAAGGCGTTGAACTGCGCCGGCCCATCACCATCCAGATGCCGGTCAACCTGCGCAAGGAAGGCGAAAAAACCGCTGGCAACAAGATTGGCATCATCCAGGTGGAACTGTCCCCGCCCACGGACGACCCCTATGTGCGTCTGCGCAACATTGGTTACAGCCTGCGCAATGTGCGCACCATGGTTGACAGCGTAGCGCCAGAGGCCATCGAGTCCTACACCATCATTACGGGGCTTGTAGCGCAAATTGCAGAAATGCTCAAACTCAGCAACAAGATGCCACCCATGGGCAATACGCTGGTATCCAACGTGCCAGGGCCCAAAGAGCACCTGTACATCCGTGGCGCGCGCATGGAGGAAATGCATCCCATCAGCACTTTGCCACCCAGCAATTTGCTCAACATCACCCTGTTCAGCTACGCCGGCGACCTGTTCTTCGGCCTGATTGCCACCGACGAGCTACCCAACCTGGAGCGCTTGGGCACTTACGTGCAGGAAGCCTTCACCGAACTGGAGCAGTCCGTAAGTGACGCCCACGCCTGAACTTAGGGCGTGATACACCATGGGGCGGCGTTGTGCGCCAACGCCATCCACAGCGCCCAACCAGAGCTGACCGCCAATGCGGCCCCGGCCAGACGCACGCCCCACTGACCGCTGCCCAGACGCGCTGGCGCGCCATTGAGGCGTAACCACAGCCACGGTCCAATGACCATGGTGACGCTGGTTCCCGCAGCAAACAAGGCCATCACCATGGCACCACCCAGAGTACTGCCCGCCAGTGCTGCCACCAACAAAGCCGAATACAACAAACCACAAGGCAACAGGGCCCAAGCCATGCCAATCACCATGGGCGCCCCCCGCCCTTGGTTAGCTGCAAATGCACGGGTGCGGGCCCAAACCCTCCGTGCCGTGCTTTCCAGCCAAACGGGCTGACGGGCCTGAAACAACAGCATCAACCCCAGCACCAATGCGGCGACGTGAAACAGGGACCAGACAGGGCGCAACGCAGCAGACTGCACGGTCAGCCAACCGAGGCCCTGCAGCGAAGCAGCAGCCAAGCCCCCGAGGATGGCGTAACCAATGATGCGACCCAATTGAAAGGTCCACAGGGCCGTATTCTTGTGGGGTCCAGCTGCCTGGCTGATACCGGCGCACGCCGCACCACACATGGCAACACAGTGGGGGCCGCCAGCCAAGCCCATGAGCAGCGCCGTCAGCGCCAGAGAAGATTGCATCGGCGCATGCTAAATGATCTTGGAAAACCGCGCCCGCGTGCGGTCGGTCTGCAGGTAGCGGTCAAACACCATGGCAACCGCGCGCACAAAGAACCAGCCCTGGGCCGTAACCTGAATGCCCGTGTCATCCACGGTCACCAGGCCTTGTTCCACCAGAGACTGCAGGTCTTCCAGCTCCCGGGTAAAGTAGTTGCGGCAATCGACAAGATAGGCCAGGTCAATGGATTCAAACAGAACTTGACCCTGGCACATCAACGACATGATCACGGCGCGGCGCACCAGATCGTCCCGCGACAGCGCCAACCCGCGCACCACTGGCAAACGACCCTGGTCGATCAGGTCGCAATACTCTTCAAGCGTCTTGGCGTTTTGGCTGTAGGTGGCGCCCACCCGGCCAATGGAGGACACGCCCAAACCAATCATGTCGCAAGCGGGTTGTGTGCTGTAGCCCTGGAAGTTGCGGTGCAGGCGTCCTTGGCGTTTGGCAATGGCCAATGCATCGTCAGGCAGCGCAAAGTGGTCCATACCCACGTACACGTAGCCCGCCGACAAAAAGGACACCAGGGAACGCGACAGCATGGCCACCTTGGCCGCCGCGTTGGGCAGCGTCTGCGCATCAATGCGCCGCTGGGGTTTGAAGCGCTCGGGCAAATGGGCGTAGGCATAGAGCGCAATGCGGTCTGGCCGCAACTGGTTGACCTGCTCCAACGTGCGGGCAAATGACTCAGGCGTCTGGCGCGGCAGGCCATAAATTAAATCAATGTTGATGGAGTCAAAGCCGCGTTTGCGCGCGGCGTCGATCAGTGCGAACACCTGCTCGGCCGGTTGCACCCGGTGCACCGCCTTTTGCACAGCGGGGTCGAAGTCTTGCACACCAAAACTCAGTCGGTTGAAACCGAGTTCCGTCAGGGTGTCCAGTCGGGCGGCATCTACCGTCCGTGGATCAATTTCTATGGAATATTCACCGCCTGGCGCCAGGGTGAAGTTGCGCCGCAACATGGCCATCAACTCGCGCAATTCATCGTCGCGCAGAAATGTCGGGCTGCCACCACCCAAATGCAACTGACTGATGGTCTGACCCTGGCCGATGTATTGGGTATGCAGGTCTACCTCGCGGCTGAGGTAACTCAGATACGATGCAGCCTTTTCGTGGTGCTTGGTGATGATTTTGTTGCAAGCACAGTAGTAGCACAGAGATTCGCAAAACGGAATGTGCACATACAGCGAAAGTGGCCGGGAGCGGGCGGCCAGGCCCGTGCGGCGCTGGGTTAGTGCCTGCACATAATCGTCGGTCGTGAAAGCCTCGACAAAACGGTCAGCCGTTGGAAAGGATGTGTATCGGGGACCAGGCACATCGAATCGACTCAACAATTCTTCGGGAACGATTTGAACTGGCACGCTCATGAAAACTCCGGACAAAACGGGCCCAACTTTGCAGCATTTCCTCCACGGTCCGCTTGATTTGAATCAAGAACAACTAAAGTGGGTAAACTGAGGGGGTCCAGATTTTGGCGCACGCTATGCTCGATCAACAACCCGCACCTCTACTCTGCCCCGAAACCAAGACTCAACCCGCCGTCAAGGGCGCAAGTAAAGTGGCTCCATTGATTGCACAAACCATCAAGGTCGCGTGTTCCAACTGCAATTTGCGCGAGTTGTGCATGCCCATGGGTTTGACCTCCGCGGAGATGGATCGTATTGAAGATGTGGTGGCCAGTCGGCGCAAGATCAAGCGTGGCACCACCCTGTTTCGTAACGGTGAAAAGTTCACCAGCTTGTATGCGATTCGTACCGGCTTCTTCAAAACCTGCGTGGCGTCTGAAGATGGACGCGACCAGGTAACGGGTTTTCAGATGGCTGGCGAGGTTATTGGCCTGGACGGTATCGTCAACGACCACCACACCTGCGATGCGGTGGCCCTGGAAGACGCGGAAGTCTGCGTCATGCCGTTTGACCGTATCGAAGAACTCTCACGGGAAGTCAACGCCTTGCAGCGCCATGTTCACAAGATCATGAGCCGCGAAATCGTCCGTGAAAACGGTGTCATGCTGCTGCTGGGCAGCATGCGCGCAGAAGAACGTCTGGCAGCCTTCCTGTTGAATTTGGTGCAACGCCTGCACGCCCGGGGATTCTCTCAACATGAATTGGTGCTGCGCATGACACGCGAAGAAATTGGCAGCTATCTAGGATTGAAACTGGAGACCGTGAGCCGCACATTCTCCAAGTTTGTAGATGACGGCATCATTGAAGTGAAGCAGCGCCATGTGCGCATCCTGAGTACCGATGCGCTGCGCGAAATCGTCAATACCAAGATGGGTGGCTAGCAGGATTCCTGCTTGGGGCAGCCGTCCGGACGCTGCGTGGGAGTCAGAGGGCAGCGGTTCACCTCAAAAGGCGACATGGACAGCAGACTCGTCAGTCCGCTTGACACAACCATGATGGCCCAGAAGACAAAGAATGCAATCGTGTAGGTACCCTGCCGGGACCAATCCAATGGCATGCCAAACCAATGCACATCTTGCGGGTCAACCATGCCAAAGACCAGCATCTCCAGCACCCCGGCCATCAGGAACGCTGGCCAAATTATCCACATCAATCGTTGTTGCAACATGGCTTACCTTTGAGGAGTATTGACACCGGTGGCGGCATGATTGCGCGCCTGCATGGCGGGCGCCAGGCTGGCCGGGTTGCCTTCCAGTGTCTTGTTGATTTCCAAGCCTTTTTGGTAATAATTTTCGTCAATCACCGGGTCCTTGCCCGACGCTGCCAGGTAAAACGTGTAAAAGGAGGCAACGACCACCAGCGCGGGGCCGGCAATCACCATCCAGACATGCCCGAATTTCCACCAGGGCGTTGCGGGAGTTGGTGCGGATTGAGACATAAATTTTCCTTAGCGAGGAACAATAAAAACTGATTTTTCAGTCACCTGGCCAGTGGAACCCTGGCCAGATATCTGGAAATGAATCGTGTGTGAACCCGCAGGTGCTGCATCATACGGCGCTTGCACGCGCACTGCTGTCCAACGGGATTGTGTGGGCTCTACCACAACGTCACCCTCTGTCACCACAACCAGCCCGGGCAGCCCGTCGGCGGCAATGGTAAAACGCTGCTCGGATTCCGTAGCATTCATGATCTGCAAGCGGTACACATTTTCGATCCGCCCGCCCTCCACAATTCGGGCCAGCACACCACGGTCACGCACCACATCCACCTTGAATGGCGTGCGCAACGTCAGGCTCACGACCATGGCCACAACGATGGCGGCCAAAATGCCGGAATAGATCAACACACGGGGGCGCAGCACATGGCGCAAAGTCTGGCCCCGCGTCCAATTTTGGGTAATGGCATTCTGCGTGGAATATTTGACCAACCCACGGGCGTAACCCAACTTGTCCATGACCGTGTCACACACGTCGGCACAGGCACCACAGCCTATGCACTCGTATTGCAGGCCCTTGCGGATATCAATGCCGGTAGGGCAAACCTGCACACACAGGCTGCAATCCACGCAGGCACCCAGGTTAAGTTTGGCCGGGTCAGCCTTTCGGGAACGGGCTCCCCGGGGTTCACCGCGCGCTTCATCGTAGGTGACGATAAGGGTATCGCGATCGAACATGGCGCTTTGAAAACGCGCATACGGGCACATGTGCTTGCACACCAGCTCACGCATGAAACCTGCATTGCCATAAGTGGCAAAGCTGTAGAAAAGAAACCAGAAAACCTCCCACGAGCCCAGCTGCCAGTGCACCACCGCACCTGCCAGTTCCTTGATCGGGGTGAAGTAGCCAACAAACGTCAGTCCCGTCCACAAGCCCACTCCAAGCCACAGTGCGTGCTTGGAAACCTTGCGCAGGATCTTGTCTTTGGTCCACGGGCCGCTATCACGGCGCATACGGGCGGAGCGGTCGCCTTCTGTGAACTTTTCCAACCATAGGAATATTTCTGTATAGACGGTTTGCGGACAGGCGTAACCGCACCACAAGCGCCCGGCCACTGCCGTAAAAAGAAACAACGCCAAGGCCGAAATGACCAAAATACCGGTCAGGTAGATGAAATCCTGGGGATACAGGACAAGGCCGAAAATGTAGAAGCGGCGCGCCCCCAGATCAAACAGCACAGCCTGGCGCTGGCCCCATTCCAGCCAGGGAAGGCCATAAAAGATCAGCTGGGTCAGGAACACCATGCCCCATCGCCAGTTGGAAAAAAATCCCGCTACGCTGCGCGGGTAGATTTTTTGGCGGGCTTCGTACAGCGAGACCATCACCCCATCGTCATCGTCGGCAGGGGGCGTTCCCCCCTTACCCGTGGCGGATACGATCGGAATGATCTTGCGCGGCGGTAATGCCCTGTCGTTCAAAATTTGATGCTTTCGCTACGAACGTTTAGTTAGCCTTGGCGTTGTTCGAATAGCCCCAAACATACGCCGCCAACACCCGAATTTGACCTTCGGTCAGACGTTCCTCTTGTGCGGGCATCTGGTTGACCTTACCGTTGTTGACCATGGCCATAATGGCAGCTTCGCCGAAGCCGTGCAGCCAGATGTTGTCAGTCAGGTTGGGAGCACCCAAAGCCTGATTGCCCTTGCCGTCCGTTCCGTGGCAGGCAGCACACACCACAAACTTGGACTTGCCCAACTCGGCACGAACCGAGTCGTGCGGACTGTTGGACAGGCTCAACACGTAATTGGCCACATTCTTGACATCGTCAGCTGTGCCCACGGCTGCAGCCATGGGAGGCATAACGCCCATACGACCCTTGGTGATGGTCTCCGTGATGTTTTCCGGAGAACCACCGTGAAGCCAATCCTTATCTGTCAGATTCGGAAATCCCTTGGAGCCGCGCGCATCAGAGCCATGGCACTGGGAGCAATTGTTCATGAACAAACGCTCGCCAATGGCGTGGGCCTGCGGGTCACGCGACACTTCTTCGATGGGCATCGCCGCAAACTTGGCATATAGCGGTGCCACCTCAGCATTGCCTTTGGCAACCTCGGCGTCATACTGTCCGATGGAGGTCCACTTGGTACTGCCGGTAAAGGTGCCCAGACCAGGATACAACACTAGGTACACAACGGCGAACACGATGGTGATGATGAACAGCCACACCCACCAGCGCGGCAGGGGATTGTTCATTTCACGCAGGTCTTCATCCCATACGTGCCCGGTGCTGTTGTCGCTTGCGGTCATGGCCTTGGCCTTGCCGCTGAACCACAGCAGAAGCGCGCAGGCAAGAATGCTCACCAGCGTGATGCCGGTCACATAGACCGACCAGAAGTTGCTTGTAAAGTCGCTCATTTCAAATCCTTAATGACGGGGTCAGTCCTGCTCGAAAGGCAGGTTGGCGGCTTCCGAGAAGTCGGATGCGCGCCGCTTGGACCACGCCCACCACACAATGCCGATAAACGTAACAAAGCTGGTCACAGTAGCTAGCGACCGCAGGGTGTTGACATCAAAGTCCATATTCAACTCCTTGGTGTTTACTTGAGTGCCAGACCCAGGACCTGCAGATAGGCAACCAGGGCTTCGAGTTCAGTCTTGCCCTTGACGTCTTCCACGGCCTTGTTGATTTGCTCGTCGGTATAGGGAACGCCCACGACGCGCAGCGCCTTCATGTGGGTCGGCATGACATCGGCATCCGCCGGGGTCTTTTCCAGCCAGGGGTAGGCAGGCATGTTGGATTCCGGAACGACGTCACGTGGATTGTTCAAGTGGGTGTGGTGCCATTCATCGCTGTACTTGCCGCCCACGCGGGCCAGATCCGGGCCGGTACGTTTGCTGCCCCACTGAAACGGGTGGTCGTACACCGACTCGCCCGCCACAGAATAGTGACCGTAACGCAGGGTTTCAGCACGGAAGGGGCGAATCATTTGCGAGTGGCAGTTGTAGCAACCTTCACGTACATAGATGTCACGACCAGCCAATTGCAGCGCGGTATAGGGTAGGACACCCTTGATCGGCTCTGTGGTGGACTTCTGGAAGAACAGCGGAACGATTTCCACCATGCCGCCTACCAGCAACACCACCAAAATGAGAACGATCATCAAGAAGTTGTTCGTCTCAATGGCTTCATGTGACAGCCCGGATTTTGTATTTTGATTTGCCATGTTGATACCCTTTTATGCGTGTGCAGCAACGGCTGGAATGGTGACGTTCACCGCACGGCCGGCCGTAGCCGTCTTCAGCGTGTTCCACAGCATGATGATCATGCCGGACAAGTACAACAGACCACCACACAAACGCAGAACGTAGAACGGATAGGTAGCCTTTACCGATTCAACAAAGGTATAGGTCAGTGTGCCGTCCGCATTGATAGCGCGCCACATCAGGCCCTGCATCACACCGGCAATCCACATGGCAGCGATATAGATCACGATACCGATGGTTGCGGTCCAGAAGTGGACTTCAATGGCCTTGACGCTGTGCATCTGCTTCTGCCCGAACAGCCTGGGAATCAGGTAGTACATGGAACCCATGGTCACCAGACCCACCCAGCCCAGAGCGCCCGAGTGCACGTGGCCTACGGTCCAGTCGGTGTAGTGGCTCAGGGCGTTGACGGTCTTGATGGACATCATGGGGCCTTCGAAGGTGGACATGCCGTAGAACGACAGCGACACGATCAGGAAGCGCAGGATGGGGTCATCGCGCAGCTTGTGCCAGGCACCCGAGAGAGTCATGATGCCGTTGATCATGCCGCCCCAGCTGGGGGCCAGAAGAATCAGGGAGAACACCATGCCAACGGACTGGGTCCAGTCAGGCAACGCGGTGTAATGCAGGTGGTGAGGGCCCGCCCACATGTAGGTAAAGATCAGCGCCCAGAAGTGAACGATGGACAGACGGTAGCTATAGACAGGACGGCCTGCCTGCTTGGGAATGAAGTAGTACATCATGCCCAGGAAGCCGGCGGTCAGGAAGAAACCCACCGCATTGTGGCCGTACCACCATTGCACCATGGCATCCTGCACACCGGCATAGGCCGAGTAGGACTTCATGAAACCGGCGGGAATAGCGGCGCTGTTGACCAAGTGCAGAATAGCCACAGCAAGAATGAACGCGCCAAAGAACCAGTTGGCGACGTAAATGTGCTTGACCTTGCGGGTACCGATGGTGCCAAAGAAAACGATGGCAAATGACACCCAAACAAAGGTGATCAAAATGTCGATGGGCCACTCCAGCTCAGCGTACTCTTTAGCCTGGGTGAAACCCAGCGGCAAAGAAACAACTGCCGACAGAATCACCAGCTGCCAGCCCCAAAAGGTAAAGGCAGAGAGCTTGTCACCAAACAGGCGAACCTGGCAGGTACGCTGCACCACGTAGTAGGCCGCAGCGAACAAGCCGCACCCGCCAAACGCAAAAATCACGGCATTGGTGTGCAACGGGCGCAGTCGTCCATACGAAAGCCATGGAATACCGAAGTTCAGTTCAGGCCAAGCGAGCTGGGCGGCGATGATGACGCCAACCAACATGCCGACCACGCCCCAAACCACCGTCATGATGGCAAACTGCCGCACAACGGTATCGTTGTATACAGTTTGTTGTTGATTTGCAAATGCCATTTTTACCTCTTCTCTTATTAAATCTAGTGCGAAGTGTCCACGCCAAAACGGTCAATCGGGTTGATCAATGTCAAAGCCTGCTGAAAGTTCTTAATATTAATTAAGAATCTTTCAGTATCCTTTCACCTTCGGCCTCAATATCCTCGAACTGCCCCCTGTTGATGGCCCACCACAGACCGCCCAATATAAAAAATACCAGGACAACAGATAGCGGAATCAACAAATACAGAATATCCATCACAAAACCTTTTTAAGGGATGGGGCGCGGGCCAACCGCAAGGCGTTGAGCACCACCAGCAAAGAACTGGTCGCCATGCCCAAGCCAGCCAGCCAGGCAGGCAACAATCCCACCACGGCCAACGGCACGCAGGCCGCGTTGTACAGCAACGCCCACCATAGATTTTGCCGTACGATCGACATGGTTCGGCGGGAAAGCGCCAGTGCCTGTACAACACTCATCAGTTGCTCGCCCAAAATCACAAAGTCAGCCTTGGACTGCGCCAAAGGTACCGAACGGCCAAACGTGAAGGAAACGTCAGCTCCGGCCAGCACCGGCCCGTCGTTGAGCCCATCGCCTACCATGGCCACGTGGTGTCCCTGTGACTGCAAAGTTCGCATGAAAACCAATTTATCATCCGGAGAACAGCCCCCTTGCGCATGCACAATGCCAGCCTGAGCCGCCACCCGTGCCACAGAATCAACGGTATCGCCAGAGAGCATATGCACCGCCACCCCATTTGCAGCCAAGGCCGCCACCGCTGCTGCGGCCTCAGGGCGCAGATCTTCTTTCAGCTCAAAGGTGGCGAACCAGCCCTTTTCATCTGCCAAATAGGCACTTAAGCCAGCAACACCCACTTGCTGCACCTCAACGCCACAAAAGCGTGCAGAACCCAGCCGCAAGCTAACAGTGCCGTCACTACCGGAATGTCGGCTGTTCCGTGCTTGCCCGCTAACACCCTGCCCCGAATGTTCAGTTACGGCTGCGCATTCCCAAGGGTTGCTGGCCCCAACGCCACCCGATTTAGTCTGAGCGTGGGCTTGCGCTACCGCCAGCGCACGCGAAACCGGATGCAGGGAATGGCAACCCAGTGCCGCCGCCATGGCCAACGCCTCTTCAGCTGACGCGCCAGGCCGCACCGTGACGGCGCCCAGCACCATGGCATCACGGGTTAGTGTGCCAGTCTTGTCAAAGACCAGCGTATCCACACCAGCCAATGCTTCCAGCGCCTGCAGCCTGCGCACCAGCACACCGCCACGCGCCAAAGCACCTGCCGATGCCAGCATGGCTGCCGGTGTTGCCAGCGAAAGGGCACAGGGGCAGGTCACCACCAACACTGCAACAGCCACCATCAGGGCATGACCCGGATCACGGCCCCACCACCAGGCTCCCGCACCGGCGGCAGCCAGCAGCACACCGATCAAGAACGGTTTGGCCAAGCGGTCTGCCAGCATGGCACCAGCCGGTTTGGTGGCCGATGCGCTCTCCATGAGCGCCACAATCTCGGCAAACCGGGTGGCCTCGCCCGTGCGTTCCACACGCACTTGCACCGTGCTGCTAAGGTTGTGGCTGCCTGACAGCACCTGCGATCCCACCCCACGCGAGAGCGGATGCGATTCACCCGTGAGCAAAGCCTCATCCACCTGCGTTTCGCCACTGTGTACCGTGCCATCGGCAGCAAAGGTCTCGCCGGGGTGCACCCGCAGCACATCACCCACCACAACACGGCGCACAGCCACGCGCTCAAAACTACCATCTGCCAGCAGCCGCTCCACGCTGTCGGGCAGGCGGTTCATCAGGGCTTCCAATGAACCAGCCGTGCGATCCCGCAAACGCAGCTCCAGCCAACGCCCCGTCAGCAGGAAAAAGACAAACATGGTTAGCGAGTCGAAATACACCTCGTGACCAAACACACCTGCGGGCTCAAAGGTCCCCGCCGTGCTCATCGCAAAGGTGATGGCAATACCCAGCGCCACCGGCAAATCCATGCTGACACGGGCCTGGGTGATGTCGCGCCAGGCGTTTCGAAAAAATGGACCGCACGAAAACAGCATCACCGGCAGGCTCAACACCCACGATGCCCAGCGCAGCAGTTGCTCCATCTCGCCCGACAGGTCGCCCGGCAAGGCCACATACGCCGGGTAGGCGTACATCATGACCTGCATCATGCACAGTCCTGCCACCAGCCAGCGCCACAGGGCTTGTCGGGTTTCCTGCTTGCGCCGTTCGCTGGCAAACGCGTCATTGGCTGGCACGGCGCGGTAGCCACTACCCTGCACCGCCTGCATCCAGGCCGACGGCAACACGTGCTGGTCAGACCAGACCACCTTGGCGCGGTGGCTGGCGGCACCCACCTGGGCACTGATGACGCCGGGTATGCGGGTCAATGCATCTTCCACCGTCAGCGAGCAGGCCGCGCAGTGCATGCCCTCAATCACGACACTGGACTCCCAGCAATGCGGGCCACTTGTCGAGGGGCGACTAAAAGCACTCCACTCCTGTGGATCGTCCAACAGGCGCAGGTCGTATTCGGCGTGGGGTCTTAGGGTCGGGGGTACCTCCGCTGCGGTGGCTGCAATAGGTTCATTCGACGGCACATCCGCAGTGGTTGGCGCTGGCGCGAGTGCGATGGAGTGCATGGACTAAGAGTGTGCAGGGTAAGTGTTGTCACGTGCTTGACTTAGATCAAGACAGTAGAACCGGTGTAGAGTAGCCTTAAGTGACACCTACTTCAAGGAGCAAACCATGTACCAACGTATTTTAGTCGCCACCGATGGCTCTACCCTCTCCAAAAAGGCCGTCAAGGCCGCCATTGACCTGGCCGCGCTGTGCGGAGCCGAACTGGTTGCGCTCAAGATCGTGCCGCGCTACCCCCAAAGCTATTTTGAGGGTGGCATTGCACTGCAACCAGACGAAGTACGCCGAGTGGAAGCCCAGTGGGCAGACGAAGGCCAAGCCGTTGTGGATGCTGTCAAAAAGGCTGCCTTGAGCAAAGGCGTCACGACCAAGGCATTGATCGTCAAGTCCGATGTGGTGTCCGACGCCCTCCTGGCCGCCGCCAAGAAGCACAAGTGCGACCTGATCGTGATGGCATCGCACGGCCGCAAGGGCATCAAGCGCCTGCTGCTGGGCAGCGAAACCCAGCACGTGCTGACCCACGGCAACGTTCCGGTTTTGATTCTTAAGTGATATTTTGCAACTAAATTGGCTTGAAGCCCTCGTCAGTTATACGTAAGTAGCTCCTATTTAGATAGCATCGTCTATGCAGACACCGAGTATGCCGGTAGCGGGCGCTGTTTACGGCTGGGCAGACCCTATCCGTAGGCTCCCAGTTCAGGCTTCTAATTGACGAGACGCCTTTATCATCCAAAGGTACAGCGTAGTGACCACTGCGGCCCCCAAAACAGCCGCAATCGCCATGGTTTGGAATTCGCCAAGATTATTGACAATTGCCAATGGCTCACCATTGCCGGTTAGCACAATCAAGCCGGCCAGACCCACATTGAATAAACTTTCACCCACAATAAAACCGGACATCACCAGCACCGCGATGCGCTTGGCTGCTTCGCCCCAGGGTTTTGCATGGACGTAGCGCTCAAAAACAAACCCCGCCACCGCGCCCAACACGACTGGCAACGTGACTGCGCTGGGCAGATAGATCGCCAAACCCACGCCAAGTGGCGGCAAGGTATAGCGCCCTTTACTGCCCGTTTTCAAAACGAAGTTAAAAACCACTAGCGCCAAGCCCAATGCCGCACCCCAAAAAACCAAATCCCAACGCAAATCACCACCGATGACGCCTTTGGCCAGCGTAGTAATCAGGGTTGCCTGCGGCGCGGCCAAGGGCGTACTGGAAATGGCGGTACTTGAAGTGGCACCGGCAAAGCCATAGGCTTGGTTTAATAACTCCAGCACGGGAGGAATCACCAAAGAGCCTGCAAACACACCGATCACCAAAGCAACTTGCTGCTTCCAGGGCGTGGCGCCCACCAGTTGACCCGTTTTTAAATCTTGTAAATTGTCATTGCCTACCACCGCGACCGCCAACACCACCGTAGTGACAAACAAGGCAAACGCAACCAAGGCATGCGCGACTTCCGGCCCCATGATGTGACGCCCAACGAGCCCTACGCTGAACGCTGCGCCCAAAATTGTCAAAATCGCAATGCCCGACACGGGAGAATTGGACGAGCCAATCAAGCCCGCCATATAGCCACACACAGCCGCTGCAAAAATACCTGCGATAACAATATACGCAATGCCCACCGCCACCAAAGGCGCCGCAATGCTATGTAAAACACCGCCTTGCAAAAAATTCGCCAACAACCAACCAGCGGGTGCCATGGCCAGTAAAACGACCAAGCCCACCATGAAAATCGGCAAATCTTGTTCGGTACGCGGCAGGGCCTCGCCACCTTCTTTAGCACGCCGTGCTGCATCCAATGCCGATTTCAAACCACCGATAACCGGCTTTGCCAAACCAATCAAGGTCACCAGCGCGGCTGCACCAATGGCGCCTGCACCGATCATGCGTACTTGCGAGCTCCATGCGCCTAGCGCTTGATCGGCTGCGCTCAGAGCACTTGGCACATCCGTACTGGAAAACAGCGGTACCAACACGCCCCAAGCAATCGCCAAACCCGTCAGCATGGCGATACCAACAGTAATGCCCATCAAATGCCCAGCACCAAACAGCGCCAAAGAACTGGCGGCAGCAACGCCGGTTGCACCACTGCCCACTTTGAAATAGTGAGCCACTTCAGCCGCCAACAGTTTTGCGCCTGCACCCGCAGCAAACACGGCAGATGCCGCGCTGCCCAAAATAACGGCCATCAAGCCGACTTTCCCTTCGCGGGCGCCTGCGCGGGAAGACGTGCCGACTTTCAATACTTCTGCGGCGGCGACACCTTCTGGGTAGGGCAGATCTGATTTTGATACCAGGGCACGGCGCAGCGGCACGGTGTACATCACACCCAGCACACCACCAATTGCACACGCCCCAAAGGTTGGCCAAAACGGAATATGGGTCCACCACCCAATCATCAACAAACCGGGTAAAACAAAAATCACCGAAGCCAACGTACCCGCTGCAGAGGCGATCGTTTGGACAATATTGTTTTCCTGTATGGACGCGTTTTTAAAGGCACTCAGCAACGCCATCGAAATAACGGCAGCTGGAATAGACGTGGCAAAAGTCAAGCCTACTTTCAATCCCAAATAGACTTGCGCCGCAGTAAAAATCAGGGTGATTAATATTCCGAGAACAATGCCACGCAGTGTGATTTCATTCGGTTGGGGCGACTCAAGCATCCGTTTCATTTCTTCAAATCTTCTATGACAATCCGGCGTTGACGTTTTACGCTTTTGCACCATAACGGCGGTATTTTTTGGTTCCGCGTTGCATTCAATACGATGTGACACGCACCGGTCGGCACTTCATGTCCGTGGTCTCAAGTATGACACTGGAAGTCGCTCTGAAAAATATGGGTTTCCCCTGAGAGGGAAAGCTGAAATCTCAAAAAAAATTTCACTATTGCGTGTCAAACTACGCACCACACGCTTCCGGTTCCTGCGCCCTGTTGACGGGATGCTGGAACAATATAATTTTTTTTCGCCCCGCACACCTACTCCAGAGTCTGTCCATGCCAATTCCGCTAGCACCGTCGTCACGCCTAAGCCACTTAGCCCTTTTAACCCTGGTTGCAGCACTGCTTGCCGCGTGTGGCGGTGGCAACAGTACACCTGATCCGATGGCATCATTCAGGCAGCAAAAGTTGGACTGGAAACCGTGCGACCCCACACTTCTCAGTGATGGAGAAAACTCCATCACAACTGCTGGCAATCGCGTTAAATGCACGCTGATGCGCGCACCACTCGACTACGCCAACCCGGCGCTTGGCGAGTTGCAGGTAGCACTGCTAAGGGTCAGTGCCGAGCAGCCTGATCAACGCATGGGTGCCATTCTGGTGAATCCGGGCGGCCCTGGCGGTGATGGCCTGACATTTGGATTCCGGTTTAGCGAATTTTTAGCACTCGGCAACCCGGCCGACGCAACCGGTAAGCTGTTCAAGGAGATGTCCAACCGGTACGACATGATCGGTTTTTCACCACGTGGTTTGGGGGCCAGCAGCGCGTTGACCTGCAGTTCAAATGAGCGACTTGAAATCGAAAACAGTCTGGTTTTTGACCGCAGCCCTGAAAACATCAAAAAGGTGCAGCACAACACACGCCTTAAGGCACAAGCCTGCGCCAAAAATCCGCTGACCAAACACATCCACACCGACGCTACCGCGCGCGACATGGATCTGGTACGCGGCCTGCTGGGCGATGCCAAACTGAATTTCATCGGTATGTCTTACGGAACCTGGCTCGGAGCTTGGTATGCCAGCCTGTTTCCAGAGCGCGTTGGTCGCATGCTGCTGGATAGCAACATGGATGTCTCTGGCAGCTACGATGATGCAACGCTGTTATCTGAAATGGGCCGTCAGCGTGTGATCGATGCGGTCATATTGCCCTACTCCGCTCGCCACGGACAGCGTTTTAACCTTGACAGTAACCCCGCCCAGATCAAGAGCCAGATACTGGCGCTGCCTCTATCTCTCAAAACGCTTTTGGCGACGGAGGTCATCGACTTCAACAATTCAAACAATATCGATCAAAACCCGCTCGCAATCACTGCCGCACTAGGTTTGAATGCGTTGCGAAAGCAACTCCCACAAGCCGACGAAAGTGGCATTCATGCAGCCATCGACACCTACACCTTTACGACGAGCCCGGACAACACCGTTGCAGCAAATCAGGCACATTTCTTCGCAAAAGAACTTTTCGCTGTGCAGTTCCGCAACAGGGTCCTAGTCGAACCTAGAAGTGCAGTTCGCTCAGCCGTGGTCTGCAACGACCTTGGCACCATCGGTGATGAACAGCGCTGGGTCGATATCGGCAACGATTATTCCACCCGATACCCACTCGCGGGCGGCACAGCCACAGCCAACCCTTGTCTGTACTGGAGTGCACCGGTCGTAACGCGCCCGCCTCTGGCTGCGGCGACCAAGGCTGGCCCACTATTAATGCTGCAGAGCCGCTATGATGCAGCGACTCCCGTTGAAGGGGCCCAAAAGACGCTGGATGCCCTGCCCAACGCCAGCATGATCGTTATTGAAGACGAGTACACCCATGGCTTGTTTCCGTACAACGATAGTTGTGTCGATGCCAAGGTTGCCGACTATTTTCTCAACGGCACGATGCCACCGCGCACCAGCAGCTGCGCCGGAAGGCCCTTGCCAGCAGATGCTCTTACGCAATCCACGAGCCAAGTGAAGGCAGCGTCTGTAACCAGCCCCTACATAGACCCGACAAAGGCCGCTGAGATCATGCGCAGAATACACAAGACGATCGAGGAAGCAACCCGCAACAGGTTTTAAGACGATGCCGCACTGCTATTGACCACGGCAATTTTTCCTATTTGAATACTGATTGATTGTTAACAGTGAAATAGCCTGTAGCCCTCGTCGGATATATGTAGTGCGCTATAGGTTTAATAGCATTCCAACTATCGACTAGGGTTTCTGGTATTGTGCCCGCAACAGGTTTTTCTGCACCTTGCCCATGGTATTGCGGGGCAATTCGGCCACTACATAGCAGCGCTTGGGTATCTTGAAGTTGGCCAGCACCTTCTTGAGTTCGGACAGTATGTTGTCTGGCGCCACCCGCGCGCCGGGCCGGGCAATGACCACGGCCACGCCCACCTCACCAAAGTCCGCATCGGGCACGCCCACTACCGCACTTTCTGCCACGCCCGGCAGCGTGTTGATGGTGGCCTCAATCTCGGCGGGATAGACGTTGTAGCCACCGCTGATGATCAGGTCTTTGCTGCGCCCAACGATGGTCACGTAGCCGTCCGCGTCCACCTGCCCCACATCGCCGGTCTTGAAGTAGCCGTCGGCGGTGAATTCCTCTTGGGTCTTTTCCGGCATTTGCCAATAGCCGGTAAAGACGTTGGGGCCCTTGACCTGAATATCTCCGATTGCGCCCACCGCCACGGACTGCCCTGCATCGTCCTGCACGCGCAGGCTCACACCTGGCAGCGGGAAACCCACCGTACCGCCCCGGCGCTCAGAAAGTCCGCCATAGCGCGCATCTGCATTGCACGGATTGGAGGTCAGCATGGTCGTTTCGCTCATGCCGTAGCGCTCCAAAATGGTGTGGCCGGTACGCGCTGTCCAGTCATTGAAGGTTTCAATCAGGAGCGGGGCCGAACCAGATATGAACAAGCGCATATTGCGGGCTGCCTCGCGGTTGAGTCCAGACTCGGCCAGCAAACGCACATAGAGCGTGGGCACACCCATGAACACGGTGGCCTGCTGCAGTTTCTCCAGCACCCGCTTGGGGTCGAATTTGGCGAACCACAGCATCTTGCTGCCGTTAAGCAACGCACCGTGCACGGCTACAAACAGACCATGCACATGGAAGATGGGCAACACGTGCATCAACACATCACCACCCTGCTCGGGCGTGCGCCAACCCCAGTAATCTTTCAACACCCGCGCATTGCTCAACAGGTTGCCGTGCGACAGCATGGCGCCTTTGCTGCGCCCGGTGGTGCCGCTGGTGTACAGAATGGCTGCCAGGTCACCCGCCTGGCGTGTGGCCACGGTGTGTTGGTCGCTGCCCGGTCCCTGCGCTGCAGCCCGCGCAAGCAATGATCCGGTGCGGTCATCGTCCAGGGTGAATACATGGCGGGTACCGGCCTTGAAAGCGATCTTGCTGACCCAGCCAAAGTTCTTGCTGGCACACACCACCACGGCGGGCTCGGCATTGCCGATGAAGTACTCCATCTCGGCGCTCTGGTAAGCCGTGTTCAGGGGCAAGAACACAAATCCGGCGCGCAGGGTGGCCAGGTACAGCGCCAGGGCCTCGACCGATTTGTCCACCTGCACGGCAATGCGGGAGCCGGCGGGTAGCTGCAGCGATTCCAGCAAGTTGGCCAGCATGGCGGTGGCACGGTCCAGGTCACGCCAGGAGTAGTTCAAACCGTTGTCGGTTTCAATGGCGATGGCGTCGAGGTCAGCAGGAAAGGCCGCGCGCAAGGCGGCAAACAAATTTTCGTTCTTCATGGTTCAGGGTTCTTGTCAGGGGTGAAACCGGGGTGGGCGCTTCTCGGTGAACGCCAGCACGCCTTCGCGGTGCTCGTGGGAATCGGCATAGCGGTAGGCGTTTGCTATCAAATCACTAGCTACTTGTGTATGATTGACAAGGGCTAGAGCCCTAAAAGTCTGCTTATTGATTCGGCCAGCCTGGGGTGCCAGGGGCAGCATGCGATCCACACAGGTCTGCACGGCCGCATCCAGTTCGGCCACGGGCACCACCTGGTTGAGAAAGCCGCGCTGGTGCATTTCGGCTGCATCCAACAGGGCGGCCGACAGCAGCATTTCGCGGGCAGTGAGTTCACCCACGGCGCGCATCACCAAGGCCGCCTCGCGCGGGGCCATGGGAAAGCCCAACTTGGCAATCGGTGCGCCAAACCGGGCGTTATCTGCAGCGATGCGGATATCGCAACAACTGGCAATCTCCACCCCGGCGCCCATGCAGTTGCCCTGGATTTGGGCGACGATGGGCACGTCGCAGTCCAGCATGGCCTGCAGGCCACCCCAAACATCTTCTTCGTGGAACGCCCGCAAGCTGTGCTCCTGGAAACGGAATTCGGCATATTCCGAAATATCCCCACCAGCGCAAAAATGGTCCTTGCCCCGGATTACCACGCAGCGCAGGGTTTGGTTTTGCTGGATTTGCTCGAACACGGCTCGCAGCTGACGCCACATGCTGCGCGACATGGCGTTGAACTTGGCGGCGTGCGCCAACTCCACCATGGCCAATGGGCCGTTCATGTCCAGAACAACCGATTTGCTCATGGTTTGGCCCCCGCCACGCCCATCACTGCATCGGGTAGCGCAGTGGCAATGCCAGGGAACACGCAGATCAGCACTACGGCCAGCAACATCAGCACCACAAAGGGCAGCACGCCCCAGATGATGTCACTGAGTGGAATATCGGGAGCAATGTTCTTGATGACAAAGATGTTGAGCCCCACCGGCGGGTGGATCAGGCCGGTTTCCATCACGATGGTCATGAGCACACCAAACCAGATCAGGTCGAACCCAGCAGCCTTGAGTGGTGGCAGGATGATGGGAGCCGTCATAAGGATGATGCTAACCGGGGGCAGGAAAAAGCCCAGCAAAATCACCATCACCAGAATAGCCGCGAGCAGTACCCATTTGGAGAGTTGCATCGCCACGATCCACTCCGCGGTGCTTTGGCTGATGTGCAGAAAACTCATCACGTAAGAGAACAGCAGCGACATGCCAATGATCATCATCAGCATGGTGGACTCTCGCAACGTTGCGCTCAAAATCGGTGCGACATCCTTGGGCCGCCAGACACCATAGATGACCGCAATCAACGCCAGGGCCAATATCGCACCCAGACCTGCTGTCTCACTGGGCGTGGCAAAGCCACCATATAACGCCACCATTACACCCACCAGCAGCAGCACAAAGGGTACGACGCGCGGCAGCATCTCAAACTTCTGGCGGGTGGTAAATGTCTCACGATCCAGCAGCGCCGATGCTGCACCACTGCGTTGGAATTCGGCTTCAGCCAAACGGTACTCCTTGCGGTAATGCGCAACAGCGTAAGCGGCAAACAGGCTCACCAACAACACCCCCGGAAAGATGCCCGCCAGGAACAACCGGCCCAGCGATTGCTCGGCTGCCACCGCATACAAGATCATGGTCACCGACGGTGGCAACAAAATGCCCAGTGTGCCACCGGCAGCGATGATGCCAGCGGCAAAGCCTGGCGAGTAACCACGCCGGCGCATCTCAGGAATGCCGGCACTGCCAATGGCCGAACAAGTGGCCGGGCTGGACCCTGCCATGGCCGCAAACAGAGCGCAGGCAAACACATTTGCAATGCCCAGACCTCCGGGTATGCGACCCATCCAGACATGCATGGCAGCGTACAGGTCCTGTCCGGCCCGGGATCGGCCAATGGCGGCACCTTTCAGGATAAAAAGCGGGATCGACAGCAGTGTGATGCTGGCCATTTCCTCATACACGTTTTGTGTCACCGTGTTGAGCGCGGACGCCGGCATAAACAAATACATGAACAGCACGGCCACGCTACCCAGCGCAAACGCAATGGGGGCGCCGGAGAACATGAACAGCAACGTGGCAACGCCAAACAACAAACCCATGCTCAGCATGCTCATGCGGCAACTCCCGACACCTGTTTGCGTAAACCATTCATCCGTGCACTCAGTTGCACCAGTATCTGCAGACTCAAGAGTGTCATGCCCGCCGCCATCAACCCATAGGGAATCCACAGCGGTGGCGCCCAGGACGAAGACGTGGTTTGCTGCTCGACCCAAGCTTCATGGAACAAGGTCCACGACTTCCAGGCGAAGAAGCTGCAAAAAGCGCTGCTCATCAGATCCACGCACAGCAAGCGCCACTGATTCCATGCAGCGGGCAACAGCCCCGCTACCGCTTCAATACCCACGTGACCACGCAGCGCCTGCACAAAGGCCCCACACAAGAATGTGGCACCCACCAGGCAAAAGACCGCAGCCTCATCCTGCCAATCGGTCGATGCCTGCATCACATAACGGGAGACGACGCTGTAGGTCAACACCAGCGACGCCACCAGCAAAGCCAACATGCCCAACACCACCATAACCTGGTTGATCCAGCGCAGCAGCTTGGCCAGCGGCATCAAAAAGCCGGGCGTATCCGGGTCCACCGGGGGCACGACCAAGCCTGCTCCACCTACCACACTGGCTCCATGGCTCATAGCAGTTTTTGCGCTGCCTTGAGCAAGGCTGCGCAAGATTCATTCTTGTCGTTGAAGTCCTTCCACGCGGTTTCGCGGGCAATGACCTGCCAGCGTTTGAGTGTGGCTTCGTCCATGTCATAGACCTTGGCACCGGCCTTGGCGTAAATATCGGCAGCGAGCTTGTCGTCCGCCTTGGCAGCATCACGGGCAAACGTTTCCAACTCACCACCTACAGCCATGACGGTATCTTGCTGCGCCTTTGGCAGCTTGGTGAAAACTTCCTTGGACATCATCAATGGCTCAAACATGAACCAATAAGTCTTGTCCCGCCCCGTAGTCAGATGTTTGGCAATCTCTTCCAGCTTGAAAGAGATAAAACTGGTGCTGGATGTCATGGCCGCATCCATGGCGCCGGTCTGCATGGCCGCATAGATTTCGTTGGACGGCAAGGTGATGACCGAAGCACCAGCCTGCTTGAGCATCATGTCCATTTCGCGGCTACCGCCGCGCACCTTCAGACCCTTGGCATCGTCAGGGGTCAGCAGCGGACGCGTGCGGCTGGCCACGCCGCCAGCCTGCCAGATCCAGCTGACGATGACGATGCCCTTGTCGTCCATCACTTTGCTCAACAACTTGCCCACTTCGGCGGTCTTCCAGGCTGCACCTTGTTCGTAGCTGGGTACCAAGGCAGGCATCAGGCCAATGTTGGTCTCGGCCACCTCGCCGCCAGCATAGGACAGCGGCACAAGGCTCATATCCAGCGCGCCCTTGCGCATGGAGGAGAACTGGGCATTGGTCTTCATCAGGGATGAGCCCGGATACACCGACGCCTTTAACGCGCCGGCGGTGCGCTTTTCCACCTCCACCGCAAATTTGCGGCACAGTCGGTCACGGAAGTCGCCTTCAGTCAGGGTGCCGCCGGGAAACTGGTGGGAAATCTTGAGGCCACCGCCGGCCTGGGCCCAGGCACTGCCGGTCAGCGCACCGACTGCGGAGGCGCCCAGCGCCTGGATCATGTTGCGTCGCGTAAATGTCATGCTTGTCTCCTGTTGTGAATCGTCGTGCAGAACTCGTGCTAGGTTGGTTTGATAAAAAGTGCCTCGACCGCTTTGGACACGGGAATCTTGCCCTGCGCCAATTGACGACGGTGCTTATCCAGGCGCCGCAGGTCATACAGGTAATTGACCATCAGGCCATAGGACTGCTTGAGTCCTTTGCCAGAAGGGTCGCCCGCCCAGTTAAGTCGCTCCACCCGCGCCCCGTTGCCCAGGTGGAAACGTGCCACCGGGTCCACTGGCTTGCCATCCACCAGGGCCTGGCCCAGATAATGTGCAGCGCAGCGCAGCAGCATCTGGCGCACCGCAGATTTCTCGGTCAGGGTCAGGGGCGTATCAACGGCGGCCAAAAAATCGGTGGGACCGGGTGGCTCACAACCCACGGCGCGGCCCAGTGCCAGTTTTTCCCGCTCGTTCAATGCTTCAATCAGGGGCCCCACATGCTTGCCCAGCCAGGCACGAAAGCCCGGAATCGGCGACAACGTGGCAAAGATCCTGAGCTTGGGGAATTCTTCTTTCAGCGTTTCCACCACCCGCTTGATCAGCGAATCACCAAAGCTCACACCGCGCAGGCCGGTCTGGGTGTTACTGATGGAATAGAAGATGGCCGTGGTGGCGCGGCTCAGGTCGGCATGGGCAGCTTGTTCATCCAGCAACGGTGTAATTGCCCCCGCCATCTCGTCCACCAGAGCCACTTCCACGAAAATCAGCGGCACACCCGGCAGGCGGGGGTGAAAGAATCCGTAGCAGCGCCGGTCGCTGTCCAGCCGGTTTTTGACGTCGGCCCAGCTTTTGATGTCGTGCACGGCTTCGTACTGGATCAGCTTTTCGATCAGCGACGCCGGTGAATCCCAACTGATGCGCCGCAGGTCCAGAAAGCCCACGTCGAACCAGGTGGAGAACATGTACTCCATCTCCACATCCAGCGCCATCAGGCGTTTGTCCTGCTTGAGGCTGGGCTGCATCTCCGCGCGCAGGTTCACCAGAAACTCGATACCACCGGGATAAACGCTGAAACGCTGCAGCACCCGCCGGCGTGGAGACACGGTGGCCCGGCGATAGTTAACCTCGGCCACTGCCTCTTCGGGCGTACCCACGGCAGCGGCAAACTGCACCTGGGCAGCTTTGACCTTGAGCGGATCAGCCACAAACTGTTCACTCATCAGCAGCCACAGGTCGCGCCGGTGCTCGGGCGTGGCGCCCGCATACCAGGCGGCAATGGCCTGGGCACGTCGACCGCCCTCCACTTCGCTGACCTTCGGGTCAATGATGGCGTGCAACTCCTGCAGGATGCGCCGCAGCACGCGGGGCGACAGGGCCTCATCCTTTTGGCCCAGTGTGGCCTTGAGGCGCACATGGGTGGAACGCGGTCGTTTGTCAGCATCCACTGTTCGCTCCGCATTTGCTCCTGATTTGATAGCTGTCTGCGCTGTTTTATCGAGGGCTGGAGCCTCTTTTTGCTCCGCACTCACTGCTGGCAGCAAGCGCGAGACGTTGCGACTGATCCAATTGGTGGGCTTCATGCCAGCAGCCTGCTCTTCTGCTCACGCGCCAGCACCCGCAGGGCCTCGCGTTGGCGGGTAATGTGCTCGCGCATGGCAGCTTCAGCCCCCTCGGAATCGCGCTCGCGCAGAGCGGCGTAAATCGCCAGGTGTTCACCCAGGCTCTGCTCCAGCCGACCCGGCGCGTAGAGCTGCTGCTGGCGCGCCAGCTTGAGGATCTTGCGAAGATCAGCAATGGCCTGCGCCAGCCAACGGTTGTTGGCCAGCGTAATGATGGCCTCATGGATGGTGTAGTTGGTGTCGTAATAGCCCTGAATTCGCTTGGCCTGGGCATGCTCCCGTAACCGGGTATGCAAGGTGTCCAAAGCGGAAATGTCGGCATCGCTGGCGTTGCGGGCGGCCTCAAAGGCACAGCGACCCTCCAGCAAAGCAATGACCGGAAAAATCTCGTCCAGGTCCTGTTCAGTAACCTGGTTGACGAAGCTGCCGCGACGCGGCTCGTGGCGTACCAGGCCCTCTGCTGCCAAGACCTTCAGGGCTTCCCGCAATGGCGTGCGGGATATTTTCAGGCTGGCGCACAGGGCGGCCTCGTCAATGAAACTGCCCGGCGCCAGATCGCCGTCAAAGATTTGCGCCCGTAGCAGGGTTGCCACTTTGACATGCAGGGAGTTTGGGACCAGGCGCATAAGAATTGCCAGATTATTTTCAATAATTACCGATAATTATTAGGATATTGCCTCGTACTGGCAAGGCTTTCTACCCCCGGACAAACCCGAGGGTTCCGTTAGCTTTGTATCAGGTAACTTTGGCGGTAGTGCGGGTACCCATCCACCACCACAGCAGGGCACCGCCCACAATCATGGGCACGCACAGCCATTGCCCCATGCTCATGCCCAGGGACAGCAAACCCAGAAATGCATCGGGTTCGCGGAAGAACTCTGCGATGAAACGCATCACGCCGTAGCCAAACAGAAAGGCCGCAGCCACCCGTCCTTGTTTAGGCGCCTTGCCGGCATACCACCACAGCAAAACAAACAACAAAATCCCTTCAAGCAAGAACTGGTAGACCTGCGAAGGGTGGCGTGGCAGATCACCAGCACCGCGAAACACCATGCCCCACGGCAAATCCGGGTCGCACAGGCGACCCCACAACTCTCCGTTGATGAAGTTGCCCACCCGCCCTGCCGCCAGTCCAGTAGGAACACACGGCGCAACAAAGTCGGCCACCTGCCAAAACGGCTTCTTGCGGGACAGGGCGTACCACACCATAGCCACAATCACACCCAGCATGCCACCATGGAAACTCATGCCACCTTGCCAAACGGCAAATACCTCCAGTGGATGGCTAAGGTAGTAAGCAGGTTTGTAAAACAGGCAGTAACCTATGCGCCCGCCCAACACCACTCCCATGACACCCAGGAAGAGGATGTCCTCAACGTCGCGGAAGGACCAGGCACCAGGCCCCTCGATGGTAGAGAAAGGCGCGTGCCGCAAGCGCAGTTTGCCCAAGAACATGAACAGGGCAAAGGCGGCCAGGTAGGTAAGGCCATACCAGTGGATGGCAACTGGCCCGATTTGCAGGGCCACGGGATCAATTTGGGGATGAATCAGCATGGCCCGTATTGTGCCCCTGCCGGCACAGACCCTAACGTCGCTTGTTCTTGCGGCTCAGCATGCCCAGCGCATCGCGGCTGCGATCGATGCGGTCTTTACGGCGTGCATCCTCAACTTCCATAGCCTTGCGCTTGGTATAGCCCGACGCATCGGCCCAAGCCCACCACGCAATGGCCAGACCAAATGGCGCCAGAACCACCCACCAATCCCAGACTGCCACGGGCCCAATTTCCAACCACTTCATGACCAACAAGATCAGACCCAAACCCAAGAAATACATGACTGCCTCCTGATTTCACGACAACACGGCCGTTGGTTAGAACCTGCCGCATTCCCTTTTGCACCTTGTTCCACTGTAACCCAAGCGGCCATGCAGCAGGAATGAAAAAACCCGCCGAAGCGGGCTCTGGACCACGGTTCAGGACAACCGCTTAGTAGGCTTGACCCAGTTGATCCAGAATGGCCGGATTTTCCAGCGTGGACGTGTCTTGCGTAATGGCCTCGTTCTTGGCCACCGAGCGCAGCAGGCGGCGCATGATCTTGCCGGACCGAGTCTTGGGCAGGTTGTCGCCAAAACGGATGTCCTTGGGTTTGGCAATGGGGCCAATCTCCTTGCCGACCCAATCACGCAACTGCTTGGCAATGGCCTTGGCTTCGTCGCCGGTGGGGCGTGGACGCTTGAGCACCACGAAGGCACAGATGGCTTCACCAGTGGTGTCATCAGGGCGGCCCACCACAGCGGCTTCGGCCACCAGTTCGGTGCAGCTCACCAGGGCTGATTCGATTTCCATGGTGCCCATGCGGTGACCCGAAACGTTCAGCACGTCGTCGATGCGGCCGGTGATGGTGAAGTAACCCGTCTTCACGTCACGAATGGCACCATCGCCTGCAAGGTAGTACTTGCCCTTGAAATCTTCGGGGTAGTAGCTCTTCTTGAATCGCTCGGGGTCACCCCAAATGTTTCGGATCATCCCTGGCCAGGGCTTCTTGACGACCAAAATGCCGCCTTGGCCGTTGGGAGCATCCTTGCCCGTCTCGTCCACAACGGCGGCATAGATGCCAGGGAACGGCAGTGTGCAGGAGCCGGGCACCATGGGGGTTGCACCCGGCAGGGGGGTGATCATGTGGCCACCGGTTTCGGTCTGCCAGAAGGTGTCCACAACGGGGCATTTGCTGCCGCCAACATGCTTGTAGTACCACTCCCAGGCAGCGGGGTTGATCGGCTCGCCCACCGAACCCAATAGGCGCAGGCTGGACAGGTCGTAACTCTTGGGATGCACGGCGTCATTGGCTTCTGCGGCCTTGATCAGCGACCGGATGGCCGTGGGTGCGGTGTAGAACACGGTGCACTTGTGGTCTTGAATCATCTTCCAGAAGCGACCCGCGTCTGGGTAGGTTGGCACGCCTTCAAACACAATCTCGGTGCCACCCAAGGCAAGAGGGCCGTAAGTGATGTACGTGTGGCCCGTTACCCAGCCGATGTCGGCCGTGCACCAGAACACGTCGTTGTCCTTCAAATCGAATGTCCACTTGGTGGTCAGGGCCGCGTGCAGCAGGTAGCCACCGGTGGAATGCTGGACACCCTTGGGTTTGCCAGTGGAGCCAGACGTGTAGAGCAGGAACAAGGGGTGCTCGGCCTCGACCCATTCCGGTTCGCAGGTGGTGGGCTGGCTACCCACAACATCTTGCATCCACTGGTCGCGACCTGCAGTCATGGCAATATCGGAGCCACTGCGCTTGACGACCAGCACGTTCTTGATCGATTCACAGCCACCCAGTGCCAAAGCTTCATCAATGATGGACTTCAGGGGCAACTGCTTGCCGCCACGCACCTGGTTATCGGCCGTGATGACGGCCACTGCGCCGGTGTCTTCAATACGGTCACGCAGCGACTGGGCCGAGAAGCCGCCAAACACCACGGTGTGGGTTGCGCCAATGCGGGCACAGGCCTGCATGGCAGCCACGCCGTCGATGGACATGGAAATGTAGATGACTACGCGGTCGCCCTTCTTGATGCCGATCGACTTCAAACCATTGGCAATCTGGCAGGTTTTGGCCAGCAGGTCTTTGTAGCTGATCTTGGTGACTTCGCCGCCATCGGCTTCGAAGATGATGGCGGTCTTGTCACCCAGGCCTTTCTCCACATTGCGATCCAGGCAGTTGTAAGAGGCGTTGAGCTTGCCGTCAGCAAACCACCTGAAAAACGGCGCATTGCTCTCATCCTGCACCTGCGTAAAGGGTACTTTCCAGGACAGCAACTCCCTGGCCTGACGCGCCCAGAAGCCTGCGTAATCGGTTTCGGCTTCCTTGCACAACGCTTCATATGCGGGCATGCCAGAAATGGTAGCGTTCTTGACGAAGTCTGCGCTGGGCAGATAGACGTGGCTCTCGCTGGCGGCGGTATCGGTCATGAAATGTCTCCTCGGTTGAATCAAAAGCTGGCCGGATGTTGGCTCCAAGCACTTACATATCACTGACTCACTGGCCCCCATGCTCCGCCGCTACGCGGGTCGCTGCCCCCCGAGGGGGCTAACTCGCCTTGGGGCGGCCCGGCGGCGAGTTGTGGCCCCCATGCTGTGCGTCAGCCGCCTGTGGGCCAGATTGGCTAAACTCTGCGGGTTAACCCCACAGTCAATTTACCGCGCCAAAATCATGACCATCCACATCCGCCAGACCGACCTCATTGAATCGGTTGCAGCCGCACTCCAGTACATCAGCTACTACCACCCTGCAGACTACATCGCCCACCTGGCCCGCGCCTACGAGCGCGAGCAAAGCCCTGCGGCGAAAGACGCTATTGCACAAATTCTGACCAACAGCAAAATGAGCGCCACCGGTCACCGCCCGATTTGCCAAGACACCGGTATCGTCAACGTGTTCCTCAAAGTGGGCATGGATGTGCGCTGGGAAGGCTTTACCGGCAGCCTGGATGACGCCATCAACGAAGGCGTGCGCCAAGGCTACAACCACCCCGACAACACCCTGCGCGCCAGCGTGGTGGCCGACCCGGAGTTTTTGCGCAAGAACACCAAAGACAACACCCCGGCGGTGATCTTCACCGAGATCGTGCCCGGCAACACCGTGGAAGTAACCGTGGCGGCCAAGGGCGGCGGCAGCGAGAACAAGAGCAAGATGACCATGCTCAACCCCGGCGACTCGGTGGTGGACTGGGTACTGAAAACCGTGCCCACGATGGGTGCCGGCTGGTGCCCGCCCGGCATGCTGGGCATTGGTATTGGGGGCACGGCCGAGAAGGCTGTGTTGATGGCCAAGGAAAGCCTGATGGACGACCTGGATATGTACGAGTTGCAAGCCAAAGCCGAGCAATCGAAAGCGGGCGGCGCCACACTCACCAACGTCGAAAAACTGCGCCTGGAACTGTTTGAGAAGGTCAACGCCCTGGGCATTGGTGCGCAAGGTCTGGGTGGCCTGACCACCGTGCTGGATGTCAAGATCAAGATGTACCCGACCCACGCCGCCAGCAAACCGATTGCGATGATCCCCAACTGCGCAGCCACCCGCCATGCCCATTTTGTGATGGACGGTAGCGGCCCGGTCTACCTGGACCCACCGTCACTGGACCTGTGGCCCGACGTGCAATGGGCGCCCGACTACGTGAAGAGCAAAAAGGTCGATCTGAACACGCTGACAAAAGAAGAAGTGGCCAGCTGGAAACCCGGCCAAACCCTGCTGCTCAACGGCAAAATGCTCACCGGGCGCGACGCCGCGCACAAGCGCATCAAAGACATGCTGGCCAAGGGCGAGAAGCTGCCGGTGGACTTTACCAACCGCGTCATCTACTACGTGGGCCCAGTCGATCCGGTTGGTGATGAGGCGGTTGGCCCTGCCGGCCCCACCACGGCAACTCGCATGGACGGTTTTACCGAGATGATGCTCAGCCAAACCGGTCTGATCAGTATGGTCGGCAAGGCCGAGCGCGGCCCAGTCGCCATCGAAGCCATCAAAAAGCACAAGAGTGCGTACCTGATGGCCGTGGGCGGCGCCGCTTACCTGGTGTCCAAGGCAATCAAGACCGCCAAGGTGGTGGGCTTTGCCGATTTGGGCATGGAAGCCATTTACGAATTTGACGTGGTGGACATGCCCGTCACCGTGGCAGTAGATGCAGGCGGCACCAGCGCCCACATCACGGGTCCGGCCGAGTGGCAGAAGAAGATTGCCCTGGGTGAATTCAAAAACATCACCATCACGGCGAAATAGGCCAAGCCGCATGATGGCCGACGCGCCACAGCCCCAGGCACGTAGCCGCGACCCCATCGGCGTTTTTGACAGCGGGGTTGGCGGCTTGAGCGTGTTGCAGGCCTTGCGGGCAGAGTTACCCGACGAGCGGTTTGTGTATGTGGCCGACAGTGGCCACGCACCCTATGGCGAACGCGATGACACCCATGTCGTAGCCCGCTCGCAGGCCATCACCCGCTACCTAGTGGCGCAGCACCGTATCAAAGCCTTGGTGGTGGCATGCAACACCGCAACGGCGGCGGCCATCCTGCAATTGCGCCAGGAATTTCCCGATCTGCCCATCGTCGGCATCGAACCCGCACTCAAGCCGGCAGCAGCCCAAAGCCACACCCGGCGCATTGGCGTGCTGGCGACGCGAGGCACTCTGAACAGCGAAAAATTTCGGGTGTTGCTTGCATCACTGCAGGATCAGGCCGACTTTGTTTTGCAAGCATGTGACGGACTCGCGGACGCCATTGAGCAGAACGATGCTATTAAAACAGAAGCGCTATGTGTATACTTCACGAGGGCTAGTGGCCCATTTGGCATAGAACAAAATTGCGTGGACACGCTTGTCCTGGGTTGTACCCACTACCCGTTTGCCGCCGACATCCTGCGTGCGCAGGTGGGCGAATCCGTAATTTTTCTGGAAGGCGGCGCACCCGTTGCCCGCCAAACCCGTCGTCTGCTGGCCGCACGCAGCTGGTTGGCCACTGAACACACTTTGGCGCCAGCAGTCGTCTTTGGCACCACGGGAGACCCCAGCAAGATGCAAGCCGCCATTGCGCGGTGGCTGCATGAGGACTGTGAAGTGCAGTCGCTGAACATCGAATGACACGCACCATGCGACTGCTGCCCGCACTTTTGCTCACACTCCTGTGGTTGCTGTGCCTGACTGTTCCGGCTGCCGCAAGTGTGTGTGACAGTGGAAAGCGGCAGTCCCCGATTGACATTCAGGCCACTTTGCGCAAACCACTGCCTGCACTGGATTTCCAGTATCAGTCCGTACCACTGCGCATTGCCGACGATGGTCACACCGTGCGTGTCCGGTTCGCTCCCGGTCAAACCTTGCGCATAGGCTCAGAGCGCTACGCTCTGCAGCAGTTCCACTTTCATACTCCCGGTGGGGACCGCATCGCCGGTGAAGATTTCCCCATGGCCGCCCACCTGTTGCACAAGAGCACCTCGGGGCAGTTACTGGCGGTGGTCGTGCTGTTTCGCACAGGGGCAGAAAATCCAGTGCTGGGGCGCTTGCTGCCACTCATCCCAGCGCGGGCCGATGGCGACCATGTCCACCCCGACGTCCGCATCCATGCCGGTGATCTGCTACCGAGCGGACATGGCTACTACCGCTATACCGGTTCGCTAACTGCCCCACCCTGCACTGAAGGGGTTGATTGGCTGGTTTTGAAGCAGCCCGTAGAGCTTTCCAGCGCCCAGTTGGCGCTCTACCGCCAGCGGTTTTCCGACAACGCCCGCACAGTACAGCCATTACACCAGCGCGTTGTGCTGGAGAGCCAATAGCGCTCCCACGTTGTCCCCCAGGCGTCTTCGCCGGCAAAGATCACGGTGACCTTGCGTCAAGTCAAAGCCGGCTCTCATCCACTGCAGACAATGGCTGCGATGCTTTTGTCAACCGCTCGCCCTGCACGCCAGGGAATCGCCATGCTTCACACCACTAATCGTCCAGCCCGTCTAAAACTCATTGCGCTGGCCGTTCTGGCAAGCCTATGTAACCCTGTTCTGGCACAGAAGGTCAAGAAAGACCCTGCAGCCGGCATCGAAGTCACCGTGACTCCAGAGATGACAGGTGCTGGGATGGTCTCCAGCGGCGTCACGCTGCCGCCCATTCCACCGGTAACTGGTAGCCGCACCAACCGCGCGCCATCGTGGGGCAAGCCACTGCCTTACCCGATCGTGATTGCCGATCGGCGTAACAACCGGCTGATCGAGATCGCACCGGACAAGAGCATCGTCTGGGAGTTCCCATCGCCCAATCTCAAGTTCTACCGTGGCAACGAAGATGTCAATTTCTCTGCTGACGGCAAGCAGATCGCGGTCAGCGAGGAAGATAATTTCGACATCCATTTGGTGGACTACGAGAAGAAGGAGTTGACCTGGACCTACGGAATACCCGATCACCGTGGCAAAGGGCCAGGTTTGATCCCAAGACCAACGCCATCACCACCCAGTGGGGAACACCAGGCCAGTGCAAGCACAATCCCCCCAAGCAATTGGCCTACCCGAATGGCGCCACGCCCATGGAAAATGGAGATCTGCTGGTTACCGAGATCCAGGATGCCTGGATTTCCCGCGTAACACGCGAAGGCAAGGTGCTGTGGAGCGTGAAGGCGCCCAATATGCACTACCCATCCGACGCCTTCCCCACCGCAGACGGCAAGCAGGTCATCGTGGCGGATTTCTGGAAGCCCGGTCGGATCGTGATTTTCGATCCGTCCACGCGCAAGGTGACCTGGGAATATTTTGTAAAAGAAGGCGAAGGCATGCTGGATCACTGCTCCATAGCCCGCGAACTGCCCGAGACTGGTGACATTCTGGTGGTGGATGACCTGCACGACCGCGTGATGGTGATCGACCGCAAGACCAAGGCCATCATCTGGCAGTATGGTGTAACAGGTAAAAAGGGTCACACACCCGGCCTGCTGAATTACCCCGACGGCGTTGACCTGGACGTGTTTCGCGACTGGAAATCAGCGCTGCACAAGTAGCCGCGGGTAAAAATGCGTCGGGGAAGGTGGCCAGCCGTACTGGACTCGAACCAGTTACCCCCAACTTAGAAGGTTGGTGCTCTATCCAGATGAGCTAACGGCTGCTGCACTGTGCAATGGAGTACGGGCACAAAGCACAAAGGCCCCGAAGTACCGACACTCTGGAGCCTTTGTTTTGAATAGTGGTCGGCGTACAAGGATTCGAACCTTGGACCCCCTGCTCCCAAAGCAGGTGCGCTACCAGGCTGCGCTACACGCCGACAGCCAGTATTCTAACCGCTCGAAGCACCAATCTTTTTCAGCGCGAGAAAATTTTTGTGCACTCATTCGCTACCATCTGCGCTATGTCGCATTCACCTTCCGCACTGCCATGGCTGGAACCCGGCGACGCGTTCCCTGCAGTAGAGAGCACATGGGACGGACAAACCGATGCACCGGGGTTGTTGGCAGCCGGCGGCGACTTGTCGGTCGGTACCTTGTGTAAAGCCTACGCCAACGGCATATTTCCGTGGTTCAGCAAGGGGCAACCTATTCTGTGGTGGAGTCCAGACCCTCGCATGGTGCTCACGGTAGCCAACTTTCGCCTGCGCCGCTCCTTGCGCAAGGTGCTGGCACGGTTCGTGGCCGACGTACGTTGTGAGATCCAGTTCGACACTGCATTTGCGCAGGTCATCAGCGCGTGTGCCGGCACCTCTCGCCACGGTCAGCCCGGCACCTGGATTGTTCCTAACATGGTGCAAGCCTATACGCACTTGCACGAAGCCGGCCACGCCCACAGCGTGGAGACCTGGGTGAATGGTCAACTGGCAGGCGGGCTTTACTTTGTAGCCCTGGGGCATGCAGTATTTGGTGAATCGATGTTCTCGCATGCGAATGACGCCTCCAAGATCGCCTTGGCGGCCTTGGCATGCTTTTGTCTGGAGCATCGCATTAGCGCCATCGACTGCCAACAAAATACGGCCCATTTGGCGTCCTTGGGCGCAGCCGAGATGCCGCGTGGTGTTTTTTTAGAACATATACGCCACGCGAAGGAGCAGCCAGCGCCGCTTTGGCACTTCAGCCCCCTATACTGGAATCATATTTTGTCTGCCTGATGCCTTCACTGTGACAGACCTTAAAGACTTTCCGCTGCAAACCCTGCAGTTCTACGCCACCGCGCCGTATGAATGCAGTTATCTGCCCAACCGCATGGCGCGTTCGCAGGTCGCCACGCCCAGCCACCTGATCAACAACTCCACGTATTCCGAACTGGTCAGCAAGGGCTTTCGCCGCAGCGGCATGTTCACCTACCGCCCTTACTGCGATGGTTGCCAGGCCTGCACACCACTGCGGGTGATTGCAGATCGATTCAAACCGAACCGCAGTCAGCGCCGGGCCTGGAACCGCCACCACACCCTGTCAGCGCGGGTGTTGCGCCTGGGTTTTGTGCCAGAACACTACGCTCTCTATTTGCGCTACCAGAACAGCCGCCACGCGGGCGGCGGCATGGACGAAGACAGCGTGGACCAGTACACCCAATTCCTGCTGCAGAGCCGCGTCAACTCTCGGCTAGTGGAATTTCGGGAGACCTTGCCCGACGGATCCACCGGCGCGCTCAAGATGGTGTCCATACTCGATGTGATTGATGATGGCCTGTCCGCCGTTTACACCTTTTTTGAACCGGATGAAGTCGCCAGCTTCGGCACCTTCAATGTACTGTGGCAAATCCAGCAGGCCCGTCGCCTGGGGCTGGCCTACGTCTACCTGGGGTACTGGATTCAGGAAAGCACCAAGATGAGCTACAAGGCCCGCTTTGCGCCCATGCATATTCTGGTCAACGGGGAATGGTGTGAACACGCTGCGATGCCTCAAGGGATAACTTCCGGCACAACCAATTCCACGATATAAAATCAAGATCTTCGCACACCATGACAAAACGCCCTTCAGACATTCCCAGTAAGCCAACGGTACAGGTGATTGAGCGCATGTTCACCCTGATCGATGTACTCGCCTCCCGTGAAGAGGCCATCAGCCTCAAAGACATCAGTGAAAAATCCGGCCTGCACCCTTCCACCGCGCACCGCATCCTCAACGACTTGGCAACCGGACGCTTTGTGGACCGCACCCAGCCCGGTAGCTACCGGCTGGGCATGCGGCTGCTGGAGCTTGGCAATCTGGTCAAGGGGCGCCTGAACGTGCGCGATGCCGCCCTGGCACCGATGCGGGAGTTGCACGCGCTCACACAGCAACCGGTGAGCCTCAGCGTGCGCCAGGGTGACGAGATCGTCTACATCGAGCGCGCCTTCAGCGAACGCTCAGGCATGCAGGTGGTACGCGCCATTGGCGGACGTGCACCTTTGCACCTGACCTCTGTGGGTAAACTGTTTTTGGCGGGGGACGATCCCCAGCGCATTCGCGCCTACGTGACCCGCACAGGCTTGCAGGGCCACACCAAGAACAGCATCACGCAACTGGAAACCCTGGAGCGGGAGTTATCACGGGTGCGCCAGTACGGTCAAGCCAATGACAACGAGGAACTGGAGCTGGGCGTGCGATGCATGGCAGCTGGTGTCTACGATGACCAAGGCAAGCTGATCGCGGGACTATCCATATCAGCACCGTCAGGGCGTATGGAAGACAGTTGGCTGCCCAAGCTCAAGGAGACGGCCCGGCAGATTTCAGAAACGCTGGGGCACCGTCCCGGCACCATGGCCTAAAAGAACTCTGTTCAGTTGATGGACAGTTGGTGGTTGATTGCGGTGCTGGCCATGGGCACGGCTTTATTCACGCTGGGTGGAATGGATTCAACCCAGCGCCTGACGCGCTCGGCATCTGCAATGCGGCTGAACTTGCCAGCGGAATCCAGGAACACCATGATCAATTTGCGTCCAGCCACCTTGGCCTGCATCACCAGGCATTGGCCTGCTTCAGTGATGTAGCCCGTCTTTTGCAGGCCGATATCCCAAGCCGGGTTCTTCACCAGACGGTTGGTATTGTTGTACTGGAGCGTGCGATGCCCAACCTCAACCTGGTAGCCGGTGGAAGTAGACAGTTCGCGCATAGTTGGGTTGCCAGAGGCGAAATCAACCAGAGTCGCCAAATCACGGGCGCTAGATTGGTTTTTGCTCGACAGCCCTGTAGGTTCCGCATAGCGCGTGTCTGCCATACCCAACATTTTGGCGCGTGCATTCATCAGGCTGACAAATGTCGGCAACCCACCAGGGTAGGTGCGACCCAGTGCATTGGCGGCGCGATTTTCGCTGGACATCAGGGCCAGATGCAACAGCTCGCCACGGCTCAATTCCGTACCGACACGCAGCCGTGAAGAGCTGCCCTTTTCCATATCCACATCGTCCTGGGAAATAGTGATCATTTCATCCATTGGCAACTTGGATTCGCTGATCAGCAAACCGGTCATCAACTTGGTGATGGAGGCGATGGGTAACACGGCCAACTCGTTCTTGCGAAACAGCACTTCTTGCGTGTCTTGATCCATCACAAAAGCCACACTGGATTTCAGGTCCAGCGGGTCGGATGCGCCATGCAATCCCGCTATTTGCCCAAAAGACGGTGCCTTGGGAATGAAAACCACGCGGCGGGCCACGGGCGTTTTTTTGGCCTTTGCCTTGACCACGACTTTCTTGGGATGGTGCTTGACGCTAGAAGTCGGATGGCGGGTTGCGGCGTTCACTGACAGTGAAGCCAGAACCAGCGCAGAACAAGCGGCAAAAAAACCGAGCTTGGCAAAAAAAGGTTTCATTGTGTATCCCAAAGGCGGTGCAATATGAACGAAAAATCAATCAATGCAATTGCCTGTGAACGACAGTGTAAACAAAAAAGTCACGCAAGATCAAGTACTTGCGCGACAAACTTCAACAAATAACTAGGAAATCCGGAGAAATATGGAGATGCCCGGACTTTAACCTTGCGCAGCCACCCTTTCGGACTTGCTCTGCAACTTGTTGAGAGCACTCAAATAGGCTTTGGCAGACGCCACCACGATGTCCGGGTCGGAACCCACGCCGTTAACAACCCGACCACTGTTTTGCAGCCGTACCGTTACTTCACCCTGACTTTCCGTTGACCCGCTGATCGCGTTCACCGAGTACAGCACCATCTCCGCGCCACTCTTGACGTGGGCTTCAATGGCCTTGAGAGATGCATCAACTGGACCATTGCCATCGGACGTGCCCTTGACCTCGTGACCATTCATCGTGAAGACGATGCTGGCTTCTGGCCGCTCACCGGTTTCACTGTGCTGGGACAGCGATACAAAGCCAAATTGCTCGTTGTCATGGGAGACGCTTTCGTCACTCACCAGCGCCAGGATGTCTTCGTCAAAGATTTCACTCTTGCGATCGGCCAGTTCCTTGAAACGGGTAAATGCGGCATTGATGTCTGCTTCGCTTTCCAACTGGACACCTAACTCTTGCAACCGTTGCTTAAAGGCATTGCGACCACTGAGCTTGCCCAGAACGATCTTGTTGGCCGTCCAGCCCACATCCTCTGCACGCATGATTTCGTAGGTGTCGCGGGCCTTCAAGACACCATCCTGGTGAATGCCGGACGCATGGGCAAACGCGTTGGCACCCACCACGGCCTTGTTAGGCTGGACCACAAAACCGGTCGTCTGGCTAACCATGCGGCTGGCGGCCAGAATATGGTGCGTGTCGATACCCAGTTCCAGATCAAAATAATCCTTGCGAGTCTTGATTGCCATCACCACCTCTTCCAGGCTGCAATTGCCGGCCCGTTCACCCAGACCGTTGATGGTGCACTCAACCTGGCGCGCACCGCCAATCTTGACGCCTGCCAATGAGTTGGCCACAGCCATGCCCAGATCGTTGTGGCAATGCACCGACCAAATCGCCTTGTCCGAGTTGGGAACGCGCTCGCGCAATGTCTTGATGAAGTTGCCATACAACTCAGGAATGGCGTAGCCCACGGTGTCAGGCACATTGATGGTGGTTGCGCCCTCGTGGATGACCGCCTCGATCACGCGGCACAAGAAGTCCACATCGCTGCGGTAACCGTCTTCCGGACTGAACTCAATATCGTCCACCAAGTTACGGGCAAAACGCACCGATTGTTTGGCCTGCTCAAACACTTGATCTGGCGTCATGCGCAGCTTCTTCTCCATGTGCAGCGCCGAAGTGGCAATGAAAGTGTGGATACGCGCCCGGTTGGCACCTTTGAGGGCCTCTGCAGCACGGGCAATATCACGGTCATTGGCGCGCGACAGCGAACAAATGGTCGAATCCTTGATGTGATTGGCAATGAGTTGCACTGCCTCAAAATCCCCATTGGAGCTGGCAGCAAAGCCGGCTTCGATCACGTCCACCTTCAGACGCTCAAGCTGGCGGGCAATACGCAGCTTCTCGTCGCGGGTCATGGACGCACCCGGAGACTGCTCGCCATCGCGCAAGGTGGTGTCGAAAATGATCAATTTGTCAGCCATGTCTTAACTCCTGTGGATCTTTAAAATACCCGTAACCTGAAATATTGCAACCTGAATGCAAAAGGCCCGTTGCGGGTGCTAACGGGCCTTTTTTGGATTCAGTGCGTGCGCTACTTCTTCCGCCCGTGGTGGCGTAGGGGTAGTAGCGCTAGTGCAGAAAAATTCATGGTTTCAATGTACCACAGTTTACGAGCCCCCCCTGGGCAGCATTCAAAAATTCACTTGTGCAGGCCGCGTTCTTCCGGTTCGTCCGTGGAAATACTGATCACGCTGGTACGCAAACCCTTGGCCTTGCGCCAGCCGTAAATAACATAGCCGCTGAGGCTGTAGGCAACAAAAACACCAAACAGCACCGTGGGTGGGTCGATGTTGATTACGGCAATACCCAAGGCAATGGCCACCAAAACCGCAAAGGGCACACTGCGTTTCATGTGCCCGCCCTTGAAACTGTAAAACGGCACATTGGTGACCATGGTCAGACCGGCAAACAGGGCAATGCCAAAGGTGATCCAACGCACATCGAATAGGCCCAAATGGTCACCACCGCGAATGCCAAGATCGTTCAATAGACCGATAAAACCGATAACCAGAGCAGCCGCTGCAGGCGACGGTAATCCCTGGAAAAACCGCTTGTCGACTACGGTGGTATTTACATTAAAACGGGCCAATCGCAACGCAGCACACGCACAGTAGACGAAGGCAGCAATCCAGCCCCATCGCCCCAGGCCCTTCAAGGCCCAAAGGTAAGCAATCAGCGCCGGTGCGGCGCCGAAGGACACCATGTCAGACAGGGAATCCATTTGCTCGCCAAATGCACTTTGGGTATTGGTCATGCGTGCCACCCGGCCATCCAGACTGTCGAGCACCATGGCGCAAAAAATTCCGATGACCGCCTGGTCAAAACGACCATCCATGGCCATCACAATGGCGTAGAAGCCGCCAAACAGCGCCGCCAGCGTGAACAAATTGGGGAGTATGTAAATGCCCTTGCGGCGCTTCTTGATCACACCCAATTCTGTTTCGGATTCATCGAAATCGTCACCGTCATGCATAAATTGGCCTCCAGCCCTCGTAGATATTACGTAAGGCGCTATCAAACTTATAGTAACTACGGATCACGAAACGACCCGCATACATTGTTTCCGACCTGATGGTAGTCGGGAAATGCCGCAACAAATAGCAATGGCCACCTAAGTGGCCATTGCGTGGTGCCGTTAAGGCTTAGTTGCGGGTCTGGTCGACCAGCTTGTTCTTGGCAATCCAGGGCATCATGGCGCGCAACTGGGTACCGACCTTCTCAATGGAATGGTCGGCCGTGTTGCGGCGGCGTGCGGTCATGCTGGGGTAGTTCAGGCGACCTTCCTGGATGAACATCTTGGCGTAGTCGCCATTCTGGATGCGCTTCAAGGCATTGCGCATGGCAGCACGAGATTGGTCGTTAATGACTTCAGGGCCAGTCACGTACTCGCCATACTCCGCATTGTTGGAGATGGAGTAGTTCATGTTGGCAATGCCGCCTTCGTAGATCAGATCGACGATGAGCTTCAACTCGTGCAGGCACTCGAAATAGGCCATTTCAGGCGCATAGCCGGCTTCGGTCAGGGTCTCGTAACCCATCTTGATCAGCTCAACGGCACCGCCACACAAAACGGCCTGCTCGCCAAACAGGTCGGTCTCGGTCTCTTCCTTGAAGTTGGTCTCGATAATGCCGGCCTTGCCGCCACCATTGGCCATGGCGTAAGACAGAGCAAGGTCACGGGCCTTGCCAGATTTGTCCTGGTGAATGGCAATCAGATGGGGCACGCCGCCACCCTGGGTGTAAGTATTGCGCACAGTGTGGCCAGGGGCCTTGGGAGCGACCATCCACACGTCCAGATCGGCGCGAGGAATGACCTGGTTGTAATGCACATTAAAACCGTGTGCAAACACCAACGACGCGCCCTGCTTCAGGTGGGACTCAATCTCTGTGTACACGCCAGCGATGTTTTCGTCTGGTAACAAAATCATCACCACATCTGCGGAAGCAACTGCTTCGTTCACTTCGGCAACTTTGAGGCCAGCCTTGGCGACTTTGTCCCAAGAAGCGCCACCCTTGCGCAGACCGACAACCACTTTCACGCCGCTGTCGTTCAGATTCTGGGCGTGTGCGTGACCCTGGCTGCCGTAACCGATGATGGCAACGGTTTTGCCCTTGATCAGGCTCAGGTCGCAATCCTTGTCGTAAAAAACCTTCATTTCATCTCTCCATGGTTAAAAATTTGCGGGTCAGACCGCTCGCGCAAGCGATGTGCTCTGACCCCAACTGACTAAACTAAACCCGCAGAATGCGCTCGCCACGCCCAATACCACTAGAGCCGGTACGTACCGTCTCCAGAATGGCTGCGCGCTCCAATGCCTCCAGGAACGCGTCATTTTTGGACTGGTCACCCGTTAATTCGATGGTGTAACTCTTGTCCGTTACGTCGATGATGCGGCCACGGAAGATGTCCGCCATGCGTTTCATCTCTTCGCGCTCCTTGCCCACCGCACGCACCTTGACCATCATGAGCTCGCGCTCGATGTAGGCGCCTTCGGTCAGGTCAACCACTTTAACCACTTCAATCAGGCGGTTCAAATGCTTGGTAATCTGCTCGATTACGTCGTCAGAACCCGATGTCTGGATCGTCATGCGGGACAAAGTGGCATCCTCAGTGGGTGCCACCGTCAACGATTCAATGTTGTAGCCACGGGCCGAAAAAAGTCCGACCACCCTGGATAGAGCACCAGGCTCGTTTTCCAGCAATACTGCAATGATGTGTTTCATAAGAATAGATTCCTCTTTTCGCTGCCCTCCCCCCATCGCGGTAACGCTGGGGCTTGGCAAACAATAGATTCGTCAAAAAAGATTAAAGAGCGGGGCAATCAAAGGTCTTCCGACCCCAGAATCATTTCAGTCAAACCTTTACCGGCCTTAACCATGGGGAACACGTTCTCGGTCGGGTCGGTGCGGAAGTCCATGAACACGGTGCGGTCCTTGAGCTTGCGCGCTTCGCGCAGCGCCGGCTCCACATCTTGTGGCTTCTCGATCAGCATGCCTACATGGCCATAGGCTTCGGCGAGCTTCACAAAATTGGGCAGCGCGTCCATGTAGCTGTGGCTGTATCGTCCTTCGTACTCGACCTCTTGCCACTGGCGCACCATGCCCAGGTAGCGGTTGTTAAGCGACACAATCTTGATCGGCGTGTTGTACTGCAGGCAAGTTGACAGTTCCTGGATACACATCTGTACCGAGCCTTCGCCCGTAATACAGAACACTTCACTGTCCGGCTTGGCCAGCTTGATACCCATGGCATAGGGGATGCCCACGCCCATGGTGCCCAAACCACCGGAATTGATCCAGCGGCGCGGTTCATTGAACTTGTAGTACTGCGCAGCCCACATTTGGTGCTGGCCCACGTCGGATGTGATGTAGGTATCGGCATCCTTGGTCATGTTCCACAACGTCTCCACCACGTACTGGGGCTTGATGACATCGCCCTTGCCCATGCTGTACTTCAGGCAGTCCCGTTTGCGCCAGCCGTCAATGGTTTCCCACCAGGCGCCCAGGGCGTTGACATCGGGTTTGATTGCGCTCTCTTTGATCATGGCGATCATTTCACCGAGCACATCCTTCACATCACCCACGATGGGAATATCGACCTTGACGCGCTTGGAAATACTCGACGGATCGATGTCGATATGGATGATCTTGCGTTCGTTCTGTGCAAAGTGTTTGGTGTTACCAATCACGCGGTCATCGAAACGTGCGCCAACCGCAAGCAACACATCGCAGTTTTGCATGGCGTTATTGGCCTCCACCGTGCCGTGCATACCCGGCATTCCCAGGAATTTGGGGTCCGTGGCAGGGTAGGCGCCCAGGCCCATTAGGGTGTTGGTAACCGGATAGCCCAGCATATCCACCAGGGTACGCAACTCAGCGCAGGCGTTGCTCAGCAACACGCCGCCACCGGTATAGATGTAGGGGCGTTTGGCGGTCAACAATAATTGCAAAGCCTTGCGAATCTGCCCGCCGTGGCCCTTGCGAACCGGGTTGTAAGAGCGCATTTCCACCGACGACGGGTAACCAGCGTAGGGAACCTTCTTGAACGACACGTCCTTCGGTATATCCACCACTACAGGTCCGGGGCGACCGCTTCTGGCGATGTGGAATGCCTTTTTCATGGTCTCGGCCAAATCACGGGCGTCTTTGACCAGAAAATTGTGCTTCACGATGGGGCGGGTAATGCCCACGGTGTCGCATTCCTGAAACGCATCCAACCCGATCGCGTGCGTTGGCACCTGACCGGTAATGATCACCATCGGAATGCTGTCCATGTAAGCCGTTGCAATTCCGGTCACGGCATTGGTAACGCCGGGGCCAGACGTGACCATCGCCACGCCAACATTGCCAGTGGCACGGGCATAGCCGTCTGCCGCGTGCACAGCTGCCTGCTCGTGGCGCACCAGAACGTGCTGAATGGTGTCTTGCTTGTAGAACGCGTCGTAAATATGCAGAACTGCGCCGCCGGGATAGCCCCAAATGAATTTGACGTCTTCGGCCTGAAGGGCCTTGACCACGATTTCAGCCCCACGCAACTCTTGCGCGCCGGACGATTTATGGGATGCAGCGGATGCTGAAGCGATTTCAGCTTTTGAAATTTCCATGATGAACCTTTGTGAATTTCTCTGACGAAAAACCTTGGGTGCCCCTTCGCAAACTCTTGTGGAGTCGCGTCGGGACTTAGGACTAAGACCATGGACGCATTGAATGCTGCGCCGAATCAAAGCCCGTTTGCCTTTTGATTGCAAGCCCCATTATCACACCGACTAACCCCAATTGACGTGATCAAGCCCAAAGTTGATCCAGCGAGTGCGATAATTCACTTCTATTGCGCAAAAAAGCCGCAGCCTCGGTGCCTTCAGGCACTTTTGTTCCTGATTTTTTCGGTTTTTACCACTTGGCTTCCGAACGCGAACTGTCCGATTTTTTGAAGAGCGTAGAGAAACGTGCGTTCAAGCGCTCGGTGTACCACGTGCGCAATGACGAATCGGCACTGGACATTGTGCAAGACGCGATGATGAAACTGGCGGAACACTACGGCCACAAGCCGGTGGAAGAGTTGCCGATGCTGTTTCAACGCATCCTTTCCAACTGCACCCTGGACTGGTTTCGACGGCAAAAGACGCAAAAGGCGCTTTTTTCCACCATGAGCGACTTTGAATCCGCCGGTGACGATGACAGCTTTGACCTGCTGGAAACCCTGAATATCGCCAGTGGCGGCGAACAAAGTGAAAGTGCCGAGACGCTGACTGAACGGGCACAAACCTTGCGTGAGATAGAAATAGAAGTACAGCAATTGCCGGCGCGTCAACGGGAAGCCTTTTTGATGCGTTACTGGGAGGATATGGACGTTGCCGAAACGGCAGCAGCCATGGGCTGCTCGCAGGGCAGTGTCAAAACACACTGTTCCAGGGCAGTCCACGCTTTGGGAAAAGCCCTCAGCGCAAAGGGAATACGACTATGAAAACACTTGACTTACACCAAATCGATAACTACCAAGACCGTTTTGGCCGCAATGTTGCCGCACGCTTGTCGGATACCTCCCAAGGTATTTCCCCTGATATTTCAGAGCGCCTGAAGGCAGCCCGCATGTTGGCCTTGTCCAAGCGCAAGGTTGTCAAACTACAAACCGCCTCCAATATCAACACCAATGGCAGTGCCGCCACTCTGAACAGCGGCGACGCTGACAACGGCCTCTGGAACCGTCTGGGTTCTATTATTCCGTTGTTGGCACTTGTTGCGGGTCTTTTGGCCATCGCAGTGATTCAGGAGCAACGGGTTACCAAAGAGATTGCCGATGTCGATGTCGAGCTTCTCGCGGACGATTTGCCGCCCGCTGCCTTCACCGACCCCGGGTTTGTTCGCTACCTGAGCACCAATCGCCGCGACTAAAGTTTTTGCGTATCCATGTCGTTTGTTGATTCCATTGCACGCATAACCCCCCGTTTGACGCCAAGTCTGAATTGGGGGCTTGCAATGGTGTGTGGCCTGGTATTGCTCGCCACGCTTGTATTCAACCATACGCCGCCGGGCGCCGCTCCAACTGTGCAGGCCGTTGCACCGGCTAACAAAGCGTCCGCACCCGTGGTAGCAGGGGGTCCACAGTGGCAAGAGCTGAGCCAGGCTCATCAGAAGATCCTGAACCCTTTGGCAGGCACCTGGAATTCCCTGGGGCCCAACCACAAGGCCAAGTGGATTGCACTGGCCACCAATTACCCCAGCCGTAGTCCCGAGGTCCAAGCCAAACTGCAAAGCCGTATGGCCAAGTGGGCAGCTCTCACACCCCGAGAGCGGGAGCTGGCCCGCTTGAACTATGCGGAATACAAAAAACTGAGCCCTGCAGAGCGGGCGGCGGAGTGGGCTGCCTACCAGGAACTGAGTTCGGATGAAAAGAAACAACTGGCCGCCAAAGGTCCCCGAAAACCGGTTGGTGCTGCAGTTGCTGTCACACCGACTGCTGGCGACAAGTTGACCGTTGTTCCGGTGACCCGCAGATCCGGCCAGCTAGCGGACTCGGCGACGCCTGCCAAATCGCAGATTGACCCAAACACATTGCTGCCAAAATTGATTATTCCGCAACCGCCGGCAGACAATCCGCCGGAAGTCCCGACCAACAACGAAACGCCTGGCATCAACAGCGATACCCTGTCGCCCAACTAGTCCGGGACCGCCGGGTCTGCGCCGGGCAGCAATCGAGATGACGAATCGCCATGGACCTACAATCCCGGGCGTTCCTGATCTACACACCATGCCCACTGAAATGATTACTCCCGGCCTTTGGCGCCGCATGGCTTGCTGGCTGTACGAAGGCATCCTGCTGTTTGGCGTGATGTTCCTGGCCGGCTACCTGTTCAGCACGCTTAGCCAGACCCGCAACGCCCTGGACAACCGCAACGCGCTGCAAACCTTCATCTTTGTGGTGTTTGGCATCTACTTTGTCTGGTTCTGGGCCAAGGGTCAAACCCTGGCGATGAAAACCTGGAACATCCGCGTTGTCGGCCTCGATGGGAAAGCCATAACCCAAACGCGTGCTCTGGGGCGCTATTGCTTGAGCTGGCTCTGGTTTCTACCGCCCCTGATGGCTGCCACGCTATTTCATCTGAGCGGAGGTGAATCGGTGGTCATCATCATTGGCTGGGTAGCAGTGTGGGCGCTGTTAAGCCGCTTCCAGGCGCAAGGCCAGTTCTGGCACGATGCAATGGCCGGCACCCGACTGGTCTCATCCGAACCGCTGAGTCGCTGAACAACCCATGCAGACAACACCCTCGCCTGCTCCCGTCAACCCACAAAAGAACCGCAAGGGCCTGAGCCGCTTCTGGCACGCCACCGGTTATTCCATGGCCGGCTTGCGTGCTGGCTGGGCTGAAACCGCCTTTCGCCAGGAGACCCTCGCCGCACTCGTGATGCTGCCACTGGCTTTCTGGCTGGGTCGCACCTGGGTGGAGACGGCCTTACTGGCCGCCAGCGTGGTGTTGGTATTGGTGGTGGAACTGCTCAACACAGCAGTAGAGGCTGCCATTGACCGCATCGGCCCGGAATGGCACGACCTGTCCAAGCGCGCCAAGGACATGGGCAGCGCAGCCGTGTTACTCAGCCTGCTGCTGTGTTTGGGTATCTGGGTGGCGGCGCTGGTACACCGCTTCTAGCCAAGAAGCGAACGCCGCGCAGGGTCGCCCCAAGCCGGTTCAGCCCCCTCGGGGGGCAGCGACCCCCACAACGTGGGGGAGCGTGGGGGCACTATTTAAATAGCGGACTCGTCTTGCTCGCCCGTGCGGATACGCACCACACGCTCGACGCTGGTGACAAAAATCTTGCCGTCGCCGATCTTGCCAGTGTGGGCAGCCTTGACGATGGCATCCACACAGCGGTCCACATCATCGGTTTTTACGACCACTTCAATCTTGACCTTGGGCAAAAAATCCACCACGTACTCGGCACCACGGTACAGCTCGGTATGGCCCTTTTGGCGACCAAAGCCTTTGACTTCGGTGACGGTCAGACCGGTTACGCCACATTCGGCCAAAGCTTCGCGTACTTCTTCCAGTTTGAATGGCTTGATGATGGCGGTGATTTGTTTCATAGGTTTCCTAAGCTCTAAAGTGGTTCGTAATAGGATAACGCCAATCCTTGCCAAAACTCCGGTGCGTCACCCTAATCCCTACGGGAGCCTGGCGGCGCTTGTACTCGTTGAGCTTGATCAGGCGCGTAACCTTCTCCACATCTGCCTGGGCAAAACCAGCCGCCACGATGGTGGCCATGCTCTGGTCGTTTTCCATATAGCGGTCAATGATGGCGTCCAGCACCTCGTAGGGCGGCAGGCTGTCCTGGTCCTTCTGGTCGGGACGCAACTCGGCACTGGGCGGGCGGGTAATGATGCGCTCGGGAATGGGGCTGGCACCCGTGCCATAGGGGTCGTTGGCATTGCGCCAGTGCGCCATTTTGAACACCAGGGTCTTGGCCAGATCCTTGATGACCGCAAACCCGCCAGCCATATCGCCGTACAGCGTGCAGTAACCCGTGGCCATCTCGGACTTGTTGCCGGTGGTCAGCACAATGCTGCCAAACTTGTTGGAAAGTGCCATCAACAGCGTGCCACGGATGCGGGCCTGGATGTTCTCTTCGGTTGTATCTTCGGCGCGACCGGCAAACTCGCCCGCCAGCGACGCCTTGAACGCTTCGAACTCCGGCACGATAGAGATTTCGTCGTAGCGCACACCCATGCGCTGCGCCATCTCGCGGGCGTCCAGCCAGCTGATGTCCGCCGTGTACGGTGAAGGCATCATCACCGTGCGCACTTTGTCAGCACCCAGGGCATCCACCGCAATCGTCAGCACCAGGGCCGAATCAATGCCGCCCGACAGCCCCAAAATGGCCCCCGGAAAGCCGTTCTTGCCCACGTAATCCCGCACGCCCAGCACCAAAGCATCCCACAGGTCCTGCTCAGGGGTGCGTACCGGCTCCACTTTCGCTATTATTTTCATAGTAGCTTGTGTAGATTCCACGAGGGCTAGAAAGCTATTTTCCTTAAAACTTGGGGCGCGACCAGCCACCGTGCCATCGCTATCCAGCGCAAACGAGTGGCCCTCAAACACCACCTCGTCCTGCCCGCCCACCAGGTGGGCGTAGACCAGCGGCAAGCTGGTTTCCAGCACCCGCTGGCGCATCATCTCTTCGCGCTCATAACCCTTGCCCACATGGAAGGGCGACGCGTTGATCACCGCCAGCAGTTGTGCTCCGGCTTCCTTGGCCAGGCGAGCAGGTTGCTCAAACCAAGCGTCCTCGCAAATCAAAAGGCCCACGCGCACGCGCTGCCCCGGCGCACCCGCCTCAAACACGCACGCACCATCGCCCGGTGTGAAATAACGGCGCTCGTCAAACACCTGGTAGTTGGGTAGCTCATGCTTGGTGCAGGTTGCCACGACCCGCCCTTCGCACAAGACGCTGGCAGCATTGAACCGCTGCTGCACCGCCACGGATCGGGTGCGGCTGTCGCCACCCGTGGGGTGACCCACCACCACCGTCATGTCCTTTAACCCGGCCAAAGCGTGGGCTACGCGTTTCACGGCATCATCGCAGGCATGGATAAATGCAGGTCGCAAAAACAAGTCCTCTGCGGCATAGCCGCAAATGGAAAGCTCGGGCGTCAGCAGCAAGCGCGCGCCATCGGCGTAGGCTTGTTGTGCGGCGGTGATGATTTTTTGCGCATTGCCGTCCAGATCACCGACGATGAAATTACGTTGCGCAACGCACAGTTTGAGAGTCATGAACCGGAACTTTTTTGTTGAACACGGCACCACAGTGCCCTTCAGCGCGCACGGGGTGCGCCATGACTGATGATTATGTCATTGGGGTGGCCAACTCGCCGCTGGAGGTCGATGGTGCCGCCTGGGACGCGCTGTTGCAAACCCAGTCCAACCCCAGCCCCTTCATGCGCCACGCCTATCTGGCCGCGCTGCACGCCAGTGGCAGCGCCTCTCCCCGCACCGGCTGGACACCGCACTGCATCACCCTGCACCAAGCTGGCGAACTGGTCGCCGCCTGCATGGTGTACGAAAAAGCCCACTCCTACGGCGAATATGTGTTTGACTGGGCGTGGGCCAATGCCTACGCCCAGCACGGGCTGGCCTACTACCCCAAGGCGGTCAGCGCCGTGCCCTTCACCCCAGTACCCGGTGCCCGCCTGATGGCCCGCGACCCGGCCGCCCGTGCTGCTCTGCTTCAGGCGATGTTGCAGTGGTGTAAGCAGAGCGGCATGTCGTCACTGCACCTGCTGTTTGTAGAAGACGAAGATGCTTCCACCTGCGCCCAAGCAGGTCTGATGCTGCGCCACACCGTGCAGTTTCACTGGAAAAACCGTCACGCAACCGGGCTACCGAGATTTCGACGCCTTCCTGCAATCCCTGTCCCAAGACAAGCGCAAAAAAATTCGCCAGGAGCGGCGCAAGGTTGCCGACGCGGGCGTGCGCTTTCGCAGTGCCCAGGGTCGAGACATCACAGCTTCCGACTGGGATTTTTTCTACAACTGCTACGAGCGTACTTACCTGGAGCACGGCAACGCACCCTACCTGAACCGCGACTTCTTCACCCGCATGGCCGACACCATGGCCGAGCACTGGTTGCTATTCGTCGCCGAGCGCAACGGCACCCCGATTGCTAGTAGTTTGATAGCGATTGATTCATATCCGACGAGGGCTAGCGGCCAGAATGACTCAAACGATTTAGTCAAAGTAGCCTATGGCAGATATTGGGGTGCGCTGGAACGGGTGGATTGCCTGCACTTTGAAGCCTGCTACTACCAGCCGCTGCAGTGGTGCATAGAACACGGCTACCAGCGCTTTGAAGGCGGCGCACAGGGTGAACACAAAATGGCCCGCGCCCTACTCCCGGTCAAAACCACCAGTGCCCACTGGTTGGCCCACCCCGCCTTTGCCGATGCGGTGGCGCGGTTTCTGGAGCGTGAGGGCGAAGGCATCGCGGGCTATCTGGACGAACTGGGCCAACGAAGCCCATTTCGGCACGGCTAAGATGGTGCGTGATTGCAACCTTCAAGCAACTTCGCCATACTGGCACTACCCCAACCGCCATGGTGTTCGCGCCGTCGCTAAAAATTCACTATAAAACAGGGTTGCACATGACCGATACCGATGATGATCTGATGTTTCTGGATGACCCCGAGGATGCCTGCCTGCCCAGCGGGGCACCATGGGTTGTTTTGGTAGTTGATGACGACCGGGACGTGCATGCTGTCACAAAAATTGCGTTCAATGGACAGGACTGTGAAGGGCGCTCCATCGACATTCACAGTGCTTATTCGGGCCAGGATGCCATAGAACAGATCTCCCAAGTCGGCTCAACCCTGCCAGCGTTGGTCCTGATGGACATGGTGATGGACACCCCCACGGACGGGCTCGACACCATTCATCGGTTGCGTAATGAATTGCAGCTGCGCGATATTCCGACCATCTTTATACGCACCGGGCAACCCGGGCTCACCCATAGCTTGCAGCAGCTTCAAAATGATCCCGATATTGATTTGGTTTTGCTCAAGTCGGACTTGACTGCAGAAGTTCTGCGCAGGGAAGTATTCCGGGCTTTGAGGAACGGCCGCAAGGCATTTGCCAAGTAAGCCCGTTGCTTTGGGCCAGGCATGCCATTGCGCGTGGCTGCGCAACGCAAAGTGTGTTTTGTGAAGGCTCCGTGTTGAGTTGCAACATGGTGTAAGGCCGGTCAACTGCGTGCAACGCCCTGCCGTTGACTACTCAGTTGCAACGAATTCATCGTCACAACATACTCTACCCACAGGACCTACATGAACAAATTACTCGCTTCCTTGCTCGCCACCCTGTTTGTCGGCGTCGCATTTGCACAAGCACCGGTTTCTCCCATGACACCAGTGACGCCCGCAACGGTGAAAGCGGGGGTCAAAGCTGACAAGGCCAACGCCGCTGCAAGCAAAGCCGAGGCCAAGGTGGACATGAAAGCCGACGCCAAAGTCGAAAAGGCCGAAACAAAAGCCAGTGACACAAAAGCCGAAGCCCATCAGGATGCAGCCAAAACCAAAGCTGCAGCACATGAAAAAACCGCGAAGGCAAAGCCTGGAGCCCACGCCAAAGCCGTGAAAACCGAAGCCAATGAAGCCGTGAAGGCAGATGCCAAGACCGACAAGGTCGTTGCCAATGCCGACGCCAAAGTCGAAAAGGCAAAGGTCGAGGCAGCTGGTGACAAAGCTATCGCCAAAATCGAAACCAAGACGACCAAAGCCGAAGGCAAGGCCGATGTAAAAGCATCCACCGGCAAGTAAGCAGCCAACGTGGTTCCGCAAAAAAGACAGGCTCAGCCTGTCTTTTTTTGTCCAACGCTTGCATGGCAAGGGACAAAAGAAATTCTAAGTAATTTGTGTGCGCCGGCGTACGGAAGCCGGCTTGTATTGGTGCGACAGTTCCCACTCGACTACCGGGCTCACTTGGAGTTTGGTGCAAACAAGGCGGGAATTTGTAGCCGGCCTCAACTTCTATAGGAGCTAACGATGAAAACACTCACCAAGGCAGCCTTGGCAATCGCGGTGGTCGTAGCAGCCGCACAAGCCAACGCGCAAGTCACTTTTTACGAGAATCAGGGCTTTCAGGGTCGCGCGTTCACTGCGCAAACCAACGTCGCCGACTTTGGCCGTTTCGGCTTTAATGACCGCGCTAGCTCTGTCATGGTGACGGGCGAGCGATGGGAGGTATGCGAAGACGTGCGGTACCTTGGCCGCTGCGTTGTGTTGCGTCCCGGACAGTATTCGACTCTGGGCGCCATGGGTCTGAACGACCGCATCTCCTCGGTGCGCGCCATTAGCCACAGCCAGCGCATCGATGAGCGGCGCTATGCGCCCGCACCGGCACCTGCTGTGGCGCAAATCACTTTTTACGAGGATGAACGCTTCGGCGGGCGCTCGTTTACGACCGACACAGTGGTAGAGGATTTCCGCAACAAAGGTTTCAATGACCGGGTCTCCTCAATCGTCGTGAGCGGCCCCGATCAGTGGGAGGCTTGCGACGATATTCGTTTCAAAGGTAGTTGCGTTGTGTTGCGCGCAGGCCAGTATCCATCACTGCGCGGAACTGGGCTGAACGACCGAATTTCATCGGTTCGCAACATTGCCACCAAGGTGACCCCTCCGGGACCTGCACCAGCTCAAATCATCTTTTTCGAACAGGAGGGCTTCGGGGGACGCAGGATCACTACCGACCGGCCACTAGAAGATCTGTCTAGAAGTGGTTTCAATGACCGCGCATCATCAGCTGTGGTGGTTGGTGACGAGCGCTGGGAGGTCTGCGATAACGCGCGGTTTGACGGTCGCTGCATGGTCTTGCGCCCGGGCCAATATCCATCACTGGCTGCGATGGGTATGAACGACCGCATTTCTTCGGTGCGGAACCTGCGCCGCGATATGCGCATCGACGACCGGAGCTACGCGCCGATGCCGTTGGCCGCGACTGACTATCGTCATCGCAACGACGAGCGTCTGTTTGAGGTTAATGTGACCTCGGTGCGAGCCGTGGTCGGAACACCCGAGAAGCGCTGCTGGGTCGAACGCGGACAAGTGCCCCAGGACCAGACCAATGCCAATGTTCCAGGTGCGGTCGTTGGCGCTCTGCTGGGCGGCATTCTGGGCCATCAGGTCGGTGGCGGCACCGGCAAGGATATTGCCACCGCTGGCGGCGCAATTGCCGGGGCGGTAATCGGCTCAAAAGTAGGCGGCAACGCCAACAACTCACAGGCCGCAACCCAAGATGTACAACGCTGTGAAGTCGTGCCAAGCCAAGCCCGCACCCAGTACTGGGATGTAACCTACGCCTTCAAGGGCCAGGATCATCACATTCAAATGACAGCCCCACCCGGCCCAACGATCACCGTCAACGAGCAGGGTGAGCCACGCAATTGAACGGGGTCTAATGCTGTAACAGATCGTTCGACCGACGCAAGACACCAAAATGGCACTGCAACGCCAAGAATTTCGTCGGTCGACCTTTCACAACATCTCGTCAGGCGCAAAAGGCCCGAGCAGCTTTACTGCCAGCCGCAGCATGGCGCTGGTGTCAGGCTCGGTGGCGCTGTCTTTCAGGTTGGAGCCTTGCGGCGCGCGCCAGACCAAATGGTCGTTTTCGAGCTCTACCCGGTAGGCGCCAGTTGCCATGGTTGGCTCAATCAGCCGACTGGCTTCGGCTGAAATGGCGCGGCTGCGAATGGCAACGGCGACCTCGCTATTTTGCAGTTGTGAGCGTAAATCAAGGTTCATGGAACCCACCACCAGCAACCGGTCGTCCACCACTACCACCTTGGAGTGCAGGCTGGCGCGCGAGCTGCCGCCACCGCCGACGGAGCCGGATGAAATCGTCGCCGCAGAGCCAAAACTGCGGAAGGTGCCTTTCTGTTCAGCGCGCATTTCATACAGCTCAACGCCCATCTCCAGCAGCGCCTTTCGGTAGCGGGCGTAGCCGACATGGGCGGCAGGCGCGTCGTTGGACGCTAGTGAGTTGGTCAATACCCGCACGCGCACGCCGCGTCTTCGCAGGTCGGCAAACTGGCCCATCGTGCGCTCCCCCGGAACAAAATAGGGCGACACAATCAGCAGGCTGGTTTTGGCCTGTGCCATCAGTTGCAGCAGGCCGTCTACGGTAGTGTCTTCGGCAGCTTCCGTGCTATCGGCGTCAGCGGCGATCTTGCCGGGTTTGTCCACCAGCAAGGTTGACGGCGCCCAGGTCCATTTCAGCAGGCGCAGGTCTGTTGAATCCGGTAACGGCGCGATCGTGCTGGCGGCGTTGTCAGCCGTGCTGTCGTTGCTGGTCGGCGCGGTTGCCTGCGGCATGGGCAGCAGGGATTCGGCTGCGGCTATTCCGACGGCGTTATTTGCGGCTGCGACATCGGCAGGTTCGCCTGGCTCACCCGGTTTGCTGTTGGCGAGTGCGGGTTTGAGGGCTTCTATCTCCTGGGCTGTCATCAATGACTGCACCGGGTAGGCCAGCGGGTTGTTCCAGTACGCATCGAAACTGCGCGACAGGTCACGCGCGATGCGCCCGGCTGCCAGCACGTCAATATCTACAAAGTTGGTGCCTGGACTCTGCCCGAAGTAGGTTTCACCCAGGTTGCGACCACCGGTTATGGCCAGTGCGTTGTCAGCCACGAAAATCTTGTTGTGCATGCGACGCTGTATCCGGTCGACGTCGTCAAGGTTCGCGATGATGCGCAAGACCAGCGAACTGCGCCCTCCCGGCAGCGGGTTAAAGAGGCGCAGCTCCATGTTCTTTTCAAATGCCAGTTTGAGCACCTGGGCGTTTTTGCCAGAGGTGTTGAAATCGTCCAACAGGATGCGAATGCGCACACCCCGGGCGGCGGCATCGCGCAGTGCGTCAAACAGGCGATCGGTAGTTTTGTCGGAAAAGATGGCGTAGTACTGAAGGTCCAGGGTCTTTTCAGCGGCCTTGATGAGGGTCATGCGGCTGGAGAAAGCCAGCTCGGCATTGCCAACCAGCGCAAAACCGGAGTCGTTGCGTGTTCCCGCCTTTTTTGCACGGTCAGCGATCACGCTGCCCAGGCGCGTTTGTGTGGGGTTGGCCAAGGCGGTCGAGACGGGCCGGTCGACATGGTCGGGCAGGGATGCGCATGCCGACAGCCACAGCACCGATATCAGGAACAGCCAGTGCACAGTGCGGCTGATGTGTCGGTGGCGCACCGCTGCGCCAAGCCGATCAAACGGGTCAAATGCCTTCAGCGATCCGGGTAAGGTGATGGCGGCGACAGGTAGGGATGACATGGTTCAGGAACGCCTCAAGCGATATCAGCGCAGAACGTATTGGAGCCCGAAAATAGCACGTTATGGCAGGATTTGGTGACCAGCTGGATTTTCGGGCTTGTACGGGAGCTGCCTTGCGGTGGCCCATGCCCCCACTATGTGCGGTGGCACACACACATGCTCAGGCGGGCACGGCATGATCCAGTCTTGGTGAGCCCATTGACTCGCCTAACAACCGTATAGGAATCGATATGAACCTGCATCTTGGCCTTACACCTTTGATCTCGCTGCTCGCTGGCATTCTGATTTTGCTGGTGCCCCGGCTGCTGAACTACATCGTCGCCATTTATCTGATCGTAGTCGGACTGATTGGCATCCTGGGCGCTGGCGCCATGCGTCTGAATTAGGACGTGTATCGTCATGACTTTGCTGATCAACTTTTGGCGATGAGCGATTAAACTAAGCTTTAATAGCTGTTCAGAATTGTTTTGAACGAAATACGCCTATAGCCCTCGTAGATACTACGTAAGTAGCTATTATTTCAATAGCATTTTTACCTATGCAACCTACACCATTCGCACCCGGCCTGGTCCTGCGTAACTTCCAGCCTGGCAAGAAGTTGTCCGACTTCAAGCTCATTGCCTTCGACATGGACTCCACTCTGATCAACATCGAGTGCATCGACGAGATTGCCGACGCGGTGGGCCGCAAAGCCGAGGTGGCGGCCATCACCGAAGCGGCCATGCGCGGTGAGATCACCGACTTCAAAGACAGCCTGCGCCGCCGGGTGGCTTTGCTCAGGGGCGTAACCATCGCAGACCTGGAAGTAGTCTATGTGCAGCGCCTACAACTCAATCCGGGCGCAACCGAACTGGTGGCCGCCTGCAAAGCGGCGGGACTCAAGGTGTTGCTGGTCTCTGGCGGCTTCACGTTCTTTGCCGATCGGGTCAAAGAGCGCCTGGGGATCGACTTTGCGCGCTCCAACTTGCTCGAAATCCACAGCGGCCCCAACTGCGGCCAGCTCACCGGACACGTCATGGAGCAATCCTGGGGCGATATTTGCGACGGTGCGGAGAAGCGCCGCACTTTGCTGGAGGTGGCTTCGCTCTTGGGCATTGAGCCTGCCCAGTGCATTGCCATGGGCGACGGTGCCAATGACCTGCCCATGATGGCAGCGGCCGGCCTGTCGGTGGCCTACCACGCCAAACCCAAGGTCCGCGAGCAAGCCATGGTATCCATCGAGTCTGGTGGGCTGGACCGGCTGCTGGAAGTCCTCTCCCCCATCTGAAATCCGGCCCTCGACTTCCGAGCCGATCGGGTTTAACCAAATCAAACATTCATACGAAGTCCACATTTGCTATAAAATATCTATTTCAAATGAATCTTTAAGGAGACCAGCATGAACGCCCGTCAGCAGTTTGCATCCGACACTTCCGAGCTTGCCGAACAATCTCTGGGCAGCATCGCCGTAAACCTACCGGGCGCCACTGCCGTCTTTCGAGCCGCCAAGCTGGATTTTTGCTGCCATGGCAACGTCAGCCTGCGCCAGGCCGCACAAGATAAAAACCTGGATCTGAATGCGGTTGTGGCCCAATTGGCCGCGCTGGACCACACCGACTCGCTTCCGGACGAAATGACCGTTGAAGCCCTCATCGACCACATCGTTTCCCGTTACCACGATGTTCACCGTGCCCAACTGCCCGAACTGATCCGCATGGCGCACCGGGTAGAGCTCGTGCACAAAGCCAACCCCAACGTACCCGCCGGCTTGGGTAACCTGCTGGAAAGCGTGCAACAAGAACTGCTGGAACACATGATGAAAGAGGAGCAGGTTCTGTTCCCCATGCTGCGCACCGGCGGTCACCCCTTTGTCAGCCAGCCGATCGCCATGATGCGCGCCGAGCACATCACCCATGGTGAGGAGCTTGACCGCATCAACGCGCTGACCAACGATGCCACACCGCCCGAAGGCGCTTGCAATACGTGGCGCGCGCTCTACATTGGCCTGGCGCAGTTTGGTGAAGACCTGCAAAACCACATCCACCTGGAAAACAATGTGCTGTTCCCTGTTTTCGAAGGCGCCCAGGGCGCGGCAACAACCACAGCATCGGCCGCGGTAGCTGCAACGACCGCAGCCACAGCAACGACCACGGGCTGTGGCGGTGGTGGCAACGGCGGCTGCGGCTGCCAGTAGGCCACTAAAGGCGCACCAGGGTTAAGCGCCCTGCTGCGCCGCCAATTGGCGCAGGGCCTTTTCAAACACTTCTGGCGGCTGTCCACCTGAAATCAGGTGGCTGTTGTTAATAACCACTGCCGGCACAGAGTGGATACCCTGCTGCTGGTAATACTGCTCTTGCTCCCGCACATCAGCCGCATAGGCATCGCTGGTCAAAACGGCCTTGGCGCGTTCGCTATCCAGCCCCACCTCGCCCGCCAGCCGCACCAGCACCGTGTGGTTGCTGGGGTCCTCACCATCGGTGAAATAGGCCTTAAGCAGGGCCTTTTTCAGCGCCAGTTGACGCCCTTGCCCTTCCAGATGCGCCCAATGCAACAGGCGATGGGCATCAAACGTGTTGTAGATGCGTGAACGCTTATCCAGGTTGAAGACAAACCCCAATTCGGCGCCACGCGCACGGATAGCCTCGCGAGTGGCTGCCGCCTGCTCGGGTGTGGAGCCGTATTTCCGGCTCAAATGTTCGGTCGTATCCTCGCCACCCGCCACCATCTGGGGGTTCAATTCAAATGGCTGGAAATTCAACTCAACCTGCAACTCCGGCCCGACCCTCTCCAGGGCGGTCTGTAGAGAAGCCAGCCCCACCGCGCACCAGGGGCAGGACACGTCGGATACAAAATCAATTTTTAAGGTCTTGGTCATGGCACCAGTATCGTGCAGTTCACCCAGGGCCTGTCTTGCGCCACGCCAATACCCACAGGCCCAACACCCTTTTTGGCTGTCAGTGGCCAGCCTTCCCCAACCTGGCGGACAGGGAAAATGCGCGAACAAATTCCTGATTCCAAGACTTTCGACCCCCAACTAGGGTTGGTGCCCCATGCCCATGTTTTTCTTCCCTGGGCCTTGCCCCAAACCTGGTCCACGCTGCCAACGCGCTCGGATTCACAGCGCCAACGCCCATTCAAACGCAGGCTATTCCCGTCATCCTGCAAGGCCGTGACCTGCTCGCAACTGCCCAAACCGGCTCTGGCAAGACCGCTGCCTTCGCCCTGCCCTTGTTACAACGGCTACCCACGTTAACGCAAGGCGACAACGAACAAATGGCACGCGCCATTCGCACCCTGATCGTGGTACCCACACGGGAGCTGGCTACTCAAGTGGCTGAGGTGGTGCGTAGCCTGGCTCAGTCACTTCCCAAGCCGCCCAAAGTGATTGCCGTTGCAGGCGGCGTATCCATCAACCCCCAGATGATGGCCCTTCGCGGCGGCGCCGATGTGTTGGTGGCCACACCCGGACGGCTGCTGGATCTGGCAGGTCAAAACGCCATTCAGCTGTCCACCGTGCGCCTCCTGGTGCTCGATGAGGCAGACAGGCTGTTGGACCTGGGCTTCAGCGAAGAGCTGGACAAAATTCTGGCCCAGCTACCCCCCAGCCGGCAAAACCTGTTCTTTTCTGCCACCTTCCCCGAAGCGGTGCAAACGCTGGCCCAGCACCTATTACGTGACCCTGTGCAGTTGGCTGTAACGCCCGATGAACCACATCCCAGTGTCATCACACAACGCGCCATTTTGGTGGACACCAAGCAGCGCACCCAACTGCTGCGCCACCTGATGAAAGACTTGGGCTGGAAGCGGGTATTGGTCTTTGTCGCCACCAAATACGCAGCCGAACTGGTAGCCGAAAAGCTCTACAAGGCGGGCATTTACGCCACCGCCTTTCACGGCGACCTGAGCCAGGGTGCACGCAAGCAGGTGCTGGCCGAATTCAAAAACGAACAGTGGGAGGTGGTCATCACCACCGATCTGGCTGCGCGCGGTATCGATATCATCAAACTACCGGTCGTGGTGAATTACGACCTGCCCCGCTCGGCGGTAGACTATGTGCACCGCATTGGGCGCACCGGGCGCGCCACGGAACCGGGCCTAGCCGTGAGTTTTGTCAGCGCCGACACACAGGCCCACTTTCACCTGATTGAAAAACGCCAGGGCATGCAACTGACGCTGGAACACATAACCGGATTTGAACCCACTGAAGTCGCGGTGCCAACAGCGCCCATCCACGTGGATGGCAACGGCGGCATCAAAGGCAAGCGTCCCAGCAAAAAGGATAAACTGCGCGCTGCCGCCGCCGCTCAGAGCAACGTTGCAACCTGACACTGCGCATATGCACACCACCCACGCCACACCCAGCAAGGACGACATCGCCCTGTTGCCGCCATTTGAGCGTCTGGGCCTGAACCGCATTGTGTTGGTGAGCACGGCTGAAGAGGCATCGCGGGCACGTGATGAACTAGGCCAAGCAGTGGTCTGGGGTTTTGATACCGAGTCCAAGCCCACTTTCGTCAAAGACCAGGTGTCCGAAGGGCCGCACATTGTGCAACTGGCCACAGCCGACCGCGCCTGGGTGTTTCAACTGCACGACCCGGTGTGCCGCGCCATGGTGGGTGATCTATTGGGTACTGCAGGTATCACCAAGGCCGGTTTTGGCTTGGGTGATGACCGCAAACGCATCGTCACCAAATTCGGGATCGAGCCCGCCAACGTGCTCGAACTCAACATTCTGTTTCGACAACGCGGCTACCGCAAGGAAATGGGCGTCAAGGGCGCCGTGGCAGTGTTGTTTAACCAGCGCTTCATCAAGTCCAAGAAGGCAGCGACCTCCAATTGGGCACTCCCCAGACTCACCGAAGCGCAGCTAGTGTACGCGGCCAATGACGCCTACGCTGCGTATCGCGTCTACGAGTTCATGCAAAAAATGTGATGCGCTCAACCAGCGGCAATAGCGCTAGAACTTGCCTGGGATGTGAAAGTTGAGCAAGCGGGTAGCAATATAAGTTTCCAGCAGAAAACACAGCAGCGCCAGCAAAAAACACACAACGCCCGACAGAAAACCACCCACCGCCCAGCGGCTGATTTGAAAGCCCGTGGTCTCGCCCACAAACAGCACGATGATGGTCAGTCCAATGAGAACGCTGCACAAGGTCAGCAAGGCAATGCCGCCGTTGGCCAGCCGGCCACGCTGACGAAGCTCCGACAGCTCGCGCTGGGCACGCTGCAAAAATTCCGGGTCGTCGGAATGGCGGGCACGCTCTTCGACCAATCGCGCCCGGTCAATGATGCGGGCCAAGCGTCCAGCAATGGCGCCAATCATGCCGGACACGGCCGTCAACAGAAACACGGGCGCAACCGCCAGCTGGATTCCGTGTGTGACGGCGTCGGCATCAAGAAACATGGACATGCGGCCCCTTACTCATATTCGTGAAATTCCAATTCAGGTTACATGCTACCTGTTGCCCAACTGAACTACCCGCCCGCGCGTTTGACGGTGAAGCCTTGCGACTTGAGTAGTTGCATGACCCGTTCGCAGTGATCGCCCTGCACTTCGATGACCCCATCTTTCACGGTACCACCACTGCCGCAGGCAGCCTTGAGCTGCTTGCCCAAATCCACCAGCGCAGCAGGCTCCATTAGCGCGCCTTTTACGACGGTGACGGCCTTGCCGCCACGCCCTTTGGTCTCGCGGGAGACCCGCACTACACCGTCACCCGTGGGCACGACTGGCGCCTTGCAGGTGCATTGGGCAATGGGTTGACGACAATCTGGACACATGCGCCCGGAGTCCGTCGAGTACACCAGGCCACCCAAGGCAGCCAGGCCAGAGATACGGGGCTTGCTGGAAGCCATGGCTACTCGAAAGCCGTCTTGGAACGAATGCGGCTGCGCAACTCGAATTTCTGGATCTTGCCGGTGGACGTCTTGGGAATGGACTCAAAACGGATGTCGCGCGGCACTTTATAGCCCGCCAGCAGGGCCTTGCAGTGGGCCACCAGATCGGCCGCAGTCACCTCGGCGCCAGCCTTCAATTCCACATAGGCGACGGGCGTCTCGCCCCACTTTTCGTCGGGCTTGGCCACCACGGCGCAGGACACGACTGCAGGGTGCCGGTACAACGCGTCTTCCACCTCCAGCGAGCTGATGTTCTCGCCACCCGAGATGATGACGTCCTTGCTACGGTCCTTGATTTTGACGTAGCGGTCGCTTTCCATCACCGCCAGGTCACCGGTATGGAACCAGCCACCCTCAAACGCCTGAGCGGTCGCTGTGGGGTTTTTCAGGTACCCCTTCATCACGATATTGCCACGGAACATGATTTCACCCATGGTGCTGCCGTCCGCTGGTGTTTCCACCATGCTCTGGGCGTCCATCACGGTCATGCCTTCCTGAAGTGGGTAGCGCACACCCTGACGGCCATTCAGGCGGGTTTGCTCGGAAAGGCTTTCTGCAGCCCAGCCAGGACGCTTGACCGCCACGGCGGCCGGCCCATAGACCTCGGTCAGACCGTACACGTGGGTGATGTCAAAGCCAATATTTGCCATACCCTCAATCATGGACGCCGGCGGGGCTGCACCCGCCACCATGCCACGCACCTTCTGTCGAATGCCCTCGCGCAGTTCGGCCGGTGCGGCAATCAACAGGTTGTGCACGATAGGTGCGGCGCAGTAGTGGTCCACGCGATGTTCGCGCATGGCTTCCAGAATAGCGGGCGCGTCTACCCTGCGCAGACACACTTGGGTGCCACCCAGCATGGCAACCGTCCAGGCAAAACACCAACCATTGCAGTGGAACAGTGGCAGCGTCCACAAGTAGGTCGGAAAGTGCGGCATCGTCCAGGTGGCGGCGTTGCATACCGCATTGAGGTACGCACCACGATGGTGGGTAACGACACCCTTGGGGTCACCGGTGGTGCCCGATGTGTAGCTCACCGCAATCGCATCCCACTCGTCAACGGGGCCGTCCAGACGCGCCAGCGGTCCGTGGGCAAGCAACAGGGATTCGTACTCAAGTGTGCCCAGGGTCTCGCCATCGCCAGTGTATTCACTATCGCAGACGTCAATGACGGTGATGCTCCGTTGGTGTTCAGTGCGCAGCTGGTGCAGTGCCTCGCGCATGACGGGTGCGTACTCTCGGTCGGTAATCAGCACCTGGGCTTCGCAGTGCATCATCTGCCAAGCTAGCAGGTGCGCATCGAGCCGGGTGTTGAGGGTATTGAGCACGGCATTGATGGCCGGCACGGCGTAGTGCGCCTCAATCATTTCGGGTGTATTGGGCAGCATCACGCTGACCGTATTGCCACGCTGCACGCCCAGCACACGCAGCGCTGCGGCCAGGCGCGCCGAGCGCTCACGTGTCTGCGCCCAGGTGTAGCGACGCGCGCCATGCACGACGGCCGGCAAGTCACCAAATACTTCGGCACTGCGCTCCACAAAGCCGGTTGGCGACAGCGCAACGTAGTTGGCGGGATTCTTGTCAAGATCCTGATCGAAGATGGAATTCACGCTGACTCCTGTAGTTTGCCCATGTTTGACCGATTTTTAACACGTTGCGCTTGCAATGTACCGGCAGATCGCTGGCAGCACGTTGCGGGTAGCCGCTGTATGCTTTCACCTTTTTGCGCAATACACGGGGGTCGGCATGATGCAATCGCTTTTCCCGCTGGGCTGGGAACACTACCTGCTGGGCGGCCTTTTGATCGGAACCGGTGTAAGCCTGCTCTACCTGCTGACCGGCTGGGTGGGCGGTATGAGCACGGTGTTCAGCAGCACCTGGTCGTTCGTGTCGTCGCGGGCCTTCTTCCAGCAGGCCCGTTTTACGGACACACGTGCCTGGCGTCTGGTGTTTGCCGCCGGATTGATCGTGGGTGCTGCCATCTGGTGGATCACTCTGGGGCCCAGCCCGCCGTTGCACACGGGCATTCCGCTGTGGCAACTCGGTGTCGGAGGCGTGCTGGTGGGTTTTGGAGCCCGGTTGTCGAACGGTTGCACGTCAGGCCACGGCATCTGCGGCCTGGGCTCGTTACAGTGGCCTTCCCTGGTGGCGGTTCTGACCTTTATGGCCACGGGTTTCGCCACAGCCAACGCCGTTCTGTACCTGGGAGCACACGGATGACGTCAAAACAATTCCTCGCCGTATTGGCCAGTGGCGCCCTGTTTGGCTTTGGCCTGGCGGTTTCCACCATGGTGTCGCCCGAAGTGGTTCTGAGCTTTTTGCGCTTTCAGGACTTTGGCCTGATGCTGGTTATGGGTGGTGCGGTGTGCGTGACCGTCATCACCTACCAGTGGGCTCCGCGCGTGATGCGTCGCCCGATGCTGGGCGACCATTTTGCACACCGCCCTTCAGTGATGGACCGCGACACCCTCGTTGGCGCCGCCATTTTTGGCGCGGGCTGGGGCTTGTGCGGCGTATGCCCTGGGCCTGCGATTGCCGGGCTGGGCACGGGAAATATGGCGCTGCTGGTAGCACTGGGGGGTATCGCGGTGGGCGCCTATGTGCAGGGTTGGCTGGCAGACCAACGCACCAAGGCCTGACACAGCACCAATGCGGTGTCGAATTGCAGCGACCGGCAGAGTGGGGCCAATGCTTCGGTCATAGCGCCCAAAGCCCATTCCAGTCATGATCGAGACAGTGCGAATGTCATCGTTCACGTTCGGGCATTCGCACAGGACACAATGGATGTTTGCGCCATTCTCTGCAACCCGCCCCAGAACCGGTGTACAGTTTCGCCCACGTTCAACCCACAAGGTTTTATTCCTATGCCCACCATTCGCATTCTGTATTCTTCTCTGCTGGCTGTTGCACTGCTGACGCAACCCGCATTCGCACAAAACAAGGCCGCCATCGGTAAATCCGCTTCTGAATTTTTGAAGCTCTCTGGAAGTTTGGCCGCCAGCCTGGCTGACCTGACCAAGCGCACCAAAACGGCATCTCCCAATGACAAGGACATGCTCAAGCTGGTAACCCAGCAACTTGCTCTGGTGGACGCCACCAACGACGGCGTACTGGCGTTGGGCGTGGTGGCTGCAGAAGTGCGTGACGCCGCCGACCTGACCATCGTCAAGAAGCATCTGGCCAACCGCTGCATCGCGCTCAAATCGTTGACCGATGGCACCGGCAAATACTTGGGCAGCCTGGTCTCCAACATCGCCGCGGTGGCCACCGTGGCCGAAGTAAAGAAAGCGCAAGATATCGTTGTGCAATTGGGGCAACATGCGCTGTGCAACCCCGGTTCTGGCAAGTAATGAAAGACCAAATGACCATGCGTATTATTCAAGCAAGCACCCTATTGGCCTGTGTACTGGCCATTGGCCTCGTGAATGCCCAAACCGCCGCAACCCCTGCTGCGGCTGCTTCGGCACCCACTGCACCGGGTGTTCGCGCCAATTTGAGCGCACCGCTACTGGATGCGCAGAATCTCATCAAAGAGAACAAGTTTGCTGCCGCCAAAGAAAAACTCCAGATCGCCCAGGCAGTAGCAGACAAGACCCCCTACGAGTCCTACATCATCGACCGATTGGCATTGAGTATTGCCATAGGCGAAGAAGACGCCGCTGGTGCAACCAAATTGCTTGAGCAAATCCTGCAATTGGACAAGGCAGGTGCATGGCTCAAGGGGGACGAATCGCTGCGGTTAATGCAGGCGGTTGGCATTGTTCACTACCGCGCCAAGGACTACACCAAGGCCGCTGCATGGATGGATCGCAATATCCAGGCCGGCGGAACCGAGCAAGCCGTCAAAGATGTGCGTATTCAATCGTTGTTGCTTGCAGGTAATCTGGCCCGTGGCAGTGATCTCATTGATGAAGAAATCGCACTGGACGAAAAGGCCAAAAAGAACCCTTCGCAAGCCCACCTGACGATGCTGGCACAGGCCCGCACGAACCTCAAGGACACGGCCGCCTCGACCCGGGCGCTGGAGAAGCTGGTTAAGTACTACCCCACAAAGGAACATTGGCGCTCGCTGATCAACCGTCTGCTGAACCGCTCCGACCTGTCCATCCGCCTGCAACTTGACACTTTGCGGCTGGCTTTTTTCACCCGCGCCCTAGAAGATGCGGTGGACTATACGGACTACATTGAACTGGCCCAAAAGGCGGGCTATTCCGCTGAAGGCCTGAGCGCTTATGAGCGAGGTGCGGCCGAAGGACTATTGGGAAACACCGACGCCCACAAGAAGCTGCGCACCAAGCTGGCCCACGAGGTCGAACAAGACCGCAAGACTCTGGCAGCTGACACCATCAGTGCATTGAAGAAGCCCGACGGCTTTGCCCTGTTCAACCTGGGCTTCAACCAGGTGGGCATGCAGCAGTTCGACAAAGGGCTGGAGTTGATGGAAAAAGGCATTGCCAAGGGCATCCCCAAGCACCCAGAAGATGCCCGCCTGCACCTGGCGGTTGCCTATGCCCAGGCCGGTCAGAACGACAAGGCTCTGCAAACATTTGCCACGGTTTCCGGCCCTGAAGGCCTGGACGACTTGGTGCGCTATTGGACCTGGGCTGTTCGCAAGCCTTGAGCCATTTCACTGGCTGGCGGAGATGGGTGGGCCTGGTATTGCTAGGCCTGTTCGTATTGCTGGGCGGCTGTACCACGCTGATACTGCCACCCAAACCGGCCGCGCTACTGGACACCGTCAGCCCCCAATACGGCTACCGTTTCTCCAACCTATCGCCCGGACCGGACAATAGTGATGGTCTTTTTGTGGTGTTGTCCATCTCGGGAGGCGGCACGCGATCAGCAGCGCTAGCCTACGGCGTGCTGCAAAAACTGCGTGACACTCCCATCCACTGGAATGGCAAGCCACGGCGCTTGCTCGATGAGATTGACGTCATCAACTCGGTCTCGGGTGGCAGTTATGCTGCGGCGTACTTCGGATTGCATGGCGACGCCTTCTTCTCGGAATTTCCTGAGCGCTTTCTCTATGCCGACTTTCAGACCGAGCTATGGGACCACTACGTGTCTGTCAACGGCATGGCCCAAGTGCTGGGCTGGTCCAACAACGACCGGGTAGATTTGCTCAGCGCCATCATCGAGCGGCGCCTGTTCACTGGCAAAACCTATGCCGACCTGCTGGCCCGTCGGCAACGCCCCTTGATAGTGATCCACGCCACCGATTTGAACCGCGGCGCCGACTTTCAGTTCACCCAGGACCAGTTCGACCCGCTGTGCACTGACCTATCCACCCTGCCGATTTCGCGCGCGGTAGCTGCTTCCAGTGCAGTGCCCATTCTGTTTGGACCGGTGACCTTGAAAAACCACGGTGGGCATTGCGGCTACAAGCAGCCCCACTGGGTGCAGCAAGCAACCGGGGGTACACAGGACGAGTCCTGGGCCTTGCGCGCACAACGCCATGCCGCCGACTTTGACTCGTACCTGAATTCCAGCGAAACCGATGGCCGCCCTTGGATTCACCTGATCGACGGTGGCGTGTCGGACAACCTGGGTCTGCGCGGGCCACTGGAATCCAGCGTGGTGCGAGGTGGCTTCGGGCCGTTGCTCAAACGCATGGGTGTGAGCGGAGTGCGCAAGGTGGTTTTTCTGGTGGTAAGCGCCGAGGTACTACCGGACTCAGGCATTGACCAAACGGGCGAGCCACCCAGCATCCGTCAGATGGCTTCTGCCGTGTTGGATGCATTGATGAACAATATTTCGTTCGAAACGAAAACTTGGCTCCGAACCAGCTTCCATTACTGGCGCCAGGAAGCACTGGAGCTATCCCGCCAGCCAGACAGCCCCTACGACGGCGTGCCCGAGTTTTACCTGATCGAAACAAGCCTACAAGACATTGCCGACAAAACCCAGCGCGACCGGATGATGGCAGTGCCTACGACCTTCAAATTAGCGCCTGAGCAGGTGCGCGCACTGGTCAGTGTCGGCGGGGATTTACTGGACCAGGCCCCTGAGTTTCAACGGTTGGTGAAAGACCTTCAGTAGCAAAATTACCATCGGTCAAATTGGCCTCTAGCCCTCGTGTAAATTTACTTGGTAGCTATACTATTAATAGCATTTTTCGATTGGACTGACTATGGATTGGCTCAGTTCACATCACTCCAATTAAACCAATAGGTCAATAGTTTGATTCAGCCAAAGGAACGTCGACTCTCGTAGGGCGCGTTCGAGAGGCGCTTCCGCTTTTCTTGTAGACTTCAATTCTTGGTGATAAGATAGTAATTAATTACTACCTTTTACAAGGATCTTCCTCCGTGGATACCCCTACAAAGAACCTTCCGGCACATGAACGACGTGCAATGACCGTCGAATCCGTCGTCGAACTTGCCGGCATACAAAATCCTAGCGAGATCACCACTGCAGCGATTGCCAAACACATGAACCTGACCCAAGGCGCGCTGTTTCGGCACTTCCCGAGCAAAGAAGCCATTTGGCAGGCGGTCATGGAGTGGGTGGCCGAACGACTTCTGACACGAATTGATCGTTCGACTCAAGGGATCGAGTCACCCTTGGCCGCCATGGAGGCCATGTTCATGAGTCATATCGAATTTGTGGCGGAGCACCCCGGTGTGCCCAGGATGATGTTTGGCGAGCTTCAACGTGCCGAATCGACGCCGGCCAAGCGCATGGTGCAGACCTTGATTCAACGTTACAGCGAGCGTCTGCTTCGTCTCGTTGAGCAAGGCAAGGCAAACGGTGAGTTGTCTTTCTCACTGGATAGCGAGGCTGCAGCGACGCTGTTCATTGGCACGATTCAGGGATTGATCATGCAGTCACTGCTCGCTGGTGATGTGACAAAAATGCAGCGCGATGCGCCAAGAGTATTTGCAATCTACCGACGTGGTATCAGGAGTACACAATGAAAAAATTACCTTTGCAAAGTCGCACACTGGCACTGCTGGCCGTCATCGTTTTCTTGCTCGTGGTCTTCATCTATGTGGGTCTGCGATCTGGACCGCTCGCACCGGTTGCAGTCACGCTTGCAACCGTTGAGTCAAGGGCGGTCACGCCAGCGTTGTTTGGCATCGGCACGGTAGAGGCGCGCTACACCTACAAGATCGGGCCCACATTCGCCGGGCGTGTCAAGAGCCTGGATGTGCATGTGGGAGATCAGGTCAAGGCCGGACAGATGCTTGGTGAGATGGAGCCGGTTGATCTCGATGACCGGGTTCGCTCACAAAACTCTTCTTTCAAGCGTTCAGAGGCGGCTTTGCGCGAGGCAGAGGCTCGGCAAATCTACGCACAAACCCAGGCACGCCGCTACGAGCAACTGTTTGCAGTGCGCTCAGTGAGCGAGGAAATGGTAACCACCAAGCGCCAGGAACTGCAGATTGCCGATGCAGCAGTATCTGCCGCTCGGGAAGACAGTGCCCGCACACGCTCAGACCGCGAAGGGCTGGTCGCGCAGAGGAGCAATCTGCGCCTGATCGCGCCGGTCGATGGCGTGGTCGCCGTGCGGGATGCCGACCCTGGCACGACCATCGTTGCTGGCCAGGCGGTGGTAGAAATCATCGACACCAAAAGCCTGTGGGTCAACGTACGCTTCGACCAGATTAGCGCATCAGGGCTGACCGGAGAACTACCGGCACGCATCGTTTTGCGTTCCCGCAGCGGCCAGACATTGAAGGGCCGGGTGCTGCGCGTAGAGCCCAAGGCAGATGCAATAACAGAGGAAATGCTGGCTAAAGTGGTCTTCGATACCATCCCACAACCGCTGCCGCCGATGGGTGAACTGGCCGAGGTTACGGTCGATCTGCCGGCGCTTGCAGCGGCGCCAACCATCTCCAATGCTGCCGTCCAGCGCGAAGGCGACAAGGTCGGTGTCTGGCAAATCGTCGACGGCGACCTGCGTTTTTCCCCAATCAAACTCGGCGTTTCGGACCTGAATGGTTTCGTACAGGTCCGCGACGGACTCAATGTGGGCGACCAAATTGTCACCTATAGCGAAAAGAAGCTGACGCAGAAGAGCCGCATCCACACCGTCGACCGGATTCCGGGAGTGTCTCGATGATTAGCCTGGCCGGACGCGACATTCTCCATTCCTGGGGAAAGTTCGTCTTCACCGGTGTCGGCCTGGGTCTGCTGATTGGTGTCACCCTGGTCATGGCGGGCGTGTATCGGGGCATGGTGGATGACGGCAAAGCATTGCTGGACAACAGTGGCGCTGACTTGTGGGTAGTGCAACGCGACACGCTAGGCCCCTATGCGGAGTCATCCAGCATCAACGACGGCACATATCGCACCATCCTGGCCATGCCGGGCGTCGCCCGGGCTTCGAACATTACCTACCTGACCATGCAGGTGCGCAAAGACGAAGGCAAGAGCGATGTACGTGCCATGATCGTCGGCATCGCGCCGGGCGAATTGGGAGTCACACCCGGTTGGCCGCCGTATCTTATCGCCGGACGCCAGCTTACCCGCGGTCACTATGAGGCGGTGGCAGACATCGCATCCGGCTTCAAACTCGGAGATCGCATTGCCATCCGGCGCAACCACTACACCATCGTGGGTTTGACCCGGCGCATGGTGTCCTCCAGTGGCGACCCGATGCTATTTATCCCGCTCAAGGACGCCCAGGAGGCGCAATTCCTCAAAGACAACGATGCGATTTGGCAAAGCCGACGGCGCACCGAAGCCAACCCCGCCTTTAATCAAGCAGGCGTTCCCGGTCTACTCGATGCGGTAATTGCTTCGCAAAGCACCAATGCTTTTGTCAATGCCGTATTGGTCACACTCAAACCCGGCCACGCACCAGACGAGGTGGCCGAATCCATCCGGCGCTGGAAGCGTTTGACGGTCTACACCCGGGCGCAGATGGAGGACATCCTCGTCGGCAAATTGATCGCCACCTCGGCCAAGCAGATCGGCATGTTCCTGGCCATTTTGGCCATTGTCAGCGCCGCCATTGTGGCGTTCATCATCTATTCGCTAACAATGGACAAGATCCGTGAGATCGCGGTGTTAAAGCTCATCGGCACCCGCAACCGGACCATCGCCGCAATGATCCTTCAACAGGCTCTCGCCTTGGGCGTGATCGGCTTTGTGGTCGGCAAGATCACTGCGACGTTTGCAGCACCGCTCTTCCCAAAGTATGTGCTGTTGATACCGTTCGACACCATCGCCGGTTTTTTCACCGTACTCGTGATTTGTGTTCTGGCCAGCCTCGTCGCCATTCGCATGGCACTCAAGGTCGATCCGGCCGAAGCGATTGGAGGGTGAGATGATGGGTAAAGGCATTCGCATCGAAGGAATAAAGAAGCGCTATGGTGAGGGTGACACAGCCGTCGACGCCCTGAAGGGCGTGGACATGGTAGTAGCACCCGGCGAGGTGGTTGGGTTGATTGGCCCTTCCGGCTCAGGCAAAAGCACTTTGCTCAAATGTTTGGGCGCAGTGATCGACCCTACTGCCGGGCGTATGACGCTGGGTGATGAAGTGATCTACGATGAGGGTTGGAAAGTGCGCGACCTGCGAGCCTTGCGGCGCGACAAGATCGGCTTCGTGTTTCAGGCCCCCCTATTTGATTCCATTTCTTGATGTCACGGACAACGTGGCGTTGCTACCGATGCTCGCGGGCGTGCCCAACGGCGAGGCGCGCAAGCGTGCGCTGGATCTGCTCACTGCTCTGGACGTGCAACACCGGGCAAAAGCCATGCCTTCGCAGCTTTCGGGTGGCGAACAACAACGCGTTGCCATTGCGCGCGGCTTGGTCAATCGTCCACCGGTAATCCTGGCTGATGAACCCACCGCACCATTGGATTCAGAACGCGCCATGGCCGTCATCCGAATCCTCAACGATATGGCGCGCAAATACGAAACCGCCATCATTGTCGTCACGCATGACGAGAAAATTATCCCGACCTTCAAACGCATCTACCACATCCGCGACGGAGTGACCCATGAGGAAGCGGGTGAAGGACGGGGGTTTGAATGATCGCTGGGACGGGCGGTCTGGGAATATCCAGAACTACTAAATGAACTGAGAGGAATACGCATGACGACACATAAGCAGCGCAGCGTCTGGGTCCGGGTGATTTCCCTAGTCGCTGTTGGATTTGGCCTGCTGACCATCAAAGAAGGCGGAACGGTCCTGTTCGGTGGCGAGGCTGCACGCGCCTCTGCCGGAAATTATGTGCCATTTGTTCTCTGGTTCAACTTCGTAGCAGGTTTTGCGTATGTCATCGCCGGCGCTGGGCTATGGATGCAGCAGCGTTGGGCTGCGTTACTGGCCGTCGCCATTGTCGCTGCAACAGCGCTCACTTTCGCAGCCTTTGGCGTGCACGTGTATTTTGGTGGCGCCTACGAGCCGCGTACGGTGATCGCCATGAGCCTGCGCACGTTGGTCTGGGCCGTGATTGCCGCCGTCGCCTGGCGCCAGTTGTTGCGGCGTCGTGTTATTTGACCCAGCCCGGCAATTGGATTCAAGTTTTGCTCAGTCGCTGCGGCCCCAGCATTTCAGCCGTCAGCCCCTGGGCCGCAATGTGCGTCGGCAAAGGCAGACGGCGCGCCAACGCGGCGCAGGCTTCGCCCATGGCGGGCGCCGTCTGGATACCGTAGCCGCCCTGCGCGGCCACCCAGAGGAATGCTGGCGCCTTGGCGTCCATGCCGCCCACCAGCCCGCCATCAGCCACAAAGGAGCGCAAGCCGGCCCAGGTGCGTTGCGGGCGGCGTATTTCCAGCGTGGTCATTTCACCGATGGCGTGCATGGCCATGGCAATATCCAGTTCTTCGGGTTGAACGTCCTGTGGTGGAACAGGGTCTGCATTGGCGGGCGAACCCAGCAACATGCTGGCATCGGGTTTGATGTACCAATCTTCTCCCGCGCTGTAGGTCATGGGCCACTTTTCTACTGACACCCCTTCAGGCGGTGCAAACACAAAGGCCGAACGTCTGCAAGGTTGCAGGCCAATCGATTGGGCACCGGCCAGACGCCCCAGTTCATCTGCCCAGGCGCCAGCAGCGTTGATCACCACTTTCGCCGTCCAGGTGCGCCCATCAGCTGCCTGCACATGCCACACGGTTCCATCGTAGCGCAGGCCAACCACCTCGGCATCACAGGCCAGCGTGCCACCCTGGCGGCGCATGCCTTTGAGGAAACCCTGATGGATAGCGTGCACGTCCATGTCGGTGGCATCGGGCTCATAGTTGGCGCCGACAACCACATCGGACCGCAAAACCGGAACGAGCACCTGGGCCTCTTGCGTCGTTAGGCGCCGCGCCAAAGGCGACAACTGCTGGAGCACCTGCCAGTGGGCATCCAACGCCTCCGTTTGCTCAGCAGATGCCACCATCATCGCGCCACGCGGGCTAATCAGGGGATGTTCGGAAAAACCTTCTGGTGGGTTGGCATAGAACGGCAGGCTGGCCAGCGACAAAGCCCGCACCTGCGGCCCACCATAACTGGCCATGAACAGCGCGGCAGAACGGCCGGTGGAATGGTATCCAGGCTGGGATTCGCGCTCCAGCAGAGTAACCTGACCATGTGGTGCCAAATAGTACGCCACCGATGCACCGGCGATACCGGCACCCACAATGAGAAAGTCGCTGGATTCTGAAGCAACGGGTTGGGATGATGCCATGGTATTCCTTTGCTAAAAGGCCTGTGTGAACCTGCCAAGTCTACTGCCCAAAAACGGCCCGCGTCCGGGACATGAGCGGCAGCATACGCCGATCTGGAAAGAGAAATACCAGTGAAAAAATGGCGCGCGGCAGCCACGGCAGGTGGGGCAAGATGCCCTTGGCACCCTTGTAGCTATCCCAGCACATCTCATTGTCCATTTGGTACTGCATCTTGGCCTGCCCCATGAATTGCCAGAAGAAACGCAGTGAGATCATGTGCACGCGGTAACGATCCTTCCCCTGACGGGTGTAGTTTGCGATGAGCTTGTTCCAGTAGTACACGCGACTGGCAAGCATGCGGTGGGAGAAACTGTAGTTGTCACCATACATGCGCCAGCGCAATGTGGGGATGGGTAGGTAGAAAAACTTGAATCGCTCGTAGAGCCGCAGAAACAGGTCATCGTCCTCGTAGCCCGACAACTTTTCGTCAAACCCACCCACCGCATCAAAAGCAGACTTCTTGATAGTCATCAGGCCAGGCATCACAAAGATGTCTTTGAAAAGAATATCCTCCAATGACGACTTGGGATGTGGCCAGCCACAGTGGTACTGGCCATGGATGCGTCCAAAAGTCACGTTGTCGTCGCCATCGATGTTGTCCGCGTCGGTGTACAGCACGTCTATGGTCTTATTGGCCAGCCAGGGAATTACTTTTTCCAGCTTGTTCTCATACCATTCGTCGTCCTGATCCAGGAAACCGATGTAGTCTCCTTGACTGGCCCGTGCACCAAAGTTCCTCGCGCAGGACTGCCCGCCATTGGCCTTCCTGAGGTACTGCACCCGCAGCTCTGGGTGGGCCTTCAGATAGTCCTGGCAGACCGCATGGGTTTCGTCGGTAGAGCCATCGTCAACAATGACCAACTCGACGTTTTTGTAGGTCTGGTTGGCGATGCTGTCCAGCGCCTTGATCAGAAACTGTTTATTGACACGGCACGCGTTGTAAACCGGCATGACCACCGAAACCAAAGGAGTCTCAGGGTTGGGCCCAGGCTCGTTGATGGCTTCGCCGGCAAAGCCCTGGGTCACCACGGGCAGTCCACTAGGCCAAGGAGTTTGGCCGAGCAGTGTCTTCATCCACCGATGTAGCACGAACTTGCCGCGTTCTACGCTGTGCTTCATGCGACCAGCGCCGCACCCAAACGCCCGACGCCCTCTTCAATCTTTTCGACCGATGCCGTCGCGAAGCTCAGGCGCAGGGTCGACAGATCGGGGTTGGACGCATAAAACGGGGCACCCGGTACAAAGGCCACGCCCTTCTCAATCGCCCTCTTGGCCAACTCGCCGCCGTCAATCAGCTTGCCACCGGCCCCGGTCAAACGTGCCCACACAAACAGGCCGCCTTGCGGTTGGACAAAATCAATCGCATCACCCAGCTCTCTGCGCAGCGCGCTGCCCATGGCCAGAGCACGTTCGGCGTATACCTTCCGAACATGGGCCAGCGTGTCTGGCATGCGCCCAGCCTTGAGGTATTGCGCGGCGGTAGCCTGCGCGAAGGTGCTGGTGTGGGCATCGCTGAACTGCTTGCACATAGTGGCTTTGGCCAGCAGCTCGGGCGGGGCAATCATCCAGCCAACACGCAGCCCAGGGCTCAGCACCTTGCTCAAGGAGCCGCAGTGGGCCAGCAACGCGCGGCTGCCGGGCACATCGGCGCTCAGTGCCAACAGACTGGGCGGTGGTGCGGCGTTGAAGTACAAATCGCCATAGGGGTCGTCTTCCACAATCAGGGTCTGGTACTTCACCGCCAGTTCCAGCACTTTTTTCCGGCGCTCCAGGCTCAACATGGCACCGCTGGGGTTGCCGAAGGTGGGGATCAGGTAGACAAATTTGGGCTTGTGTTCGGCGATCAAGGCTTCCAGTGTGTCGGTTTGCACGCCATGGGCGTCTATCGGGGCACTGATCAGCTCTGCGCCATACAGACGGAAGCACTGAATCGTGGCCAAAAAAGTGGGGCCTTCCACAATCACCTTGTCGCCGGGGCTGATCATGGTCTTGCCCAGAAGGTCCAGCGCCTGCTGGCTGCCAGTGGTAACGATCAGGTCCTCGGCCGTTACGTCGTTACACCCCTTGCTCGCCATAAAGGCTGCCAGTTGTTCACGCAACGGGGAGTGCCCTTCAGTGGCGCCGTATTGCAAAGTTGCACCGGGCTCGGTGCTTAGCGCGGCGTTGACGGCCTCGCGGATACCGTCCACATCAAACATGGCCGGGTCGGGAAAGCCGCCAGCAAAGCTGATGATGCCGGGCTTGCCCAGCAGCTTGAATAGCTCGCGGATGGCGGACGTTTCTACATTGTTCAGACGGGTTGCGAATTGAAGTGGCATGGCGTGGGTTGAATGAAATGGCAATGCAGCGATGGTACCGCTTGAGCGTAATGCGACTCTTGCATAAGTCCATGACTGCCAGTAGAAAGACCGACTCAAGCACCGGGTGCAGGCCTAGAATCCGCCACATCCAAAAGATATCCAGGAGCACACAATGACCATTACCGCGCTCGCCGAGCTGCTGTCCTATACCCGGGAACACGCAGGTCCGGCTTCCAGTCGAATCACCGATTTCGTCGCTGCCTATTTCGAAAACACCGACCCCGACGAACTGCAAGCCCGTGGCCCCGTCACTTTGTTTGCCATTGCCAACGCACATTGGCGTCTGCTGGATGCACCCCGCGCTGCTAATACAGCGCGCATCCGGGTCTTCAACCCCACACTGGCTGAAGACGGTTTTGTCAGCGATCACACGGTGGTACAGATCGTCAACGACAACATGCCCTTTCTGGTGGATTCGGTCACCATGGCCATCAACCGCAACAACCGCACAGCCCACTGGATTGTTCACCCCTTGCTCAGCATCACACGCGATGCCACGGGCAAAGTACTCACCGTCAGCAGCGCTGCTGCCGCTAGTGCTGCCGGGCGCACTGACCCAGTGGAGTCCCTCATTCAGGTGGAATGCGACCGGATTGTGAGCGCCGACGAACAAAAGGCCCTGGTTGATGAGCTAGAACAAGTGTTGAGTGACGTGCGCGCCGCTGTGCAAGACTGGCGCGCCATGCTGGAGCGCGCGCAGGCCATGGCCGCTGAGGCAACCAGTTCTTCACTGTCGCCCACCGACCGTCAGGAAGGCGTCGATTTTCTGCGCTGGCTGGAAGACCGCCACTTCACCTTCCTGGGCGCCCGTGACTATGAACTCAAGCGCGAAGGCGATAGGGTCAGTCTGGTAGCCAAGCCCGAAACCGGTCTGGGCATTTTGCGCGGCCCGGTTCACACCCTGGAGACCCATCTGCCGGCTGAAGCCGTGGCCCTGCTGGAATCCAACGAACTGGTGCTGGTGACCAAAGCCATGACGCGGGCCACGGTACACCGCCCGGCCTGGTTGGACTATGTTGCCGTGAAGCGCTTTGACGCAGGCGGCCAGGTGATTGGTGAGGCGCGCTTCCTGGGTCTGTACACCGCCGCCGCCTACTCGGCGCCCGTGGGCGAGATTCCCCAGGTACGCAGCCGTGTTGCCGCCGTAATGGCAGCCGCTGGCGTGGTGCCCGAAAGCCATGCAGCCAAATCCCTGCAATCCATTTTGGATGTGTACCCGCGTGACGAGCTGTTCCAGATAGATACCGCCACCCTGAGCGACCATGCCATTGGCATTCTGCGCCTGCAGGAGCGCCAACGCACCCGCCTATTCCTGCGCCGCGACCCGTTTGGGCGCTTTACCTCGGCCTTGGTGTTTGTGCCACGCGAACGCTTCAATACTGAATTGCGTGTCAAGATCGGCAATGAACTGATGGCAGCGCTCGATGGACAGTCCATCGAATTCACACCCATGCTGACCGACAGTCCACAGGCCCGTATTCACTACCTGGTGCGCGCCAAAGACCACGCACCCCAGAACGTCAGTCTGGCTGCCCTGGAAGCCCGCATCGCCCGCCTGACCCAGCGCTGGGAAGACGATTGCACCACCGAACTGTTGCGAGCCCATGGCGAAGGCCCCGGCCTGGCCATGGCACACCGTTTTGCCGAAGCCTTCCCCACGGCCTACCGCGAAGACTTCTCGGCCCAGGTCGCCGCCGAAGACGCCGACATGTTGGCGGCCCTGTCTGCCGACGCGCCTCTGGCCGTCAAGCTATACCGCCCACTGGACGCCGTCCCGGGCACACTGCGCTTCAAAATCTACAACACGGCCAAAGTGGCCTTGTCCGACTCCCTGCCAGTGCTCGAACGAATGGGCGCACGCGTGCTGGACGAGCACCCCTACCGCATTGGCAACAATGACCAGACGCTGTGGATCCACGACCTGGGCCTGCAACTGCCGCCCAACACCGATCTCGCCACCGTCAAAGATCGCTTCGAATCCGTATTTGCCAAAGCCTGGCGCGGTGAGGTGGAAAGCGATGACCTGAACCGACTGGTACTGGTCACCACCCTGGACGCACGTGCCATATCGGTCCTGCGCGCCTACACCCGTTACTTCAAACAATTGGGCTTTGCCTTCAGCCAAAGCTACATCGAAGCAACTTTGGCCAAGAACGCCAGCATTGCGCAGTCCATCGTCGAACTGTTCATGGCCCGCTTCGACCCTGCGCAAACCGGGGATCGCACTGCGGCGCAACAGCAAATCAAGCAGCGCATAGACACTGCCTTGGGTCAGGTTGCCAGCCTGGACGAAGACCGTATCCTGCGCCAATTTGTCGCCACCGTGCAGGCCACCTTGCGCACCAACCTGTGGCAGACCACATCTACAGGCAGCGCCAAACCTTACCTCAGCTTCAAGCTCAATCCGCGCGAAGTACCCGGTGTTCCCGAGCCCAAACCCCTGTTTGAAATTTGGGTGTATTCACCCAGAGTCGAAGGCGTGCACCTGCGCGGCGGCAAGGTGGCCCGTGGCGGCCTGCGCTGGTCCGATCGACGCGAAGACTTTCGTACCGAAGTTCTGGGCTTGGTCAAGGCCCAGCAGGTCAAAAATACGGTCATCGTGCCGGTGGGTTCCAAGGGCGGTTTTGTGCTCAAAAATGCCCCCCCAGCGAGCGACCGCGACGCCTTCATGGCCGAGGGCATTGCCTGCTACAAATTGTTCCTCTCGGGTCTTTTGGACATTACCGACAACATCGTCAAGGGCACCGTGGTGCCACCACTGCACGTAGTGCGCCATGACGTGGACGACCCCTACCTGGTGGTAGCCGCCGACAAAGGCACGGCCAGCTTCTCCGACATTGCCAATGGCGTGTCCGCCGACTACGGTTTCTGGCTGGGCGATGCATTTGCCTCAGGCGGCTCGGTTGGTTACGACCACAAGAAGATGGGCATAACCGCCCGTGGCGCCTGGGAGTCTGTCAAGCGCCATTTCCGCAGCCTGGGCCACAACACACAAACAACGCCCTTCACGGTGGCGGGTATCGGTGACATGTCGGGCGACGTGTTTGGCAACGGCATGCTGCTGTCCGAACACATCAAGTTGGTGCTGGCCTTTGACCATCGCCATATCTTTATCGACCCGACACCCGATGTAGCGCGCTCGTTTGCCGAGCGCAAACGTCTGTTCAATTTGCCGCGCTCAAGTTGGGACGATTACGACAAGAGCCTGATTTCGCAAGGCGGCGGCGTTTTCCCACGCGGCGCCAAGTCCATCAAGCTCAGCCCAGAAGCCCGTGCCGTTATCGGTATCGACGCCGAAGAACTGCCACCGGTCGAGCTGCTCAAGGCCATTCTCCAAGCACCTGTCGACCTGCTGTACAACGGTGGCATCGGCACCTATGTGAAAGCCAGCTTTGAGACCCATGCGCAAGTGGGTGACAAGGCCGGAGACGCGTTCCGCGTCAATGGTGCCGAGTTGCGTTGCAAGGTTCTGGCCGAAGGTGGCAACCTGGGTTGCACGCAAAACGGTCGCATTGAGTACGCACAAAAAGGCGGACTCATCAACACCGACGCCATTGACAACTCGGCCGGTGTGGACTGCTCCGACCACGAAGTCAATATCAAGATCCTGCTGGGCGGCGTGGTGGAAGCCGGCGACCTGACCCTGAAACAACGCAACGACTTGCTGGCGTCCATGACCGACGAGGTGGGCCACCTGGTACTGCAAGACAACTATTACCAGCCTCAGGCATTGGACATTGCCACACACCGTCCGATGTATGTACTGGACGGCCAGCAGCGCCTGATGCACTGGCTTGAAGGCAGCAAACGCCTCAACCGCGCCATTGAGTTCCTGCCAACCGATGACGAAATCGCCAAGCGCCGCGCCCGCAAGGTAGGCCTGACTCGTCCTGAAAACGCCGTGGTACTGGCCTATGCCAAGATGTCCGTGTATGACGAATTGGTGGCCAGCAACCTGCCGGATGATCCATTCTTCAGCCGCGCGCTCAAGGCCTATTTCCCGCAGGTGTTGACGCAGAAGTTTGGCCCTGCCATAGCCGCCCACCCCTTGAAGCGCGAAATCATCGCCACCTTCATCACCAACACCGTGCTCAACCGCACCGGGGCGACCTTTGTCAACTTCATCGCGACCGAAGCTGGCGCGAACACACCCGACGTGATTCGCGCCTTCACCCTGGCCCGTGAAATCTTTGACCTCGAAGCCCTGTGGGACCAGATCGATGCGCTGGACTACAAGGTGGACGCCAGCCTGCAACTCGACCTGCTGACCAAGTTGATTGCCATAGCGCAACGTGCCTCACGCTGGATGCTGCGCATCCGCGCCGAGGGAACTGACTTGCCCACACTGATCCAGCGCTACCAGCCGGCAGCACGCGAAATGCGCCAGAACCTGGCCGTCTGGTTACCCGCCACCGCGCAGGCTGCCTGGCAGCAAGCGACTGATGTACTGGTCACGGCCGGAGTCGAAGCCGAACTGGCGCAGAACCTGACAGCGCTGGAATTCATCTTCCCGGCACTGGATCTGGTAGACCTGGCCCAAAGCGCCAACACCAGTCTGGAGCAGGCTGCACGCGCCTACTTTGCCATCGACGCAGAACTGGGCCTGACCGAATGGCGCACCCAGATCAACCGCCTGCCAACCGACACCCTGTGGCAAACCCAGGCTCGTGGCAGCGCGCGTGATGATGTGTATTCCATTGCCCGCCAGATCACGCTGGGCCAGCTCTCCCGCAAGGAAGATGTGGCCACATGGCACACGCAACACAGCCAGGCCATCGAACGCCTTCACAGTTTGCTGACCACCATCAGCACACAAGCGGCAGACCTGGCCCCGGTATCCGTGGCCCTGCGGGAACTACGCCACCTGGCCTGAATGGTTCGCCCCACGTTCATCCGCGAGCGTCACTACCGCCTTTGCCTGCGGCAGGGTGCTTGCGGCAGCTGACTCTAGGACTGGAACGCTGCGGATGCCGACGTAGCCCAGAAACGGCGGCAGTCGTTCGATTGGCTGCGACTAGCCCCGCTTTTACGCTGCCGCTCAGCCGACGCCGTAGGCGGTCGGATGCAGCGGCCTGTTAGAGATCATTTGCCCCTCCAGATTGAGCCGAAGTTGAACTGCTTGTAAGGATCAATTTTCTTGGCCAACAGATGGACCTTCAAACTCTCTATGGAGCCAGTCACTAAATCGCGGAAGAAGTGGACCGGAAACGTCAGTTCCCATTGCCCCTCCCTACCGAGGTAAGACATGTAGAACGGCCGTTTGGCCGTGCCAGATACATCCCATCCATAGCCTGGCTCCCTGAACTCGTGTACAAGGTTATTGCGGTATGTGTAGAAGAGTTCTGAATAGCGCGCGCCTTCAACGAGTTTCATCTCTGCGGTGTCAGCTAGCGAGGCAAGCTCGTGAACATGGGGTGAGTGCTGAAGTCCGACCCGCACACCTTCACCCCACGATTGCAACTCCAGTGACACATGTCGGTACAGCTTTCGTCGGAATAGGCCGGCCAACCGGAGTTTCAATTGCAGTTGCGGAAGACTGACGCGTTCAGAATCCGTCCATTTTGAGAGGTCGCGAATCAACTGCGTTAGCCGATCTCTGTTGCCTTTGTAGCCATAGGCCGCCCTAGCTAAAGGATCGAGCGCCGTCGCGTACAGAATCTTTCGATGCAAAGGCGAGGCCACACCCCCGACAGACTCCATCACGCCCTCGACGTGAGCAATGAACCCATCGACTTCGCTCTTGTAGGGTGCCGTCATGATCTCTCATGCTTGACTTAAGCGGCTGGCCGTAGGCCAGTCCGCTTGAATGATGGGATGGACTCCCCCGTCTTTTTGCGCAACAGTGGCGCTCTGGTCGTCATAGGCATGGGGATCAGGTCTTTCAATCGTAAGGAGTCCGACATGAATGCTACTACTGTTGCCGTCGATCTTGCAAAGTCTGTCTTTCAACTTGCTGTGGCTGATGAACACTGGAAGATTATTGAAACCCAGCGCCTGACGCGCACCCAGTTCGAGCGTTGGTTTCTCAACCGGGAAGTAAACCTGGTCATCATGGAAGCCTGCGGCTCAGCCCACCACTGGGCGCGCTGGCTCAATAGCCTGGGTATCGAGGTTCGCCTGCTGCCCGCCCAGTACATCCGCGCCTACGTCAAGCGCAACAAGACCGACGCGGCCGATGCTGCCGCACTTCTGGAAGCGGCGCGTGCGTCTGACATGCGTCCCGTGCGGGTGAAGTCCGTCGAACAACAAGCGCTGCAAGGTATGCACCGCATTCGTTCCTTGTGGATGGGCACACGCACTTCCCGCATCAATGCATTGCGCGGCTTCTGCCGTGAGTTTGGCATTGCCATCCCTGTGGGTGCACGCACGGGCGTGGAAGCAATCAGCCGCGTGCTGGCTGACCCCAATACGGCAGTGCCGGATTTGATTCGTGGCACAGCCAAACTGCTGATTGAAGAAATTCGACTGCTCGAAGCCCGCATTGCGCAGCTGGAGCGTGAACTGGCTGCCATTGCCAAGCTCAGTCCGGCTTGCACGACGTTGCTGTCGATTCCGGGTATCGGGCTGCTCACGGCCACTGCCTTGGTGGCAGCGACTTCTGGCGATGTGAGCCATTTCAAGGATGCGCGGCATTTTTCCAGCTGGTTTGGTCTGACGCCCAAGGAGTACAGCTCGGGCAGTAGCCGCCATCTGGGGCGTATCTCCAAGAAGGGGGATCGCTACTTGCGCATGTTGCTGACCCACGGGGCCAGGAGCGTGCTGCGTGCGTCCAAGGTGGCGCAGGACGCCGGGCGCGAGGTGTGTGGCGTGCGCCGCTGGGCATTGGATGTGCAGAGTCGAAGCAACCACAACAAGGCGGCTTGTGCACTGGCCAACAAGCTGGCACGAATTTGTTACGCCACGCTGCGGGACAAGGAGCCGTTTGGCGAGAGTGCCAGGCTGAACAAGAAGATCAATAGGGAGAGTTTTGTGATGTCAGCTTGAACTGCAAGCATTCGAAACAGCCGTCACCAAGAAGAAACTGAACACCCATCACGCGTTGCGACGAGATTGATCGACCATCATGGCCAACCGGGTTCACCCCACACCGATAGTCGCCGATAACTCTTCCGGCTCATTTGCAGCCGTTTGTACCGATTGGCGCATCGGTGACGCAGATTCCATGTCGGCACGGACCAAAGCAGAGTCCACACCAGATGCCGGAAAACGAGAAGCAGGCGCTTCCCAGACTGCCAAACTATCGATTAGTTTCTTGAACTTGTGGGGGAGTCCATATACGAAGGGCTAGCAGTCAGCTTTTGGCCGGTTGCCAGCGAATTTTCCATTGTTCAAAGTGATGTTCGAGCCGCGCAGCATCTGGCCTAAGCGAGGGGTCTTTGGGGAATTTGACAATTCGACTATGGAGTTCACCGTAGTGCGGTAATAGTCCTGGAGCGAGCCACACTGCCGTCGTCTTTGGTTCAATCGAAAGGAGGAACAGATCGAATAGAGTGTGCATGTCGGCGCGCATGAGAATACCATTTGACAGTTCGTAGTTCCGATCTTCGGCGAACGGAAATACGTGTGCGGCTTCCAGCGCTTCCTCAGCACCGCAGTCTGTGATTGCGCAGCGCACGCCATACGCGAGCAACAATTTCGCTCTGAAGTCCGCCTGGCCGCGACGGGTCCATATTGCTTGCAGTAGCCGTTCGTCCGTAGGCGTGACTTCGACTGAGGCAGTTTCAATCTCTGGTGTTCGTGGGGCATCCGTCAGACGATCCGGTTGTGTGATTTGTAATCGGAATGAATCGAGCGGCTCTTCGCGCAACGCGCCTGAAATGACCTGTAGTGCCTCGGGTACCTGCGGCGCGGTCACAGCTTGGGCCTTCGGTTCCCCCGCAAGTCGACCTTCAACCTTTCGGCGTCCGTCCGTAGTCAATCGCAGTTCGGTCCCGAAGGGATCCGCTTTGAGCCAACCGTTGGCTTTCCAGTAGGTAATTGTCCGTTCCCGAAGTAGGAAGCGTAGTAGGTCCTCGCGCATTGAAACGTCCGAGGCTACGGCCTCGGGCCTATTGCTGCCTTGCGCCGCCATGAAGCTGGCGATGGTATGAGCGGAAAGGCGCTTTCCCGTAAGTTCGGCCTTTGGGCGGTAGATGAGCACAGGGGTCTCCTTCTGACGGCTAACGTTGAAATTCAGTGGGCGGCGAAGCCGATCCACTGCAATGCCGGGTTAGGCCTTACGGCAATTGGTCGACAATTTCGTACCCCTTGCGAGTGACTTTGAAGATGTTGCGCTTCGAGCCGACCGCGGCTAGCAGGCCATCATTCTCAAGCTCTTCAAGAGCGGAAGTCCAGATTGCTCGTGAGCGATCGTTATTGTCTTCAATGAGGTTCTTCCCTCGGACCTGCAAGACATAGCCGCTGAGGTGAGAGAGGTGTAGCACCTGCCCCGCCGGATCAGCGACGCATTCCTTGAGCAAAACGGGCCCTTTGACAGAGTTGGCCCAGGTTCAAGCTCAAGAATGGTGGGTGAGCCAGCTGGCTCAGCAGCTGTTTGAAAGTAAGCGTCTCTGTTGACCTTTAGCTGAAGTTGGCGATACAGCTTTGTACGGAAGTCTTGGACATCGCCATATGGTTCATATAAGCCTCGTGACTGACAACTCAATTTGAACTCTTTCAGGCGACGATACTGATCCGCGTCAACGCTATCCGGCAACACGGGTGCGCTTGAAAAGTAGAGCATCGTTGGGCGACCCGTCTTGATGTGTTCCTCGATCTCTTCGACCGTGCCGCTTGCGTACTCACCTGTAGCAGTGCCAATTCGGGTCCAGAAGACGCCGACGAGAAGATCGCAGTCGTGCAGTATTTGCTTGTTAATCAGTGCTTGAGGCCGGTCGCCCATCTCTGGCACGGAGTGTGTTTCCCATCCAATCGGAAGGAGAACTTGGCATCGTGCGTCAGAGCTGACCACGTTCCATTCGGACAGAACCTCTCGCACGATGCTGCGTTCGGCGGATACGTCGCTGGGCGACGCGATCATGACTTTGTAGACGATGGCGGAGTAGCTCATATCGGTTTCTCTTGTGAGGCTTAACAATCAGCGTTTACCCCACAAACTGGCAAGCGAGGACCGCGGCACTGCCGCAGCGGCGGCGGGTCTGGGCAATAGGGGTTGCCAACCGGGGGGGGGGGGGGGGGGGGGCTTGTCCGGGCGGGGGTCCGGGGGCACGCAGTTGCCAGCCAGGGGCGCGCTCCCTGGTTCCGGCCCTGGCGCCTCCCCGGGCCCCCCCGCGTGCCCGGGCGGGCGGCCGCCCCCCCCCCCCCCCCCCCCCCCCCCCCGCCCGGCCCGCCGCCCCCCCGCCGCCCCCCCCCCGCCCCCCCCCCCCCCCCCCCCTTGGTCACCCCTGACGGTAAAAACCACTTCACTGTGCGTGAGCGCCTTGATGCGCTCGTTGCCACTGGCCGTGCGGTGTGTGGCGGCTGAGGTACTCCAGCGTTTGTGCTGGACCACCCAACGGCGTCTTGGCATACACCACCCAGTCGTGGCGGTATAGATCTCTTTGGCGTTGTCCGGGCACCGCCCTGCGGATCGTGGCGATGTCTGTACTTTGATGGGCCCGGCCCAAGGCCGCCGAAACTTGCCCCGAAACACCTTGGACAGGGCCTGCACCGGGAACGAAAGTCGGGCTTTCGGATCGGCGTGTGCCAGCGGCCTTGACCCTGATCATCTTGCACCAGCACACCGCAGGCCATCACCGCATGCACATGGATGTGCAACCGCAAGTCCTGGGTCCAGGTGTGCAGTACCGGGGCTGAAGGCCGGGGGTGCCACCACCAACCCCATCCAACGCGCATTGGCCGCGAACTCAGACAGTGTTTGGGCGGTGCTGGCAAACGGTGTCGATGACCCAGCGCGGGTGGTACTGGTACAGGGCATTGAGGCTGTGCGGCAGCGTGAACACACGTGGGCATAGGGCCATTCAACACATCCGCTAGACGCCCCTGCAGCCAGGCGTCCTTGGCACGCGATCCGCACTGCGGGCAGTGTCGATTGCGGCAGGAGGTGGTATTGCCAGTGGCTGGGCAAGTCTCCAGGCCGGCTGCTGGCCCCCAGTGCCGTCCTGCACGCGACGATGCCGCGCCAGGCCTTGGCCTGGGGTGTGGACAGGGTGCTTTACCAGATGTGCCGCATGCTGGCGCAGCACATCGGCCAGGGTGGCCACGCGCTCAGCCTTGCCGTGATCGTTTCAGGTCTTGGGCAGGCCCGCCAGCAGGTCCAATGGGGCCACGTCTTTGGGTGGTTTTGAACTGCGGGCTGATGAGGTGCAGATAACGGCTGGTGGTGCTGATGTGGCCGTGGCCCAAGAGGCGGCTGATGGTGTACAGGTCCACGCCACCTTCGAGCAAGTGGGTGGCAAAGCAGTGGCGCAGGGTATGGGTGCCACCATGCTTGACGATGCCGGCGCAGTGTCGGGCCGCTTGGTAGGCGCGTTGCACGGCTTCGATGTTGACGCACGTCGTGCCATTGGCGTTGGCAAACAGCCAGCGACCTGGGGTTGCTGCGGAGCATAGGTTTGGCTGTATTGGCGCAGCAACGCCAACAGGCTTGGACTGAGGATGCCTAGCGGTCGGCACCGCCTTTGCCGGCCGTAACCCGCACGCACATGCGATCTGGCGCGCTGTCGATGTCATCCACGCGCAGTGCGCAGGCTTCGGAGATACGCAGACCGGCCGCATAGATGGTTTTGCAACACGGTTCGGTAAACCGGATGCGAGCAGCAGGCAAACAGGTGCGTGACCTCTTGGCGCGCGAGCAACTCGGGCTGCTTCTGTGGCACACGGGCCATGGGCGGGCGCAGGTGGACGATGCCGCTGGCGCGCCCCAGCACGGTCTCAAACAGGAAGCGGCTGGCGCTGGCAGCGTGGTTGACGCTGCTGTAGGAGGCTTGCGGTCCTTGACCAGGTGCAGCAGGTAGGCCTCGATCTCAGGCGGGCTCAACAAGTCGGGACTGCGGTGGTAGTGGCGTGCCATTCGGGCGACGGCATCGGTGTAGCACTCCTGGTCCGTTCAGCCAGGCCGCGCACGGTCATGGCGTCGAGCATGCGTTGACGTAAGGGGTGTCATGCGGTTTCTCCTCAAAGCCGGGGAACATTCCCCAACTCCAAGGCTTTACCTCAGGCCCGTCTTGCAAGTAGCCCCGAAACACAAATGCAGTGGCGGCGCACCGTGCACTAGCCACCGCGTAGCGGTTTAGTTCAACTTAATTTAGCCGAGCGCCTATCTTGGCATTTCCAAGCTAGGCGACGAAATAACCTGCCGGTCAGGTTTGAACGGTGCCAGTGGCAACCGGTTAAGCTGCATGAGCGCTCAATTCTTGTCAACGTTGCGTTGGACTTTTGCATGGCATCCATTCTACAAACCGGTCGGATATCCTGGCTAACCACAGCCCATGGCTGTTATGGAGGAGCCGCTGGCCTTTGCTCTCAAAACTCCTGCCGTCGGTTCACAGTTCCATTCGTTTCCCGAACCTTAACGAATGAAGGGGTGGCAAAAATGACTGTAGCCCTCGTGAAATATACGGGTATAGCTACTATTACTATAGCAATTTGACTGGCAACCCGGCCAGAGTGGCCAGCAGTGTGCTCTACTCAACTTGAGCCCGACAATAGGCTTTTACAGTCCGGACCCACAGAAGCCCCATGCAAGCGCCCCAGATCGAAATCTTCTTTGCCACGCTTCAGGCGGCCAACCCGGCGCCGGTGACCGAGTTGGAGTACACCAGCGTTTTCGAGTTACTGTGCGCCGTGTTACTCAGCGCACAGGCCACCGATGTCGGCGTCAACAAAGCTACGCGCAAGCTCTACCCGGTGGCCAACACGCCGCAGGCCATCCTCGACTTGGGTCTGGATGGCCTGGAGTCGTATATCAAGACCATCGGCCTGTACCACAGCAAGGCCAAACACCTGATGCAGACCTGCCGCATGCTTGTGGATCTGCATGGTGGCCAGGTGCCGCGCACGCGCGATGCGCTGGAGGCCCTGCCGGGCGTGGGCCGCAAGACTGCCAACGTGGTGCTCAACGTGGCCTTTGGCGAGCCCACCATGGCGGTGGATACGCATATCTTTCGCGTCTCCAACCGCACGGGGCTAGCCCCGGGCAAGACACCGCTGGTGGTAGAACAGCAATTGCTGCGCCGTATTCCTGCACGCTTCTTGGTGGATGCCCACCACTGGCTAATCCTGCATGGCCGCTACGTCTGCCAGGCACGCAAACCGCAGTGCTGGCAATGTGGCGTCAGCGCGGTCTGCGATTTTCCCGACAAAACACCCGCCCCCACACACTGAACACGGCGCCGCGCCACCACAGGCGTGCTAAGGTCGCGCCGTGAGTCAAACTATTCGTTACACCCTGTTGTCGCTGCGGGACCTGCTGGTTTCCGTTGGCCCCTTTGTCGTCCTGGCCGTGTCCCTGCTGGGGCTAGCTTATTGGTGGTTGGACCCCAACCCGCCCAAGCATGTCACGTTGGCCACTGGGCCAGAACAAAGCGCCTACGAGGCTTTTGGCCAGCGCTACGCGGAGCTCTTGGCCAAAGACGGTATCACCGTGAAACTGCTGCCCTCTGAGGGCTCTGCCGACAACCTGCGCTTGTTGCGCGAAGGCAAGGCCGACCTGGGCTTTGTGCGCGGTGGCACTACACAAGCCGACGATCCAGCCGATGCCGGCCTGGAATCGCTGGGTAGCCTTTTTTTGGAACCCGTATGGCTTTTTTACCGCGAAGCCGCCGCGCCGGCCGACACCACGCCACCGCAAACCCTGGAGTCGCTCACACAATTGCAAGGCCTGCGCGTCAATGTCGGCACCCCCGGCAGTGGCATCCCCAATCTCATGGCCAAGCTGCTCGACAGCAACCACATTGACGCGGCGCAGCTCACCCTATCCGAGCTGGGGCAGACGCCCGCCACCGTAGCCCTGCTGGCAGGTGAGCTGGATGCCATTGTGTTTGCGTCTGCTCCCGAATCCAGCCTGGTGCAGATGCTGTTGCAGACGCCGGGCATCAAGCTCATGGACTTTGCCATGAGCGAGGCCTATTCACGGCGCTTCTCCTTCTTAAGCCCGGCTGTGCTGCCGCGCGGCGTGGTGGACCTTGCAGCCAATATTCCACCGCACAACGTGCGCCTGGTGGCACCCACCACCACGCTGCTGGCACGTACCGAGACACACCCAGCCCTGGTGCAATTGTTTGCCCTGGCGGGCAACACCATCCACGGTGGCGCCGGCTGGTTCAAGCACGCACGGGAGTTTCCCAACATCAAAAATAACGAGCTGCCGCTGGCCCAAGAGGCTGAACGCAGCATCCAGGGCGGAGCCCCATTGCTGCAACGCTACCTGTCGTTCTGGATGGCCAATTTGGTGGAACGTATGTGGCTGGCCATGGGTATCATCCTGGCTGTTCTGCTGCCGCTGTCACGGGTGATTCCACCGCTGTATGCCTTTCGGGTGCGCTCGCGCATCTTCCGCTGGTACGCGCAATTGCGCGAACTGGAGAACCGGGCCGAAGACACTACCGATACGGCACCGCTACTGGAAGAACTCAACCTGCTGGACCGCCATGCCGAGAAAATCAGCGTGCCGCTGTCCTACACCGAAGAGCTCTACGCCTTGCGTAACAATATCCAGTTGGTGCGCAAGAAGCTCCAGCGCACGGGCACCCACTAATTTCTTCTTTTACAACAGCGAGTTTTGCCATGGATTTGATTGAGCGCGCACGCGCAATGGTTCTCAACCCCGGCCCCACCTGGCCTATCATTGAACAAGAAAAAACCGATTGGCCGAAGCTGTTCTTCCCCTACCTGGCCACGTTGGCCCTGATTCCGGCGGTGGCCAGCTTTATTGGCTGGAGCGTGTTGGGCTTTGGCAGTTTTGGTGACGTCGTGCGCCTGCCGGTGCTCAGCGGCCTGGGCTTGATGGTCAGCCAATATGTGCTGACCCTGGTCATGATTTTTGCGTGGGGCTGGTTCATCAACCTGCTGGCCCCCAGTTTTGGCGGCCAGAGTAACCTGATCAATGGCCTCAAGCTGACGGTGTATGCCAGCACACCAGCCATGCTGGCGGGTGTCTTTGGCGCCATGCCCGGCCTGGGCTTTCTAAGCCTGGTGGGCGGTCTGTATGCCCTGTATCTGGTGTACCAGGGCCTACCCGTGCTGATGAAGAATCCACCTGGAAAATCGATCACTTACATGGCCATGGCCATGGTGACGGGCATTGTCGGCAGCCTGATGTTGAGTATGCTGAGTTCGTTGTTCATGCCCGCATCCGAGGTCGGCACACAGGGCGCAAAGGGCAGCCCCAGCACTTCAATCAGCACGCCCCAGGGTGACGTACCGGCGAGCACCGCACCCAGCAAAGGAGATGCGCCGTCCGACACCCTGGTAACCGTCAAGACACCTGATGGCGAAGTCAAGGTTGTGGCCGAAGGCTTACAAGATATGGTCAAGCGCCTGGAGGCCATGGCGGCGGAAAAGGAAAAGGCCAAGGCTGCCCAGCAGAAGTAAGCACGGGTGGGGGCCGTCAAGTTGACGGTACCTGTTTGGGTAATCGGATCTTGAAGCGCGTGCCGGCTCCCACTGCAGACTCCACCTGCAAACTGCCGCCCAACGTACCATTCACCAAATTTTCCACAATCGTGGTGCCCAATCCGGTGCCACCATGTCCAATTTTGGTGCTGAAAAACGGCTCAAACATCTGCGCCAGATTAGCTTGCGACATCCCGAGTCCGTTGTCGGAAACACGTATTTCGACTTGCTCACCCAGATCTATCGCGGCAATTTCCACACGTCCATCACCACGGCCTTCAAAGGCGTGCAGGTAGGCGTTGTTGATCAAATTGATGAGCACCTGGCCCAGCGCACCGGGGTAGCTGTCCAAAACAATGCCCTCTGGCACTTGCACCACCAGTTCTTGGGGGTAGCGCTTCAAACTGGGGGACAGTGTTTCAACCACCTCGGTAACCATGGCCATTAAATCAAAGCTGCGCCGTTGCTCGCTGGCCTGGTCTGCGGCCACTTGCTTGAAGTTTTTGACCAACTCAACTGCACGGTGCAGACTGCGCTCCACCAGGCGGCTGCCATCGCGCATCTGGGCTACAAAGTCAATTAATTCGCTACGTTTGAGTGCGCCAATGTCAAGCTGCTGCGCAAACCGGTGCGCCAAATCACCACAGGTACTGGCGGCAATCAGGCTATTGCCCAAGGGCGTGTTGAGTTCATGCGTGACGCTGGCCACCAGCGTGCTGAGCGTGGCTTTGGCAGCACTGCGTGCCAAAGCTTCTTGTGAGGTTTGCAGGGTTTCCAGCGTGGCCTGCAACTCGACGGAACGCTCTGCCACGCGCTGCTCCAGTGTTTCATTGAGTTTCAGAATGCGGTTTTCTGCTTCTTTGCGCTCACTGATATCCATGTAAGTGGTCACCATGCCGCCATCTGGCGTTGGCGTACCAAGAATCTCCAGCGTGGTGTCACCACCTGGGCGTATACGTTCAAAATAGTAAGGTAAATGGCGCATGGCAACATCGACGCGCTGTTGCACCAGTGTGTCCGGGTCTCCGGGTCCATATTCCCCACGTAAGGCGTTGAAACGCGCCAGGTCAACAAAGGATACGCCGGGTTGGCACAGTTCGGCTGGCAGATCCAGCAATTCACGGAACTTGTCGTTACACAGCTCAATCACCAGATCTGCATTGGTGTAGCTGATGCCCTGGTTCACGTTGCTCACCACCAGCTCCAGCAGCGCGGCTTTGTTCGCCAGTTCTGCCTCGCGGCGCTGTAGCTCTGCAGTACGGTCTTGTACACGTTGCTCCAACTCCGCACTCAGCGCCTGCAAAGCGTGCTCGCGTTGACGCGGGACCGTCACATCGGTATAGGTGGTGACCATGCCGCCATTAGCCAACGGGGTGCCACACACTTCGATGATGCTGCCGTCGGGACGGGTCCGCTCAAAACGGTGGGGCAAAAACTGCTGCGCCAGCGCCAGACGCTCGCGCACCTGGGTGTCAATATCACCGGGGCCATATTCGCCTTGTGTCGCGTTGTAGCGCAAGGCCTCTTGCATCGTGATTCCCGGTTGGCACAAGGCATCCGGGAAGTTCAGCATCTGCTGAAACCGGCTGTTGGCGGCCACCAAGACCAAATCGCCGTCAAATACGGTAAAACCGATGTCGAGCTGGTCCAATCCCTGTGCCAGCAATGCCAGCTTGGCGCCCTCTCCCAGCTCAATCGTCATGCGTGCTCCAGTGCGGTTTTCACAAGGCGTTACAGTCTACGGTTTTTGCGTTTCGGTAGTGACATTCGGAATGCACAGTTTTACCCTAAATGATGGAGTTACGCTTGAGAACGTGCCACTTAAAAACTGCTCTCTTCTTACTCTGCGTGGGAGTCAGCGCAGTCATGCCACTGAAAGCCCAAACCATGACCCCAACTGACCCCTACCTCTGGCTGGAAGAAGTGCAAAGCGATCGCGCCCTGAACTGGGCCCGCGAGCGCAATGGCCAGTCGCAGGCTGTGCTGGAGGCCGTGCCCGGCTTTGCCGCCACCAAGGCCAAACTGCTGGACGTCCTCAACGACAAGGCCCAGATACCGTATGTAAGCCGAGTCGGCGGCTACTTTGAAAACTTCTGGCGCGATGCCAATCACGTCCGCGGTATTTGGAGGCGCACCACGCTGGAGGAATACCGCAAGCCCGAGCCCCAATGGGAGACCCTGATCGACCTGGACGCACTGGCCAAAGCGGAAAATGAAAACTGGGTCTGGGCTGGCGCCACGTGCTTGGAGCCTGACTACAACCGCTGCCTGATCTCCCTGTCGCGTGGCGGGGCCGATGCCCGCGTAGTGCGGGAATACGACCTGGCAAAGCGCGAATTTATGAAGGACGGCTTCACCCTGCCCGAGGCCAAATCGCAGGTGGACTGGCTCGATGCCAACACCCTGTTGGTGGGCACTGATTTTGGCCCGGGCAGCATGACCAAGAGCGGCTATGCGCGAATCATCAAAGTCTGGCAGCGCGGTACACCTCTGTCTGCTGCAACCCAGTTGTTTGCAGGCGCAGAGTCTGATGTGTCCGCCTTTGCGAATGTGGACCACACACCCGGGTTCGAGCGCGTGGTTGTAGGGCGCTCCACCGATTTCTACAACAGTGAAAACTTCTTGCGCCAAGGCGACAAATTGGTGCGCCTGGACCTGCCCACCGACGCGTCCATAAGCTGGCGCAGGGAATGGGTGTTTGTTGAGCTGAAGAGCGCGCTGAAAACCCCCAAGAATGAATTCGCGCCGGGTTCGCTGTTGGCGATTCGCTGGGACGCGCTGCTGCGCGGCGAGCGTGACTTCGACGTGTTGTTTACCCCTACCGCCACGCGGTCGCTGGCAGGCAAAGGCATGACGCGCGACCACTTGCTGCTGAATATTCTGGACAACGTGGCAGGCCGCCTGGAAGAAGTGAGCTATGCCAACGGCACCTGGGTGCACCGGGTGGTGGATGCCCCGTTCCCCGGTACCTTGAGTGCCAAGGGTTTGCACGACGCGTCTGTACCCAATGACCGCTACGCCAACCACTACTGGCTGAACTACGCCGACTTTCTGACACCCGACAGCTTGTACCTGGGCCAGGTGGGTAGTGACAAGCGCGAGCTATTCAAGAGCCGCCCCAAGCAATATGACGCCACCGGCATGCGGGTGGAGCAACGCTTTGCCACCAGCAAAGACGGCACGCAAATTCCCTACTTTGTGATTTGGCCCCAAGGCACCAAGCCCGATGGCAGCAACCCCACTATCCTGTATGGCTACGGCGGCTATCAAATTTCCCTCCAACCTTCCTACAGTGGCGCCTACGGCAATGGCTGGTTCAAGCGGGGGGGTGTTTTGGTGATTGCCAACATCCGCGGTGGTGGCGAGTTTGGCCCGGTATGGCACACATCGGCCACCAAGGCGCACAAGCAACGCAGTTACGACGACTTTGCGGCAGTGGCTGAAGACCTGATTGCCACCAAGATCACCAGCGCGCCGCATCTTGGCATTTGGGGCGGCAGCAACGGTGGACTGCTGGTGGGCGCGGTCATGGTGCAACGCCCCGAGCTATTTGGCGCAGTGCTGTGCAGCGTGCCGCTGTTGGATATGAAGCGCTACCACAAGCTGCTGGCCGGCAACAGCTGGATGGCAGAGTACGGTGACCCTGACAAGGCCGAAGAATGGGCCTGGATCAGCCAATACAGCCCCTACCAAAACGTGAAAGCCGGCGTGAAGTACCCCAAAGTGCTATTCACCACGTCCACCCGCGACGACCGTGTGCACCCCGCCCATGCCCGCAAGATGGCGGCGCGCATGTTGGAGCAAGGCCACCAGGTGCTGTATTACGAAAACATCGAAGGCGGCCACGGCGGCGCAGCAGACAACACCCAACGTGCCGAGTTGCTGGCGCTGGAGTTTTCCTTCTTGTGGGATACGCTGAAGAGAAACTAGTCAGGTTTGCACCCACCACTGCCCAAAGGCCGGTGCCGCCTTCGGCCATTGTTCGGCTCGGTCGGTTTGGCGCTGGCCCTGGGCCAGCAACTGGGCGGCGCGAATAACGCCAGCATGGGCAATCCACACGGTGGGCTGCCCGCTGGCCCGGGTTGCATCCCACGCGGCGCCAACGCGGTCCATGAAACCCTGCACACATTCGCCGCCACCACAACGCCAGGTGGCAAAGGCTTGGGTCCAGCTCTCCAGTTCGGCTCGGTCAATGGCGTCCCAGCGCTGGCCTTCCCAGCGGCCAAAATCCATTTCTGTCAGCCTGGCGTCAAAAGTACAAGTCAAATCGGGCCGTAGCCCTCGTAGAACCTTCGTAAGCTGCTCACATCTTTGTAGCGGTGACGAAACCAACGCCAGGCCAAGGGGCAACGCGTCAGCCAGTGCCTGCGCGGCCAATTGCGTGGCGTGGGGGTCGGCAGCCACATCCATCGCGCCATAGCAAACACCGGGCTCCACCAGCGGTTGGGCATGGCGCACCAGCCAGAGCGCGATGGCTGGGGCCAGCGGTTGATCAACGCCTTGGCTAGTGCTCATTTTGAATAATCAAAAAAACGAGTTCAAACATAGGTAAGCAGAAAGTTCCTGTCTGAAGTACGCTACTTCTGTTCCACGCGATTTTTCAGATTAACCCAATCCCGGAAAGGGCAGCACCATGGTATCAAGACGTCTCGCTGTGCAGTCACTCAGCACTTTGTCGGTCGCCGCTTTCGCCAGTAGAGCCAATGCCGAGCAAAGTTGTGAAGTGTTTACATCCGCCACACAAGGGGCTACAACACCGGATGCGGCGCTGCAACTTCTCAAAGCTGGCAACGATCGCTTCGTTGCGGGAACAACCCGCAATTGCGACATGCTCAAGCAATTGAAGGACACCGCCAAACAGCAATCGCCGTTTGCTGTGGTCGTCGGCTGCATCGACAGCCGTGTTCCCCCCGAGCTGGTTTTTGACCAGCGTTTGGGCGACATCTTTGCCGCGCGGATCGCGGGTAACTTTGTCAACACTGACATTCTGGGCAGCCTGGAATTTGCCACGCAACTCGCCGGCGCCAAGCTGATTGTGGTGCTGGGCCATACGGAATGTGGCGCCATCAAGGGTGCGGCGGACAACGCCAAACTGGGCAACCTGACGGCCATGCTGGAGAATATTCGTCCATCGCTCAAGAAGCTCAATTACCAGGGCGTTCCCAGTTCCAAGGACAAAGAGCTGGTGCAAAGACTCGCTGATCAAAACGCCAAGGATGCGGTTGCGAAAGTGACGCAAAAGAGCGCTGTCATCAAGAACCTGGTGGCGCTGGGCAAAGTCAAGGTCGTCGGTGCAATGCATGACATTTCAACCGGCAAGATTACCTGGTTCGCCTGATATCACCCAACGACATGCAAGGGCAGCCAAGGGTCGGCAAGCTGCCACTGGCGACCGTCTGTTCTTACCCGCATGTGAATATTCGCACTCAGAGCGCCAACGCCAAGCCCAGGTAGAAGGCGATCTCGCACACCTGCTGGGTGGCGCCCAGACCATCACCCGTAAAACCTTGCAGGCGGCGCCACAGCAGGCGCCCCATATAGGCCCAGGCCAAGGTTGAGGCCAATACGCCCGCCAGCAAGGGACACAAACCAGCCAGCGTTGGCAACGAGAACACTCCTGAAAACGTAGCGGCCTGTGCAGCGGCGACGAGGGCTAGAGCCCCAAAACACCACAAACCACCTACCAACAGACCAGCAACACTGATCTGGTCTGCCAAGGGCTTGGATTTGGAGCCAGCTGCGTCACCCACATGCGCCATGAGCCGAATCAGCAGCAGCGGCCAGGTGCGCGACACCACATGCGCCGCAAAAAGCCCCAACACCATCCAACGCGGGCTGACCGAGCCGATGAGTGCCAGCAACGCAACCTTGGCCAGAAGCGCCAGCACCACCGCCAGCACGCCAAAGGCGCCAACGCGCGAATCCTTCATGATGACCAGCGCGCGATCGCGGTCGGAACTGCCACCCAGTCCATCGGCCACATCAGCCAGACCGTCTTCATGGAAAGCGCCGGTCACCAGCACGCTCAAAACCGTGCCCAGTACCGCCGCCACCAAAGGCGCAAAGGCGCTATGGGGTAACACGGCCAGCAGCAACGCGGTAAAACCCGCCACCAAGCCCCCCACCACCACACCCACCCCCGGAAAATGCGCCGCACTGGCACGCAGCATGGCAGGACTGAATCCGACCCAGTCGGCCAGCTTGCCCGTCACCGGAATACGACTGAAAAACTGGATAGCCAGCAAAAAGTGGCGCAGCGCCCGGGCCATGCGTCAGGCTACGGATTCGCCGTTGTCTGCCTTCTCGGACACTCCAGCGGACTCAAAACTGGCCATCTCACGCAGAATGGCGCAGGCCGATTGCAGCAGCGGCCAGGCCAGCGCGGCACCCGAGCCCTCGCCCAGGCGCAAGCCCAGGTCCAGCAGCGCCTGCACGCCCAGGTGCTGCAACATGAACTCGTGGCCCCGCTCGCCCGAGCGGTGGGCAAACACGCAACGTTGCAGCACCAGTGGCTGCACGGCGTGCGCCACCAGCACCGCGCTGGTGGCAATAAAACCATCCACCACCACCACGCGGCGCTCGTCTGCGGCCTGCAGCACGGCACCGACCATGGTGGCAATTTCCAGCCCGCCCATAACAGCCAGCACATCCATGGGTGCAGTGACCCGCGCATGGCGGGCCAGTACTGTGCGCAGTACGTCGGTCTTGCGCAGCACGGCATGCGCGTCCAGGCCCGTACCGGCGCCCGTGCACTGGGCAATGTCCAGCCCCGTCAACTTGGACAGCAGCAAGGAGGCTGCCGACGTATTGCCAATGCCCATCTCGCCCAACAACAGCGCATTGCCCGGCAGCTCTTTGACCAAGGCCTGCCCTTGGGCCACGGCTTTCGCGCACTCGGCCTTGGTCATGGCCGGGCCCTTGCTGGAGTCGCCCGCGCCCCAAGCCACCTTGCGCACCTGCAAACCAGCCCGCGTGGCACCGGCTGGCATATCCATCAAAAAGTTGTGCATCACGCCGCAGTCCACCACCGTCAACGCCAAGCCGTGTTGGCGCGCCAGCACGCTCACCGCCGCGCCACCGGCCAAAAAGTTTTCGACCATTTGCCAGGTCACATCACTGGGATAGGCCGACACGCCACGCGCCGCCAGCCCGTGGTCTGCCGCGAACACCACCATCTGCGGCTGGTCCAGCACCGGGTTCTCGGTACCCAGAATCTGGCCCAGCGTAAGCGCCAGGTCTTCAATGCGCCCCAATGACCCCAACGGTTTGGTCTTGTTGTTGAGCTTGTGTTGCAGGGACTGGGTGAGCAGCGGATCGGTGATGTCGGACAACAGAGGCAATTGAGAGTACATGGCGCAGTATCGACTTTCAAGAGGGGTTGGATGAGGCGATCAGAGAGGCCAAAACACCGGCCTCGAAGTGTTGGGAAATATAGTCGGCCAGACCGTCAAACACCGAGTCCAGCGTCGGCGCGTTGGCACCAAACAGGGCCTGCAAAACAGCAGGGTCTTCAAACAAACCATGCAGGTACACACCCAGCACGTTACCCGCACCGTTGCACCAGCCAAGCCCATCGGGCAACACCACACGCGCCACGTCACCTGCCTTGGCCATGGCCGGATGCTGCGCCGTCTGTCCATGGTGAATCTCGTAGCCGGTAACCGAAACGCCAGCAAGCAAAGCCCAAGGCGATGAGACCCCAGAACCCTCAACGCTGGCATCCACAGGAACCGGGTGGCGCAAGGCGGAGTCGGGGGCCGATTTCTGCGCATTTGGCAGCATGAGGCCCCGGCTTCGCCTTGCGCCGCCAGCGCGCACAGATCCTCAGAAAAGCAACTCGTTGTATGCCGCACCGTCTTCAAAGGATCAAACACCGTCACCAACGGCAGCAACCCCAGCCCCGGCCCATTGCCATCAATACCAGCCGTATCAATCAGCGCCTCGCCCAGCATCTGCAAGCCACCGCAAATACCCAGCACCGCCCCGCCCCGCCCCGCATGCTCAGCCACGGCGCGGTCCAGACCTTGCGCACGCAACCAAGCCAAATCGGAAGTGGTGGCCTTGGAGCCCGGCAGAATGATCCAGTCCGACGGCTGCAAACCCGCCAACTCTGACGGCGAACGCACCCACTGCAAACGCACACCCGGCATGTTCTTCAACGGTTGAAATTCGTCCAGATTGCTGATGCGCGGGTAGGCAATAACGGCCACCGTGCGCTTGACGGCCACAGCACGCACCGATCGGTCATCAAACACACCATCTTCTTCCGGTAGCCCATGCTGCCACCACATCGGCAACGTGGCCACGGTGGGGATGCCCGTCAGCTCCTGCAACATCTGCGGCGCCGGGGCCAACAGCGCAGCGTCACCCCGAAACTTGTTCAGCACAAATCCCTTTATCAACTGGCGCTCGTCTTCTGGCAGCAAGGCCCAAGTGCCATACAGGTGGGCAAACGCGCCGCCTCGGTCAATATCGGTCACCAGCAAGCACTGCGCATTGCAATGCAAGGCCACGCGCATGTTGACGATATCGCTGCTGTGCAGGTTGATCTCAGCAGGCGAGCCGGCACCCTCAATCACCACCAAATCGTTTTCGGCGCGCAGTGCATCCAGCGCTTGCGCAATCACCGGCCAGACGCTGGCACTGCGGCCGCGCCAGGGCATGGCGCTCAGTTCTTCGCTCACCTGCCCCATCAACACCACCTGGCTGTGCGTGTCGCGCTCTGGCTTCAAGAGCAGCGGGTTCATGCGCACATCGGGTACGGCATTGGCGGCCAGCGCCTGAAAGTACTGGGCAGAGCCGATTTCGCCGGCAGCAACACAATTCCCCGCCGGGCCGCCCCAAGGGGAATTCGCCCCATCAGGGGGCAGCGATCCGCGCAGCGGCGGAGCGTGGGGGCCAACAACTCTAGCGTTGTTGCTCATGTTCTGCGCCTTGAAGGGCGCCACCTTAAGGCCCTGGCGCGCGTAGTAGCGGCACAGCGCCGTGGTGAGCCAGCTCTTGCCGGCACCGCTGGTGGTGCCAAGGACCATGATGCAGTGGGCGGTCACGAAAATGAATTCTCAGGTACGTTGATCAAATGGGTTTGCGAGACGTTGACCGAAGCATGGTAGCGCGGCGATTGAGCTTGACGGGAATCAAGACCTTGCAATGCCTGCGCCAACGCATCCTGCGCCGCTGGCTCCAGTACACCCAGCCGCACCCAACCCGGCAAGCCAAACGACGTGGCATCGCGCAGCTTGATGCCCTGCCCACGCAAGTCAGCCAGCCATTGCGATATGCCAACCCCGTCAGACAAGACCGGTTTCGCACAAAAGAAGTTGGCATCGCTAGGCTGGCAAACCCACCCCAGGCTTTGCAGCAGGTTCATCTGCCGCGCCTTCCAGCCGCGCAAAACCTGCAGACTATCGCACAGCCATTGCTGCACATTGGGCTGCACCCAGGCTTGCAACAGGGCCACGCCGTGCGCACCCACCGGCCACGATGACGACAGTGCCGAAAACGCCGATACGTTGGAAGACATTTGGCCTGTAGCTCTCGTCAATGCTACGTAAGGCGCTATCACATATGCAGCACGCACACCGGTTAAGCCCAGCGCTTTGTTGGGGGTGAACAGCTGCCAGACCTGATCACGTTGGCTCGCGCTCAGCGACGGTTCACCACCCAAACGCAAGGGCGCATAGGCGCAGTCCAGCACCAGGGTTTGGTTGGGCTGCAAGGCTTGCACGCTATCGGACAAACCGGCATCGGCTTGCCCCAGCGGGCTGGACGGCTCACAGGCCCACAGCAGCGCAGCCTGCTGCGGTGACTGCACCGGCTGCAAACCCCACACCTGCGCAGCATGGGCATAGTCGCCATAGTGGTGTGCGGGCAGACGCACTCCGCGCCCACCTTGGCGCGCCACCAAGGCGCTGATACGGTGGATGCATTCACTGGCACTGGCCGCCAACAGCACCCGCTCTGGGTTGACACCATGAAACGCCGCCAGCGCTTGGCGCAGCAAGGCGTATGCTGGATCGGGGTAGCGCGTAGCGTCCGCCTGCTGCACGGCGGCCAGCGCCTGTGGACATGGGCCGCAGGCGTTGCTGTTGGTGGAGAAGTCAAAACGCGGCACACCCTGCGCGTCAGGGCCGCCGTGGATGGGCTGCAGCATAGGCTCGGTTGCACTCATACCTGACCCACCATTGCTACAACAATAAGAGCTGCCTGTGTAAGAACCACGAGGGCTAGCAGTGCTTTTGATGAATAGGAAATGGCGCAAGCCGTGTCCCGCCCACAGGCGGCGCGCCCGGCGGCGTGCAGCACATAGCCGCCCGGTTTGCCCAGGCGCACACCCACGCCCAGCGCCATGGCGGCCATGGGCCAGCCGCTGTTGGGCGATGGCGTGCGGCCAGCCTCACGGCGCAGCCGATGCAACGACAGGCCGCCAGCGGCCACCACCAACAGCAACGCGGTAATGCGCGCCGGCACCAAGCCCAACACATCGTCGGCGCGCGCGGCCCACTTGCCGGCCCACTGCCAGTTGGCCCCGTGGCCAGCATTGGGGTAAAGGCCGGGGTAGCCCCACATAGCGTCGGCCGTGTTGGCAAAACGGAAGAGCGCCGCACCCGGCAAGCCCAGCAGCACAAACCAGAACAAGGGTGCCACCACCGAGTCGTTGAGGTTTTCGGCCAGGGTCTCGATGGCGCTCTCGCGCACCTGGGTTTCGCTCAGTTCGCTGACGTCGCGGCTGACCAGCCAGCGCAGGCGTTCGCGCCCGGCCGGCAAGCCTTGCCCCAGCGCCGCTTCCACCGCCTGCACTTCGCTGCGCAGCAGCGACCAGGCCAGCAGGGGTTTGAGCAACAGGCCCAGTGCCAAGCCCGCAAGCCACCAAGCTTGATGTGCAAGCAACCCCTGCAACCACCAACTTACTACAAAAACAATAGCTGCACCCGTAATCCAAACGAGGGCTCCCAGCCAAAAAGCCTTGAGGTCACGGCGGGACGGGTCTTGCAGCGCGCCGCGCTGCACCCAGGCACCGGTGCGACCCAGGTAGTGCCCCATCCACACCACCGGGTGCCAGCGCACAGGCGGCTCACCCGCCCAGCGGTCTACCGCTAAAGCCACCAAAATCGCCAACGCAATCGCCGCCTCTGAAGGCAGGTATAGCCCAAACGGTGCGTACCCCAGTTGCACAGCCTTAGTCCTCAATACCGCGTTGCGCCGGTATGCCCGCCTTGAACGCATGCTTGACCATTTGCATCTCGGTCACGGTGTCGGCCAGGGCGATGATCTCAGGCGGGCAGCGACGGCCCGTGAGCACCACATGCACGTGGCTGGGGCGGGTCTTGAGCGTGTCCAGTACGTCCTGCAAAGGGAGCCAACCGTAGATCAGCGGGTAGGTGATTTCGTCCAGAACCACCAGGAAGTAGTCGCCGCCCAGAATCGCCGCCTTGGCCTTTTGCCAACCATCACGCGCCAACTGCGCCGAGTGCTCCAGGTCCTGGCTCTTCCAGCTAAAGCCGTCGCCGAGTCCCTCGATCGGGATACCAATTTGCTCAAACATGCGGTGCTCGCCAAAGCGTGCGCTGGGTACCTTCATAAACTGAAAAATCTTGACCGCTTTACCCCGGCCATGCGCACGCAAGGTCAGGCCAAATGCGGCAGTACTTTTACCTTTGCCGTCGCCGGTGTTGACGATGACGATGCCACGGCGCTCGCCCTCGGGTTTCTCGTAGGGTTTGGCGCTGGGTGGGGTTTCGATTTGCATGGAATGGTCCAAAGTTAAAGTCGTGGCAACACGACCCACTGGTCGGCCACGGCGTGGATAGAGATGCGCCCGTCAAACACCTGTTCAACAGCGGTGTGGGTATCGGGGTGGTGGGCAGCGCCGTGGTGCAGCACGCACCCGTTGGCCATGACGACCACGTCATCGGCCTGCAGGGCAATGGACACTTCGTGCAGCACGCTGACCACCGTTGTGCCCTGCGTTACCAGCGCGCGCACGATGCCCATCCAATCGGTCTGGTGCGGTGGGTCCAGGTTGGCCAGTGGTTCGTCCATCAACAGCACCTGGGCTTGCACCGCCAGGGCACGGGCCAACAGCACGCGTTGGCGCTCTCCGCCCGAAAGCTGGCCCAGAGCGCGGGCGCGCCAATCCCAAGCTTGGGTGGCGCGCAGGGCTTGCTCCACGGCGGCGTGGTCGGCGGCGCTGGGGGACGACAACCAGGGCTGGTGCGGCAAGCGCCCCAGCATGGCCACGTCCCACACGGTCAAGTCGTCGGCGCTGGATTCGTTCTGGCCCAGCCAGGCCAACTGCTGCGCACGCACGCGCCCCGGCAAACTGGACAGCGGCTGGCCCAGCAACGTGACCGTGCCGCTGTGGGGCAACAGGCCGGCCAATACCTTGAGCAGGGTCGACTTACCCGCGCCATTGGGGCCGACGATGCTGGTCCAGCGCCCGGCCACCAGCGACAGGTCAATGCCGTGCAATACCTCGACATCGCCCAGGCTGGCCCGTATGGATTGGGCAGACAGCGCTATAGACATCACATCACCCCCCGTGACAGCCCACGCTGGTGCATCAGCCACAGCAGATAGCCGCCACCCAAGAGCGCAGTCAACACGCCCACGGGCAGCTCTTGCGGCGCAATTACCCAGCGCGCCAGAATGTCGGCGGCCATCAGCAATACGCCGCCTGCCAGGCTGCTCAACCCAATCAAACGGCCATGGCTGGTTTTGACAACCGAGCGCACCAAGTGCGGCGCGGCCAACCCCACAAAAGCCACCAAGCCGGTCTGCGCCACAGCTGCGCCCGTGGCCAGCGCCAGCACCGCCACCAGGGCGCGGCGCAGGCGCGCCAGCGGTAGGCCCAAGCTGGCAGCAGTAGCCTCGCCCAGGGCCAAGCCGTCCAGCACTGGGCTCAGAAGCCAGGCTGCACCCATGCACAGCAGCCAGGTCAGCAGCATGATGTTGAAAGCGCTCCAACCCACATAGCCGGTGCTGCCCAGCATGAAGGACTGCATGGACTGCAGAAAATCAGGCCGGGCCAGCATGATGAGTTCTTTGGCCGCGCCCAGCACCACACCCACAATCACACCGGCCAGCAACAGACGCAGCGTGTGCTGCACGCCTTTGGCCAGCAACAAGGTCAAGAGCACACCCGCCACTGCGCCGGCAAAGGCACCAGCGGTCAGGCCCAGACGCATCAACCACTGGGTGGCAAAGGGCGAGACACCAAACAACACCAAGCTCAGCGCCACACCCAGCGAGGCCCCAGAGGCGCTGCCCAGCAAATACGGATCGGCCAGCGGGTTGCGAAACAGCCCCTGTGCCACCGCACCGGCCAGGCCCAGCAGTGCCCCGGCCACCCAGGCACCCAAGGTGCGCGGCAGGCGGATGTCCCACACAATTTGCCAGGCCACGGGGTCATCCACGGCGTGCAGAATGCTCTCAAACCCGGTGCTGCCCACGCCCACGCCCACCGCCACCAGTGCCACCGCAATCAGCAGCAGCACAAGGGCAATGGCGCTGGCACGCTGGTTCATCATGGTGTGTGCGGCGCCATTTTGTCGGCAATGCAGCGCGCCATCAGGCGGGCGCCGTCGACCATGCGGGGCCCTGGGCGCACCAGCATGTCAGCCTCATCGCGGTTGAACACGCAGACGCGTTTGTTGCGCATGGCGCGCATGTTGCCCCAGCCGGGCCGTTGCTCCATGCCGATGTAGTTGGTGTCGCCCACCATGATCAGGTCAGGGTCGGCGCGCACGACAAATTCGGGGTTGAGTTTGGGGAACGGGCCCAGACTGGCGGGCAGAATATTCTTCACGCCCAGGCGGGTCAGCGTCTCGCCAATGAAGGACGACTCCCCTGCCCCATACGGCCCGCCACTAACCTCAAAATACACCCGCGTGGAACGTGCGGCCGCTGGTAGTGACTGGGCGGCGGCCGAGACGCTGGCGTCAATCACGCGCCAGACGCGCTGGGCATCGTTCACGCCCAGCAGGGCACCGATTTTTTCCAGCACGCGGCGTACATCGGCATGGGTTTTGGGCTCCAGGGCCACCACCTTGATACCCAGTGCCTGCAAGCGTTCGCTGGCGCGTGAGCTGGTGGCCATCAACACCACGTCGGGCTTCAAAGCCACGACGGCCTCGATGTTGGGGTCTAGCCCGCCACCCACCTGGGGCAAGGCACGCACGCTGGCCGGAAAGTTGGAGTAGCGGTCCACCCCCACCAGGCGCTGGCACTGGTCCAGCGCACACACCATCTCGGTCAGCGAGGGCAGCAGGCTGACGATGCGCTGCGGCGGCTGCGCCAGGGTGACCGTGGTGCCACGGTCGTCCGTGATTTGCAGGGCTTGGGCGGCACTGTGCAGACCCAGCCACAGCGTCAGGCCCAGAGCCCAACCCAGCAACCCAGCCGCACGCCGCATGGTCATAAAAGAGGACTTGTTCATACGGAGTCTTTCAAAGTCAATGGCAAACCTGCTGCCATGAGGGTGACGCGCTGGCAGTGTTGCGCCACGTCCTGGTTCAAACGGCCCAGCGCATCGACAAAGGCGCGCACTTCGGCGCCCATAGGAATGACGCCCAACCCGATTTCGTTGCCGACCAGTACCAAGGGGCCGGGTGCGGTGTCGATTGCTCCTAAAAGCATAGCTGTCTGTGAATGTTCGACGAGGGCTAGAACGCTGTGCGACTGGATGCTCTGCTCCGTGTCCCCCGCCCGCTGCGCGGGCTCCTCCTTTACCTGCGCAGAACACCCAGCCGCACAGCCTCCTGTGGAGTCGACTTTTTGCGCGCCCATTTGCATGCGCAAATTGGTAAGCCACAAGGTCAGGCAGTCCACCACCACCAGGGTGTCAGGGCGGCTGTGCTGCGCAATCGCCTCGGCCAGTGCCATGGGCTCTTCCACGGTGAGCATGCTAGGCACGCGCTCTGCACGGTCTTGCTGGTGGCGGGCGATGCGCTGGCGCATCTCGGCATCCCAGGGTTGGGCGGTGGCGATCAACACGGCACGGTGCGTGGGGGAAGCGTCCAACCACTGGCGCGCCAGCATTTCCGCGCGGCGCGACTTGCCGCTCTTTTGGCCACCCAGAATCAATTCGCTGCGGCAGACAGGCATGTTCATTGTTTTGCTCCCCACGCCATGATGATGCGATGCAACTGCTCCACCCCATCGGTCAACGCGGCGGGGCCGGGCTGCAGAATGTCACAGGATTTGATATCGAACAACTGGCCGTTTTTGACAGCGTTAACGTCGTGCCAGCCTGGGCGCGCCGCCACTTTTTCGGGCCGAAACTTCTTGCCACACCACGAGCCAAAGATGATGTCGGGGTTGCGGCGCACGATCTCGGCCGGGTCGGCAATGATGCGGTGCTTGCCCATGGGCTCGCGTGCCAGTTCGGGGAAGCAATCGTCACCACCGGCAATGCCCACCAGTTCGGACACCCAGCGAATGGCGCTGATGTTGGGCTCGTCCCATTCTTCAAAATACACGCGCGGTCGCCGGGGGAGACGCTGCGCCGCATCTACCAAGGCCTGCAAGCGCTGCTGGTTGGCTGCAATCCACTGTTGGGCCGCATCGCCCTGCCCCACCAATGCCGCCACTTGAAACATCATGGAGTAAATCTCGGCCACGCTGCGTTGGTTGAACACACAGACCTGCACGCCTTTGCGAATCAGCTCGGCGGCAATATCGGCCTGTAAATCGGAAAAACCAAACACACAGTCCGGCTGCAGTGCCAAGATCTTGTCGATCTTGGCACTCAGGTAGGCGCTCACGCGCGGCTTCTCGGCACGCGCCTGCGCCGGGCGCACCGTGTAGCCGGAAATGCCCACAATGCGCTCGGACTGCCCCAACAGATAGAGCCACTCGGTGGTTTCCTCTGTGAGGCAAACGATGCGTTGTGGGCCCAACTCCAATTACAGGCTCCAGTTCAAGGACACAAACACGTTACGCCCCGGCATGGAGAAGCCATTTGCCAGCATGTACTGGGCATCCGTCAGGTTGTTGGCCCGTGCCAGCACCGACAGGTCTTTACGCAGTTTCCAGTTGGCGCCGATGTTGAGCAGGGTGTAGCCTGGCAACAGGTCGCGGCCACTGAAGGACAGGTTGTTGTCCTCGCGGTCACCCGAGAGGCGCAACTCGCCAAACACGCTCACATCACCCAAACGCTGGGTGACGCGGGCGTTGAGCATGTTGCGCGCAATGCGCACCAAGCGCAGGTCGTTCGAGGCAGCGCTGGTGGAGTACGAACGCGGATCGGCGTAGTCGTACGACAGCGAATAACTGGTGTCGCCCGACTGCACGTCAGCACTCAGGGTGACGCCGCGCAACACCGCCAACGAACTCTGCACATTGGTGGTGGGAACAATGAAACCGTGGATGTCGTTGTTGTAGACCACAGCGCCCAGGGACACATTGCCCTGGCGGTACTTGAGGCCCAGCTCGGAGGCACGGTTGCGCTGCGGCTGCAGCGCCGGGTTGCCAAAGCCGGGGTAGTACAACTGGTTAAAAGTGGGCGCCTGAAAACTGGTGCCCACACTGGCCACGGCGCGCAGCGCGTCGGTTACGCGGTACCCGCCCGAGAGCGCCCAGTTGTTGAAGTTGCCAAACTGCGAGTTGTCGTCATTGCGGGCCACCACCAGTGCGTTCCACTCTGTACGATTGAGGGCGTAGGACGCCAGGGCGCTGCGCAGGTCGCGGCTGGTTACGGTGTAGGCGGTGTTGCTGTCCACCGTTTCGTTGCGGTTTTCCAGCATCAGCGACAGCAAATCCTTGCCCAGCGTGATGTCGTTCTGCCATGTGGCCTGGCGCCGGCTGGTGTTGAACTGGGTGGAGCCACCCGCTGCTCCGTCGCTGATGCGAAAGTAATCGCCCAGCGACTGGTCCACACTATTGCCCAAGGTCACGGTGGAGCGCCAGTTCTGCATCCACTGCGCATTCCACTGCAGGGTGGCATGGTTCAGGCCCGACTTGGCGCGTGCATCGGTGGTGAACTTGCTCAGGTTCAAGGGGTTGGGGAAGGGTGTGGAGTCGAGCAGGTAGTTGGTATCGCTGTGCAGCACGCTCAATGAGAGCGCGTGCTCGCGGTTGATGCGCGCAGTGAGCTTGGCGTCCACACTGGTGGCCTCAAAGCCGTCGTCATCGGGGTTGTAGCTGCCAGAAGCGGGGATAGACACCGCGCTGATGCCGCTGGCCTTCTCGCGGGAAACACCCAGGCTGTAGCCCAAGGCGCCGCTGGTGCCACGCACGGACGCACCGGCTTGCTGCTGACCGTCCGTGCCCACACCGATGTTGGTAGAGGCCTCCAAGCCTTGACTGGCCTGGCGGGTAAAAATCTGGATCACACCACCCACGGCATCAGGGCCATAAAGGGCCGACGCGGCACCACGCAAAATTTCAATACGCTCAATGCGATCCAGCGGCATGTTCTCAAGGGATGCGCCACCCGAGGTGGCCGATCCCACCCGCACACCATCCACCAACACAATGGTCTGGGAGGTGACGGCACCGCGCAGGAAGATGCTGGTATTAGAGCGGTAGCTGCCGCTGGACACGATCTGAACACCAGCCTGTTGGGCCAGCACATCGCGCAGCGAAGACTGGCCAGCCAGATCCAGTGTGGCGCGGTCAATGATGGAGACATCGGCAATGACATCGGTCACCGGAGTGGCCACGCGGGAGGCGGTAATCACCTGATCCTGCAGTTGCAGTTGGGCGTGGGCGGACAGCGCAGTGCCCAGCGCCAGTGACAGCGTGGCAAAGCGCGCACGTGAAGTGCAGTTTTTCATATAAAGGAGACCATCAACAAGAGTGCCCTCACCGTCTTCCCCGACAGCGCATGGGCGTAACGGCTGCACGCCAGGCGTGCAGCCACCGTGTTGGCCGGTATCCGGGCTGGTGGAGCAACTCCCATCGCCTTCCCAGACGCTTGTTCAAGGCGTCCAGTGGCTGTTGATGGGAGCGGAATCGCAGGGGATTCGTCCACTTACCGTTGCGGGGGCAGCGCAGGTTAGGTTTGCCAAGGCCAGCGCACCCTCCTGCTTCCCGTTGAACTGCGGCGTGTGAACCACGCCGCGAGAACCAACGGCGCGATTTTACGTCAGTTTGTTGGCACAAACCCTACAATGGACAGTCTATGGCGAACCAGAACCACATCGATCAAATTGCCGAGCGCGTTGAACGCCTGCTGGTGCGTTACGGTGAACTGCAGCGTACCAACGCCCTGCTCACCGACCAGGTGGAGGCTTTAACGCATGAGCGCGACTCCCTTAAATCCCGCCTCAACGCAGCGCGCGCCCGGGTGGACGCCCTGCTGGACCGACTTCCGCAAACGGATGCCGCAGTGCAAAAAGATCCATCATGAAACAGCTTGAAGTCCAAATCATGGGGCAAACCTATTTGCTGGGTTGCCCAGAAGGTGGCGATTCCCGCCTGCTCGAAGCGGTGGAACGCGTGGACACAGCCATGTGCAAGATCCGCGACGCCGGCAAGGTTCGTGCCCGCGACCGCATTGCGGTGCTGGCAGCGCTGAACCTGGCCTTTGATGTGCCCGATCGCGCCAATACCGCTTCCAGTGCGTCAGCCCCATCCGCAGACGGCACCGCCGCCGAACACTCGACCGACTCCAACGTGCTGTTGGTCTCCTTGCTGGAGCGCTTGGACCAGGCTTTGGGTGAAGACGGCCGCCTGCTGTAGGCTTTACACATTCTGCGGTGAAACACCACTGGTGGAAGGTCTACAATCTTCCTTGTCTGCAAGACTGCCGGGCTTTATATTTCTTGAACCAATGCTCATTGAGCCCGGGCTTGGAATATTGCCCTGCTAGCGTGATCATCTCGCGTTAGATGAACCCAAAGCTTGCGCTGACCTCGCCCACCTGAACCCCGGTTCAGGATGCCGGTCCGGTGGTACTTGCAGACACTTTTCAATGAAGTCAACAACCAAGCGAATCTTCGCATTAATTTGTTGCACAACCCGTAGCTATGGGGCAATTGTTCGCTGCACAAAAATGCACAACGGATGCAGCGCGCCGTCACGCACGCCCACCACATCATCCAGATCGACAGTAGTGCACTTGCTCTCAATAACTCACGACGGTACCAGCCAGACCGGAAAGATGACCATGAGCGTCATCGCGGCCGTGGCAGAGTTCGAGCGCGACTTGCTGATTGAACGGACCCAAGCTGGACTTGCGCGCGCTAGGTCCGACGGCAAGGCATTCGGGAGACCCAGAACGTTGAACCAGTTGCAAACGCTGGCGGTTCAACAACGCCTTGCCTCCGGCACTTCCATTGCATCTCTACCAAAGGCGCTTGGGACAAGCAGACAAACGGCAATGCGCTGTTCCGCGCAAATGACGTCGTACACACGCGGTTGGCCAAGACGGCAACAGCATTCTATGGACTACGGCCTACGGCCTTTACGGGTGTGCCATTGCCTAAAAGGCATCAGAGCCTGTATCCGAAAATTCTGGCCGGCAAGAAGAGAATTGCTTTGATGAGTGCAAAAGCGGCTCCCATGGCTAAACCCACCAAAATCAGTGGGAGTGAGATGAGCCAGACCAAAGGCCACAGCACCAAGGCCAACAGCGCAAGTGGCCAACTCACGGTCAACAAAATGGACCAGGCCACCAGAATCAGAAGTACTTTCATCGCCGCTTCTCCCAAAACCTTAGATGCGACGACCGACGATGGTGACCGTTTCCAAGACTGCCACATTGAGAGCTTGGGTACTGTGCGTCAAGGCCGCTTCTTTGGCAACGCTGTCGAACTTCATGAGCATGCTGCCGTTGACTGCAACCGCCATCAACACGGCAAAGCTGAAACTGACCAAGCGGGTTGTGCGATTTGAGGCTGTGTACATTTTGATCTCTCCAAATTCGGACCACTGCAGCCCGTTGAAGAGAATGTATTTCAGCAAGTCTTGCAACGCACGCGCTATGTGATGAACTGCGATTGGGTGTGACACGTACGGCAAATACTGCGATAAGCGGTTTGACCGCTGAGGAAAAAACCGCATGGACCATCCATAGGCATCGGTATCCATCTTGCCAATCTGGCCCTCAGCACTTGGGTTTAAGATAAATCCCAATGTGCAGCCACTACCAATCACTCAAGGAACAAGACCGCTACTGGCGTCACTTTGGGGTTGAGCCCGCGCTAGAGCCAGGTTGCTACGACCTGTGGCCTGGCTATGTGGGTACCATGATCCGTGCGCACCCCCAAGCGGGTGTAGGAGACGAGGCGGTCCCTGCAGCAGAAGCCATCAATGGCTTGTTTGGTTTGGTGCCGCACTGGGCCACCGACACAACGATCACCAAGAGCACCTACAACGCCCGAAGCGAGACCGCCGCGCACAAGCCCAGTTTCCGGGATGCCTACCAGCGGGGCCAACGCTGCATCGTACCGGCCGATGCCATCTTTGAGCCAGACTGGAGAAGTGGCAAGGCAGTTTCAACGAGAATCGAATCGAACGATGGTGCCCCCCTGATCCTGCCCCCAGATCGCTACCAGGACTGGCTTGGTTTGACGAGCGATATCAACAACTTCCTGGTGCCGTATCCGGCTGAACGCTTGCATGCAACGGTGCCGGTACCCGTGCAAGGCACACTGCTGGCATGAAAACCTATTCAATTCTGTTCGTGTGCATGGGCAATATTTGCAGAAGCCCGACCGCCCACGGGGTGTTTCGCCATAGGGTGCACCAACAAGGCTGGCAGGACTGGGTGCAGGTCGACTCTGCGGCAACCCACAACTACCACCCCGATAGCCCAGCAGACCCCCGATCCCAGGAACATGCAGCCAAACGGGGCTATGACCTGACGGACCTCAGAGCCCGCCAGATCCAGGACGCTGACTTTGAAACATTCGATCTAATCCTTGCGATGGACTGGGACAACCTGGCGTTGATCCAGGAACAGTGCCCGCCACAGTACCTAGGCAAGGTGAGGCGATTGACGGAGTTCTGTGTGACGAACACCAGTGCCGTAGTCCCGGATCCGTACTACGGCGGGGACCATGGGTTCGAACAGGTACTTGATTTGGTAGAGGATGCGTGCGATGGCTTGATTGAGCATGTAAGGCGAAGCTACCCAAAAAACGACATCTGAAGAGCCTGAGTTCTGGGGCATATTCGATTGGCGCCAACAAGCATTTGTACTTTGAGGACATGGCAACCGGAGCGCATTTGAACAATTTGCAGTCTTCTAATATACTGTACGTATGAACAGTATTGATTTATGCCCGTGACTTGTCGCCATTTTGGAGGTGCCGCTGCCGGCCCTGATCCTGCGAAACCGCATCAACGCCGGCTTTCCCTCGCCGGCCGAAGACTTGGGGACGCAGCCTATCCAGCTCAAGGGGGCCAATCTGACACCCTCTGCCATTGTTCCCAAGGCCGACAGCTGGATCTGGAAGCTGAGGACACAGCTGAGGTAATTCACTTGATGACTGCGCTGGACGGTATCAACCTGCGTTACGGTCGCGCGACTATGAAAATGGCCAGTGCCGGCCTCTCAGGCGATCGCAGAATTTAGTCTATGAAGCAGTTGCGCCGCACGCCTGCCTACGCCACCTGTATTGCCGACATACCGGTGGCCAGATCATGACCCCCACGCCATCGATGATCAACGGCATGGCGTTGGGTCGACACCATGCCCGGCGATTGCGCGATCTTTATCGCTCGGCGGGATGGCCCAGCCAAGACAGCGTGGAAGTTGAGCTCCTGGCGGCGGGCCTGCTGGAGCGGATGACCGAGCCCAGTGGCCACCATACGGTGCGACTGACCGATCAAGGTATCGCCTACCTGGCCCAGGCCTTTCATAAGAACCGCCAGGCCCGATCCCGCCATGAAGCCCTGGTAGAGTTGGTGGCCCAGGCCATGCAGCGCGATGGCCGCATTGTTTGGACGGGCTTGAGTCTGCGCGCCAGGTTGCCGACCGAGCCCGACGCGCCCAACCGTTGGAAGATGTGCATGCCCGATGTCTTCTCCATCCGCAATACGACGGTGGCAGCCTACCTGGAGCCCATCGTCCACGAGATCAAAGTCAACCGCTCAGACTTGCTCGGCGACCTCAAGTCTGAGGACAAGCGCGCGGCCTATCTGGATGCAGGCGGCCAATGCTGGTATGTGCTGGGGTGCGACGCCAAAGGTCGCCCTATCGGGGAAGAACATGAGATTCCACAGGCGTGCGGCGTCATGATTGCCGAAGGTGATCGTCTGCGCGTGGCGCGCAATGCTCCCAAGCGATCCATCCCCGATTTGCCATTTGCCATGTGGATGGCGCTTGCCAAAGCGACACCAATGCCGTCGGCCAACGCACTTTCGTCGGAAGATCCCAGCCAATCGGTGCTGCTGGAAAACGCACCGCCAACCGAGCCAAGCCAAATCACAAAGCTAAGCGGCGATGAGTGACGTTCAGACGACTCTATTGTCTTTGGACGCCACCTACTCGGTGTCGGTGCGCAACCTGTGCGAGTTTGCTGCGAAAACTGGCGATCTGGATCTGCGCTTCAAACCTACCCCCACAGCCAAGGAGGGACGGGAAGGCCACCAATTGGTGGCCAGCCGCAGGGCTGAGGGTCATGAAACCGAGGTTTCACTCTGCGCTAGTTATCGGGAACTGAGGATTCGTGGCCGAGCCGATGGCTATGACCCGTCATCCAATGTTCTGGAGGAAGTGAAGACTTTCCGAGGTCGGATTGAAGCCATTGCCCCCAACCACAGTGGGTTGCACTGGGCTCAACTCAAAGTTTATGGATGGTTGATGTGCCGGGACCGGGAGTTAGAGCGCATTACCTTGGCCCTGGTGTACTTCGATGTCATGGATCAGACTGAGCACCCTATTTACGAAGAGTTTGATGCGCAGGAGCTGGAGGCTTTCTACAACACCCTTTGCGACAACTTCCTTGGCTGGGCCCGTACGGAAATGGCGCATCGCAATAGCCGGGATACAGCACTGAGGGAAACGGAATTCCCGCAGCGTCCCTTTAGACCAGGTCAACGTGACTTGGCCAGCTGTGTCTACCGGGCTGCGTTGCGATCCAAAACCCTTCTGGTGCAGGCGCCCACCGGTATTGGTAAAACGATCGGCGTCGTGTACCCGGCGCTGCGTGCCATGCCCGAGCGTGGCATTGACAAAATCTTCTATCTCACGGCCAAGACACCGGGTCGCCAAGTGGCGTTGGAAGCCCTCGAAAGAGTTAAGGGCCATCGACATGACTTCCCGCTGCGGGTGGTCGAATTGGTGGCTAAGGACAAGTCTTGCGAACATCGGCACTTGGTCTGTCATGGTCAATCCTGTCCGCTGGCCAGTGGCTTTTATGACCGACTACCAGCGGCCAGGAGATTTGCTGCCCAGACGCTTTGGCTGGATCAAGCCCATCTACGTCAGGTGGCACTGGCGCACAACATCTGTCCATATTATCTGGGTCATGAAATGGTGCGCTGGGCAGACGTCGTAGTGGGGGACTACAACTACTACTTTGACCGCAGTGCCATCCTCTATGCCCTCATGCTAGAGGGTGGCTGGCGCGTCAGCGTTTTGGTGGACGAGGCGCACAACCTGTATGCGAGGGCCTGCAGCATGTACAGCGAAACGCTGACTCAAGCTCAAGCCATTGACCTGAGACCGAAAATTCCACCGCCTTTGCGGGGTGCCCTGGACGGGTTGCTCAGCCAGTGGCAGCTTTTGCTGGAAGGGTCAGAGCGCGATCAAGTTGACGCGCATTGGAAGTTGCTTGCAGAAGTGCCTGAAAGCTGGTTGCGCTCCATGCAGAACTTCAATGGCGTGGTTGGCGAATACATCAACGAGCGACCCGGTGAAGCGCACGGCGAGTTTTTGAACTTATATTTCCAGACGGTGGGGTTTGCAGAACTGGCAGGGGCGTTTGGGGAACATTCCTTGTGTGAGCTGGACCGAGATGCGTTGGCCGGACTATTGCCAAGCGCCAGCAATGACACACCCATCGTGGCAATTGAACAGAGTTCGCGTCAACTTGCCTTGATGCAGAGCGAGCCATATGACGATGACGTGGCAGGTTCGCTTACGCTGCGCAATATTGTTCCGGCGCCCTTTATCACCAAAAGGATCACTGCCGCAGATTCCCTGGTGATGTTCTCTGCCACGCTGAATCCTGCGGACTACTACATCAACCTGTTGGGATTGCCGCAAGAGACTTGGATCCTGGATATACCTTGCCCGTTTGAACCTGAGCAGCTCAGGGTTATTGTCAAACCCATTTCGACGCGCAGGGATGACAGACTGGATTCATTGGACGACCTCGTTGTGGCCATGGCAAACCAATACACAGACCAACCCGGCAACTACTTGGCATTCTTCGGCAGCTTTGAATACATGGCAATGGCGCAGCGCCGACTGGAGGCGCTTTACCCTCATGTTCGCGTGTGGGTGCAAAACCGCGAAATGTCGGAGTCCAGTCGACATGCGTACCTGCAGAAGTTTGAAGTCGAAAGTCAGGGCATTGGATTTGCGGTGCTCGGCGGGGTCTTTGGTGAGGGCGTCGACCTGCCCGGTCGCCGATTGATTGGTGCTTTCGTTGCGACACTGGGATTGCCACAATTTGATGCGGTTAACAAGGTGATTTGTGAGCGGATGCAGACACGATTTGGCAGTGGGTACGACTACACCTACCTGTTCCCTGGAATCCAGAAAGTCGTCCAAGCGGCGGGTCGGGTGATTCGCACGCAGTCGGACACAGGAACCGTCATGCTGTTGGATGATCGGTACCAAGAATATAGGTATCGCAAATTGCTGCCGGCATGGTGGCGAATTGGCATTGACTGCTGAGAATGACCGGTATCAGCATGGTGCGCATTTCAACGGTTGTGGCCGCCTGTTTTAACGTGATCGTTGACGCTGTCTCAGCGCCATCAATTACACGAAGTACCCAAGGCTAAGTTTGACACTAGCTACGTTGAGTGGCTGCAGTTGAACGTGAAGCGGCCTCATGGTTACCACGGGGATTACAAGGTCATGCCGAAAAACCGTCAGATCAACTGGCTAAGATGCAACTAAATTGAATCTTGTTCTGTGGAAACCAGTTCTCGCAATTTTCCTAGGTGCCACGTTGGGTGCGTTGCTGCGGTGGCAACTCGGGCTCAAACTCAACAGCTTGTTTCTGTCTCTGCTACCAGGCACCACTGCGCACAATTCCATACACCGTCAATCGATTCTCGTACTATCGCCGCTTCTGGCGATCCAGAATGGTGTAGAACTTCGATAGGGTTTGACGGTTTGAGTTTTACGGGTATGACGGAAACATTTCGTCACGCGTGCACAAAAGAAATGGAACTTTTGTCCTCCCCATTCGTTGACGATAACGACCACTATGAGAGCCCTCCACCACCTGGAAGACGACGAATGCATCGCCCGTGCGCAGCGGGGCGATGGGGCGGCGTTTTCAGAGTTGGTGGCACGCTACCAGGATCGCATTTACCGCTTTCTGGTGCGGCTCACGCGTTCGCAAGACGATGCGTTGGAGCTGACCCAAGAAACTTTTCTCAGCGCCTACCAGGCACTGGCGCGCTGGCGACCCGATGCGCGCTTCTCAACCTGGCTGTTCCGTATTGCGCGTAATCAGGCCTTTGACTGGCTGCGGCGCAACAAGCGCGTTGAGTTCGTAGCACTGGACGACGAGCAGGATATCGGCATCGCTGACCCTGCACCGACCCCCGAGGGGGCGTTGGCGACCGTGCAACGGCTCCGTGAACTCGATCGGGCGCTTGCGCGGCTGCCCACTGAACACCGCGAAATCCTGCTGCTGCGGGAAATTGAGGAAATGTCGTACGACGATATCGCTGACGTGCTCGACATCAGCCTGGGCACCGTGAAGTCGCGTATTGCCCGTGCCCGTGCCGGGCTGCTGGAAAAAATGCCCCGTTGACAGGAGAAAACACCATGAAATGCCCCCGACACGATGAGCTCTCCGCCTATGCTGATCTGGTAATGAAGCCGGGTGAGCGCGCCCGCTTCGACCAGCACCTGCAGGCGTGCCCGATCTGCCAGCTGCAACTCGAAGACCTGCAGGTACTGCGGCAGGGCCTACGGGCCTTGCCTTCCCCCACTCTGGGTTTCGACCTCGCATCCCGTCTGGAAGACCGCCTGCGGCATCAGGCACAGCGCCGTCATCGGCCGTGGCCTGCGCTGTGGGGCGGATCAGGCTGGATGTCCACTGGGTTGACCGCCAGCGTGGCGCTGGTCTCGGGTATCTGGCTCGGTGGCCTGCTGCTGGGTGGTGGCACTGCTGTAGCAGTCCCACGCGCCAACATGGTGCGCGTATTCGACCCGGTTCCACCGGGTGGGCTGTGTGCCGCCGCAGAACTTTGCCGCCTGTCGAAAGGAATGTCATGAACCGCACCACCTGGACCCGATTCCTGCTCGCCGCATCCTTGGCCCTGAACCTGGGAATCGTCGTAGCCATCGCCATTCGCCCATCGCCTCCCAGATCGGTAGCCATTGCAGTGCAGCCTCCCCACCTGAATTTGCAAGACTATCTGGAACTGAGCGTCGAACAGCGTACCAAATGGCAGCAGCTGGAGCCGGCCTTCCTGCACGAATTGGCCGTCAATTGGCAAGGAATTCGCCAGCACCGCGAGGCCCTTGTACAGCAGATCTTTGCCACCACGCCAAACCGTACGGCAATCGATGCGGAACAGGCCGCGATTGCAGCCTTGCAGGGGGCGCAGCAGCAGCGCGTAATTGCACAATTGCTGGCCGAGCGCAATTTGCTGGATGAGCAACAACGCAAGCGCCTGATGGACCTGCTGCTGAGCCGCTACTCCCAAGAAACCACGGAAGAAGAACTGTTGCATCGCGACTAATTCAGCTGGCAGGAATGAATGATAAAAAAGAAGGAACATTTCGCATCGCGATTCGTTGAAGTCAGTAAGGTCACCGCGACAAGGCGGCCCCATCGTTGTTCAAACCCTACTGGAGTCTCTTCATGAAATCACCCCTCGTCCTACTGCTGGCCATTGCCCTGTCGTTACCTCTGGCTGCGCTGGCCGCCGCCGATGCCCACGACCATGGCAAGCCTGCCCCCCACAAGCTCGAACTGAATGCAGGCAAGAAGTGGGGTACCGACGACGCGCTGCGCCAGGCCATGTCGACCATCCAGGCATCGGTCTCGCAGACGTTGCCCAAGGCTCATTCGGGAAAGGCAACACCGGCCGAATACGATGCATTTGGCAAGGGCATCACGGCGCAGATCACCTACATCGTAGAGAACTGCAAACTCGAACCCGCGGCCGATGAGCAACTTCACATCATCGTGGCCGACATGATGAGTGGGGTAGAAGCGGCCGAGGGCAAGCAAGGCGAGAAGAAGCGCGCTTCGGGCGTCGTCAAGGTTGCTCAGGCAGCCAATGCGTATGGCAAGCACTTCGACCACGCCGGCTGGAAGACTATCAAGCTGCCCCACTGAGTGAAAGACGGCACTTGAAAGAGTGCCGAAATTTGCGTTTTCGGTCAGATGAAATTTTTGTTTCCCCCAAATGAGGTAACTGTCATGTTCATTGTTATTATTAATTTCCCACCGATCCAGCCAGGCAAGGATAGTGAGTTTCGTGAGTGGTTTGTCCAGACCAATGAGGAGTTTGGAAAGCATGAAGGGTTTATCAGCCGACGGCTTTTGAACCCCATCAAGGGCGGAGACTATGCTGCCATCGTGGAGCATAAGAGCCAGGAAACCTTCATGAAAATGCACGATACGCCCGCGCATGCCCAAGCCAGCGAGCGTGTCGCACCTCTGTTTGATGGCCGCCGGAGCCCTCAGTTTTACGATGTGATCATTGGCTGAAAACCGCTCTTCATTTCACGAGTGGTCCACCACGGCGCTGGTGGTCATCACACTCCATTTGCCGCCGGCAGGAGCAGTCGCAGGCGTGCGCCACCCAGGGGCGAGGCCTGAGCCTGTACGCTGCCGCCGTAGGTCTCAGCCAGCGCGCGCACGATGTCCAAGCCCAAACCAGAGCCGGGGCGCTGCTCGTCAAGCTGCACGCCGCGCTCAAACATGTGCTCGCGCTCTGCCTCGGGAATGCCTGGGCCGTCGTCATCGACGGTGAAGCACAACTGACCTTCCGACAACTGCACATCGACCACGACACGTTGGCGCGCCGATTTGCCCGCGTTGTCGATCAGGTTGCCCAGCAGTTCATACAAGTCCTGCTCCTCCCCTCGGAACGCTACGTCCTGCGCCTGGGGCGCGAGTTCAAATGACAGGTCGCGCGCTGCATGCAGGCGCTGCATGGTGTGCAGCAGTTCCAGCAGCGGCGGCAGCACTGGGGTGCGTAGCCCCGTGGCGCGCACGGCGGCTGCGGCGCGGGCACGGGCGAGGTGGTAGTCCACTTGGCGGCTTGCGATCGCCACCTGTTCTTGCACGAGCAGCGCCAGCGGGGTGTGCTCTGGCGCAGCGGCATTGGCTAGGATAGACAGCGGCGTGTGCACTGCATGGGCAAGGTTACCGGCCTGGGTGCGGGCGCGTTGCACCATGTCGGCGTTTTCCTGCAGCACGTGGTTGAACTCGTTGACCAGTGGCTGCAGCTCTTGCGGAAAGCTACCTTCGAGTTGAGCGGCAGCCCCGCTGCGCACGCCAGCAAGGCGCGCGCGTAGGAGCTTGAGCGGCCGCATCGCCAATTGCAGTTGCACAGCCACTGCCAAGGCCAAGCCGAGTGCCAGCATGCCAAGTGCCATGAGCAGCATCTGGGTGAAGCGCTGCAGCGGTTCTGCCAGTAGCGCCTTGTCACCCGCCACTACCAGACGCAGCAATGGCGCGTCATCCTCGGGCAGTTGCAGCGGACGTGCCACGGCCAGCAGTTCGTGGCCCTGGGCGTCGTGTAGCGGCAAGGCGCTGTAGCCGCTGGCAGGATAGGACGTAGGCACTACGGGCAAGCGGAGCACCTGGTCCCACAGCGAGCGTGAGCGCGCCACACCAGCTTGGGGCGCAGCGCCCAAGCGGTCAATCTGCCAGTACAGGCCCGACAAAGGTTGCGCCAAGCGGGGGTCTGCTGCCATGGAGCCTACGCTTACGCCGCCTGGTGCAACCCAATCGACTGAAGCACTCAGATGGTCGAGCTGCATCACCAGCTGGGCCTGCAACTGTTGTGTGACATGTTCCTGGAACAAAGCGCGCAGGCCCCAGCCCACCAGGGCTATGGCCAGTAGCATCCAGGCCAGGGTGCCCGCCAGCAGGCGCAGGCGCAGCGATCCAGCCTTCACGCCGCGTGGCCCACGTCGATCAGCCGGTAGCCCAGGCCGCGTACCGTCTCAATGCTGCCCGCTGGTAGCTTCTTGCGTAGGCGGCCGACAAAAACTTCAATGGTATTGGAGTCGCGATCGCTGTCGTGCGGGTAAATGTGCTCAGACAGTTCGGTGCGCGACAGCACTTCGCCCTTTCGCTGCATGAGCAGCGACAGCAGCTTGAATTCATGGCTGGTCAGTTGCAGAGGCAAGCCGTCCACCAGTACGCGGGCTTGGCGCGTATCGAGCAGAATCGTCCCGCATTGCCATTGCGCACTGGTGTGTTCGCCCAGGCGTCGCAGCAGGCCGCGCAGGCGCGCCAGCAGCTCTTCCATGTGAAAGGGTTTGGCCAGGTAGTCATCAGCGCCGGCATCCATACCCGCCACTTTCTCATGCCAAGCGCTGCGAGCCGTGAGGATGAGCACCGGCATGGTACGTCCCGCTGCACGCCAGCGGCGCAACACAGACAGTCCATCGAGAGTGGGCAGGCCCAGATCCAGCACCACGGCGTCGAAGTCTTCTACCTCGCCCAGGTAGTGGGCGGTGGCGCCGTCGCTGGCGCTTTCCACCGTGTGCCCTGCCCCGGCGACGGCGCTCACCAATTGCGCGCACAGCGTAGGTTCATCTTCAACGACCAGAATGCGCATCCTTGTCCTTTTCGTGTTCCTTGCGCTTGATGTCCAACACCCGGCCATCCACCGCATCGACCTTGAGCTTGACCATACGGCCATCGCTTTGCAACAAACGAATTTTATAGAGGAAGCGACCGTCGTCCTGCTCAAACTCCACCTTGAGGGCTTGGCCTTGGTATTCCCGTTCAATTTTGTCCAGCACAGTGCGCAGGGGCAGCACCCGGCCTTGTTCCAGCGCCTGACGCGCCAGCTCATGGGAGACATCGTCACTAGCGCGCAGCATCGGGCTCGCGCAGAGCAGACACAGTGCCACGCAAGACAGTATCAGACGGCGTAAGGGGAGCGCAATGCAGGAAGTCATAGGCCGGATTTGTACCGTGACGGCGATGAACAGAAGATGAACGCGTCTTTCAGCATTCGTTCAAGGTGGATTATCCAAAATGCTCTTCAACGAAACAGAAAGGACCTTATGCGTATCAAAGTTGCACTGGGAATCTGGTTGCTGAGCATCACCCTAGCATGGATGGCCGTCGCGCCACCCGATCTGGGTCTGTCGCCGCTGGTCGATGCGCAGGGCGCAGCCTTGGGGTGGTGGAAGCTGCGCCAGCACGCGATTTACCTGAGCGGGCTGTGGAGTATCAGCCTGATGGCGTTGGTCATGCTGCTCGCCCTGCGCCTGCCGCTGTTTGACCGCGTGATGGGCGGCATGGACCAGGTCTACCGCCTGCACAAATGGGCGGGCATCGCCGCAGCCCTCACCGCCATCGCCCACTGGGGCGCCAAGGAATCAAGCGGCTGGATCAAGGCTTTGTGGGGCCGCGCCGGTAAACCCGAGCATGACGCTGTGCTGCCCTGGCTGACCGACAGCCGCGGTTTTGCCAAGGACCTGGGCGAGTGGGCCTTCTACCTTCTGCTAGCCATGGTTGCACTCACGCTACTGTCGCGCTTGCTGTCCTACAAGCACTGGAGTCTCCTGCACCGTGCCATGCCGGTGCTGTTCCTCGCGCTGGTGATGCATGCCGTGGCTCTGATGCCGCTCTCATTCTGGGCGCTGCCGCTGGGCCTGCTCATGGGCTCGCTGCTGGCACTCGGTAGCCTGGCCGCACTGTGGTCGCTGGCGGGCTGGGTTGGGCGTTCCCGCAGCCATGTGGCGCGCATTCAGGAGGTGGCCGCGCTGGGAGATGCGGGCACGGACGCACCCATCGAGGTGATTTGCGCTATGCCATCCAGCTGGCGCGGACACCGAGCGGGGCAGTTCGTCTTCGTACGCTTCGACTCTACCGAAGGCGCCCACCCTTTCACTATTGCCAGTGCACCGCATGCGCTGGGTAACAGCCCAGAGGGCGAGCCGCTGCTGCGCCTGGTCATCAAACCACTGGGCGACTACACCCGTACCCTGCACAAGCGTCTGCGCGCTGGGCAGCGTGTGGACATCGAAGGCCCCTATGGCCGCTTTGACGGCAAGGGTTCCCGCCATCGCCAGCAGGTGTGGGTGGCCGCCGGCGTGGGCGTGACGCCGTTTCTGGCACTGCTGGAGGCGCGCCAACCAGGGTTGACTGCCAATGGCCGAGACCCAGCCCCGGTGCACATGCACTACTGCACACGTGACGCCCGGCGCGATCCGATGCTGCCGCGCCTGCAGAAATTGTGCGCACTGGCCCAGCCACCGGTGCCACTTACGGTGCACAGCGAAGCCCAGGGCCAGCGCCTCAAACCGCAGCATTTGCAAAGCGAACCCGGCCCGCTGGATATCTGGTTTTGCGGCCCCCAGGGGCTAGGCGACACCTTGCACGAGCACGCACGTGGCCCAAACCGCTGGCGCTTGCACCGCGAATCGTTTGTCATGCGTTAATCTGTTAAAAAGGAGTCTCCCCATGAAACACGTCCCCTTTCTGCGCCATGGCGTGCTTGCCGTGGCACTGGGCCTGGCAGCCTTGCCGACGTTGGCCGATGACGACTGCGATGCGCCGGTAGGTCGCTGGCAATCGCGCGAGGCAGTGCGACAGATGGCGGCCCGGCAGGGCTGGCAGGTCCAGCGGCTGAAGATCGATGATGGCTGCTACGAAATTCGCGGCACCGACAGCCAGGGCCGCACCTTCAAGGCCAAGATCGACCCGGAAACTCTGAAGGTATTAAAGTTGAAGCAAGGGGACCGCGAGCGTGCCCGGGAGCAGGACCGTGACCGTAAGCACGCTGCGCCACCTGCCCGACCGGTACAACCGGGCGGAGCTGCCGCACCATCGCCCCTGTTCACCCCTGGCACCGCGCCGCGCGGCCAGGTTGAGTAACCCCCACACTGGAGCATCACCATGTCTAAACCTCTTTTGACCACTTTGGCCGCCGCCTGCGTGCTGGCACTTCCCGCCTTGGCACACAGCCGCCAGGTCACGCTAACCGCCCAGCTCAAGAGCTACGGTGGCAACGGCGCCTATCTGGCTGCCTACCTGACCGACGCCAAGGGCGCCTATGCCGGCACGCTGTGGGTGGCCGGCGGCAAGGCAAAATACTATAAGCACCTATCCGACTGGAACCGGCTGTCCGCCGGTGACGCCAAACGTCTTACCGGCGTAACTGGCGCTAGCGTGGGCGCGGGACGTACGCTCAAGGTCACGGCCGACCTGGCCAATGCACTGATTGACGCTGGCTACGAAATTCACATTGACGCTGCAGTCGAAGATATGCGTGACAGCCCGTCAGAAATCCGCGTCCCGCTGTCCACCGCCAACGCCGGCAAGCCGCAGGTGGGCAAGCAGTACATCCAGTCGCTGACCTTCCAGTTGCAGTAAGGGGCACGCGCATGGGATGGAAGGCCATTCACCGCTGGCTGGGCTTGACGATTGGTACCCTGGCCGTGGTGCTAGGGCTAACCGGAGCCATCCTGGCGTTCGACCCGGTGCAGGAAGCATGGCAGGCACCGGCAGCGTCGGGCGATTTGTCAGTGGCCACACTGGTGGAGCGCGTGACACGGACCTTCCCGGGTGCGGAGGAAATCCGCCGCGTGCCCTCGGGTGCCATCGTGGTGTTTGGCTTTGTCGGGGACCAGGCTCAGGCGCACTACGTGGACCCGGCCGATGGTCGGGTGCTGGGCGCTTGGCAGCCTTCGGCGCTGCCGCGTTGGGTGAAGAACCTGCACCGCTCGCTGCTTCTGGGCGACGCTGGGCGCTGGGGTGCGGCCGGCATTGCGCTCGCCATGGCCTTGATCTGTGTCTCAGCCCTCGTACTTCTGCTGCGCCGCATGGGCGGCTGGCGGCAGCTGGCATCGAGGGTGCGTGGCTCGCTGGCACAGCGCATCCACGTGGTCACCGGTCGGGTGGTGCTGGCGGTGCTGTTTTTGACCTCGCTCACGGCGCTGACAATGAGCGCCTCCACGCTGGGATTGGTGGCGCTGGACGCTGGGACTGAGCCTGAAGTGGTCTCGGTGGTCCCCTTGACCACCGGCCAGACCGCCCCACACGCCCTACCCGGTGCACAGCTTTCTATGCTGAAAAGCCTTTCTGTGCGGGACTTGCGCAAACTCAATTTCCCAGACACTGCCGACCCTGAGGACACCTGGAAGGTCGCCACCGGTCAGGGTGGAGGCTGGATTGACAGCTATTCGGGACAGACGCTGGCCTGGCAGGACATTACCCTGGCGCAGCGCATCTACGACTGGGCTATGGTGCTGCACTCCGGTCAAGGGGCTTGGCCATGGGCCGTAGTGCTCGGGTTGGTGGGCGCCAGCGTGTTGCTTTTTTGGTTGTCGGGGGTCTTCATCTGGTGGCAGGCACGCCGCCAGGCACCGCACGCTACGGGCAACAGTCCGCTGGCGCAGGCGGACGTGCTCATCTTCGTCGCCAGCGAAGGCGGCAGCACGTGGGGATTTGCCCAAGCGCTACACGACGCGCTGGGCCACAGCGGCCACCGCGTGCACACCCGCGCATTGGAGCATTTCCAGATCACTGCCGCGACACGACAGGTGTTTGTGCTTGCCGCCACCTATGGCGAGGGTCAGGCCCCCGCCCACGCCAGCCACGCTTTGGAGCGTATCGCAACTCTAAGCGCCGGAACCGTGCCGGTAACGGTGCTGGGCTTTGGCGACCGGCAATACCCGGCTTTCTGCGCCTTTGCCGAGGCGTTGGAGAAAACTCTGCGGCTAAAGGGTTGGCCTGCACTGCTGCCACTAGAGAGCATCCACCAGCAATCGAGCCAGCAGTTCGCACGCTGGGGACAGTCCCTTGCGCAGGCCCTGGGCGAGCCTCTGGTGCTGGACTATGTGCCGCGCATGCCGCCCACCGCGGCGCTCACGCTCATATCACGCCAGGACTACCCGGGACTCGTCGACCAGCCCACAGCAATCCTGCGCTTTGCGTGGCCCGCGCAGGGTGTTGGGGATCGCCTACGGGGACATGGTCTGGCGCACTTTGCGGCGGGCGACCTCGTGGGTATCGTGCCGCCGGGCTCGGCCGTGCCGCGCTACTACTCGCTGGCGTCGGGCTGGGAGGACGGGTTTCTGGAAATCTGTGTCCGCCAAATGCCCGGCGGCCTGTGCTCCACGCACCTCCTTGGCTTGAAACCGGGCGACCACATTGCAGCGTTCATCCGCTCCAACGCCGGCTTTGCGCTGCCGCGTACGCGGCGCCCAGTGCTGCTGATCGGGGCGGGCACGGGCGTGGCACCACTGGCCGGGTTCATCCGCCGCAACGACCGCCACACCCCCATGCACCTGTATTTTGGTGGACGCGACCCCGCGCGGGATTATTACTTCGGCCCCGAGATCCAGCAGTGGCTTGGCGAAGGGCGCCTGGCCAGTGTGCAGACAGTGTTCTCGCGTGTGCCCGAAGGTGGCGGCTATGTGCAGGACGCCTTGCGCCGCGATGCTGAGCACCTGCGCGACCTTGTGGCGCAGGGAGCGATCGTGCGCGTCTGCGGCAGCCGCGTCATGTCGCACGACGTGGCCGAGACGCTGGACGCCATCCTCGCGCCGTTGCAGTTGAGCGTGGCGCAGCTCAAAGCCAAGGAGCGCTATGCCGAAGATGTCTTCTGAGCCTGCTGAGCACTGCGAGCGAACCACCTTGCATGGCCCGACCATGGGCACGCGCTGGTCTGCCAGCATAGATGTCGACGCCACCGTCGATTTGGACACCCTGCGACATGACCTCGCTACTGCAGTGGAGCAGATCGACGCGCAGATGTCGCCGTGGAAACCCGACAGTGCCCTCATGTGCCTGAACCGCGCGCCGGTAGATGCCTGGGTGGATTTGCCTGCTGAGATACTAGAAGTGCTGGTCTGTGCGCTTGAAATCCACCGCCTGAGCGCGGGGGCGTTTGATCCGGGCGTCGGGGGACTGGTCGATGCCTGGGGCTTTGGCGCCGTGCGCGATACGCCCGACGCCGTGGCGATCCACGCCGCGCGCCAAGCCCCACCGCGCCCTACAAACGAGTGCCTGGAGCTCGACCCATCTACTGGCCGCGCCCGCAAGCACGCCGCAGTGCAGCTCGACCTGTGCGGCATTGCCAAGGGCTATGCGGTGGATCGCATGGTTGCCGTGCTGCAGCAGCATAGCGTGCGGCATGCGTTGGTGGCGCTGGATGGTGAACTGCGCGCCGTGGGCAACCAGGCCAGCGGTGTGCCCTGGTCGGTGGCGCTTGAAAGTCCCGAGGCTGGGCGCCGCGCGGTGCACGGAGTCATCGATTTGCAGGACTTGGCCGTAGCGACCTCGGGCGACTACCGGCGCTATCTGGAAGTGGGGGATGCGCGCCTGGCGCACACCATGGATGGGCGCCGGGCCGCGCCGGTGAACAACGCGGTGGCATCGGTCACCGTACTGGCGCATACTTGCATGCAAGCCGACGCTTGGGCCACCGCCTTGCTGGTGGCAGGCCCTGGCGAAGGTCTGGCCATGGCACAGCGCATGGGACTGGAAGTGTTGTTTCTACTGCGCCGCCCCGAAGGGCTGGTGGAGATGGGGCTGGGACGGTTCGGCGCATCTACCGCGCGGTAAGCTGCTGCGTGAACGGCAGTTCAACAAGTCGTTCATCAGCGATTCATCTCGTTCGGAGCAGACTGTGCATACAGTCGCTACTGACTGGGTTCACATGTAAAGGACATCATCATGAAACCGACCACATTTGTTGCCGCAATCGCCGTACTGACCGCGACCATCAGCACCCCAATCTTGGCTGGGGATCGCGAGCACGACCATGGCATGCAGGTAGTAGCCAACAACGCTGCTCCCGACGCACCGGGCTACGGGTGGCGTTATTTTTCGGACCCAGTAGCGCGCCGTGCGGTTGTCATCAGTCCGCAAGGGGACTACTACTACAGCCGCGGCAAAGGTCTGCACTGGATCGCCGCCGAACAGTCTGCATCCTGACACGACGACGGGCGCCCGCGCCGTGCGCGGCCAAGTCAATGGCTCGATCCAACCTCGGCCTCACTCTGGCTCGCCAGCGCAAAAGCGCCCACCGGGATGTCGAATGCCGACAGTTTTGGCGACTGTGTGACCGAATTTATCAAGATGCAAATTATCGCTACACCGCTGCCGGCCAATAGAACCACGACTTCCGCCCCTACTGCAACAAAGTGGTAGGCAGGACCGGCCAACCTCTAGGAATCAATGGCATGAAAAGACCGAGCATGTCACAATTTTGCACGCCATTCCATTCTAAAATGGGAAAAAATATCCCTGGTTCAGGATACCGGTTCGGTGGTACTTACAGACACCACTTCCCACCCAACTCTCATGCTCGATCCCATCCTGATTTTTGAATTGGCCGCCCTCGGCCTGGCCACTGGTTTTTTGGCGGGCCTCTTGGGAATTGGTGGAGGCATGTTGATCGGCCCCTTCATGACCATCATTCTTTCCAGTGTGGGTGTAGCGGCCGATTTGGCGGTCAAGATGGCCATTGCCACCTCCATGGCCACCATCATGTTCACCTCGATCTCCAGTGTGCGCGCCCACCATCGGCGCGGTGCTGTGCGCTGGGATATCGTCAAAGGCCTGGCGCCAGGCATCATGCTGGGCGGAGCGTTGGCCAGTGCCGGTGTCTTTGCCCTGCTCAAAGGCACAGCCCTGGCCATCTTTTTCGCAGTGTTTGTCAGCTTCTCGGCCACCCAGATGTTTCTGGACAAAAAACCCAAGCCCAGTCGCAAAATGCCGGGCACTGGCGGCCAAGTGGCGGCCGGCGGCGTCATCGGTTTTTTGTCGGGCCTGGTGGGGGCTGGCGGCGGCTTCATCAGCGTACCGTTCATGGTGGCGCACAACATTTCCATCATCAACGCGGTAGCCACCAGCGCAGCGCTGGGGTTTCCAATTGCGCTGGCCAATACGGTGGGCTATGTATTCAGTGGCGCATCCCTCACCGGTCTGCCGCCCCACTCTTTGGGCTATGTGTGGCTACCCGCGCTGGGCGTGATTGCCTGCTGCAGCGTGCTGACCGCGCCACTGGGGGCCAAAATGGCGCACCGTTTGCCGGTGGCCAAGCTGAAGCGGGTCTTTGCCGTGATTTTGTACGGCCTGGCCGGCTACATGCTCTGGAAAGGCCTGCACGGCTAAACAGAGTAGAAAGCCCCACGTTGCGCCTCGGTTTCCTCACCTACTGCCACCCACAAAAAACCCGGCGAAGCGGGTTCCATAACCATAGGCGCACAGCGGCACACAAGGAAATTAACCCATGTGCAGACCGCCGTTGACGTTGAACTCTGCGCCCGTGGCGTAACCACCTTCGTCGGACGCCAGCCAGGCAATGATGGAGGCAATCTCGCTGGGTTCACCTAAGCGTTTGACAGGCACTGTACCGATAATTTTGTCCAGCACTTCCTGGCGGATGGCTTTGACCATATCGGTACCAATGTAGCCGGGGCTCACGGTGTTGACAGTCACACCCTTGGTGGCCATTTCTTGCGCCAACGCCATGGAAAAACCGTGCATGCCGGCTTTGGCAGCCGAATAGTTGGTCTGGCCCGCCTGACCCTTGACGCCATTGACCGACGAGATATTGATGATGCGGCCCCAGCCTTTTTCCACCATGTCACCCACCACCTGCTTGGTGACGTTGAACATACTGTTGAGGTTGGTCTCGATCACTGCATCCCAGTCTTCACGGGTCATCTTCAGGAACATGCGGTCTTTGGTAATGCCGGCGTTGTTGATCAACACGTCGACAGAGCCATGCTCGGCCTTGGCCTTGGTGAAGGCTTCCACAGTGGAATCCCAGCTACCCACGTTGCCAACCGATGCATAAAAGGTGTAGCCAAGGGCTGTCTGCTCGGCCAGCCATTTGATGTGGTCACGCGTGGGGCCGCAGCCTGCGATGACCTTGAAACCTTCTTTGTGCAGACGCTGGCAAATGGCGGTACCGATGCCACCCATGCCACCGGTTACGTACGCGACTTTTTGACTCATTTTTTGACTCCTTGGTTTTCTACTTGCTAAATTTAATCAGTTGGGGTCAGAGCACATTTGCTGCGCAAAGTGGTCTGACCCGCAAAAAAACTATCTCTCAATCGTAAGGGCCACGCCCATACCACCGCCGATGCACAGGGACGCAATGCCCTTCTTGGCGTTGCGCCGCTGCATCTCGTGCAGCAGCGTCACCAGAATACGGCAACCGGACGCACCAATGGGGTGGCCGATGGCAATGGCGCCGCCATTGACGTTGACCTTGGATGTGTCCCAGCCCATTTCGTTGTTGACGGCGCAGGCCTGGGCGGCAAAGGCTTCATTGATTTCCAGCAGGTCCAGATCTTGTGGCTTCCATCCAGCGCGCTCCAGTGCTTTGCGCGAAGCGGAAACCGGGCCCATGCCCATCAAGGCTGGGTCCAGACCACTGGTAGCAAAGCTGGCTATGCGCCCCATGGGCGTCAGACCCAGGGCGGCGGCCTTCTTGGCGGTCATTACCATCACGGCGGCGGCACCGTCGTTGATGCCAGATGCGTTACCGGCCGTCACGCCACCTGCCTTGTCAAAGGCGGGGCGCAGGCCAGCCAAGACTTCAGCATTGGACTTGCGGTTAATAAATTCATCCGCAGCAAACACAATCGGGTCGCCCTTTTTCTGGGCGATGCTAAAGGGGACGATTTCGTCCACAAACTTGCCAGCGTCTTGTGCGGCAGCGGCTTTTTGCTGGCTTGCCAATGCCAAGGCGTCTTGCATGTCGCGGGTGATGCCATAGGCCTTGGCCACGTTTTCGGCGGTGATACCCATGTGGTACTGGTTGTACACGTCCCACAGGCCATCGACGATCATGGAGTCAATCATCTTCCAGTCGCCCATGCGCTGGCCGTCGCGCGAGCCCAGCAGCACGTGCGGCGAAGCGCTCATGTTCTCCTGACCGCCTGCAATGACGATTTCGCTGTCGCCGTAGGCCACGCTTTGTGCGGCCAGCATCACGGCCTTCAGGCCGGAGCCGCAAACGGCGTTAATGGTCAGGGCTGGGGTTTCTTTGGCAATGCCACTCTTGATGAGCGACTGGCGGGCCGGATTTTGGCCCTGCCCTGCCGCCAGCACCTGGCCCAGGATAACTTCACCAATTTGATCGGCAGCCACGCCGGTGCGTGCCAGCAGGCCTTTGATAACGGCCGCGCCCAGCTCAGGTGCAGGCGACTTGGCCAGTGAACCACCAAACTTGCCCACAGCGGTGCGTGCGGCGGAAACGATAACGATGTCTTCCATTTTTTTGTCCTTCTGTTAAATCAATTGAAAAGGGTTATGCCTTGGCCTTGACATAGCTGCCAGGGGCTGGCTCCATGGCCTTGTACTTGCCCTTGCCATAGGTCTTGGGCGCGGCAATTTGCTTGCCGGCGTGGCTCTTGAGCCAGGCCGACCAGTCTGGCCACCAGCTACCCGGGTATTCGGTAGCGCCTTCCAACCAAGTGGCTTGGGATTTCGGAAACTTCCCATCGGCGCGAATCCAGTGGCTGCGCTTGCCCTTGGCGGGCGGGTTGATCACACCGGCAATATGGCCGGATGCACCCATCACAAAACGCTTCTTGCCTGGAAATACCTGGGTGGATGCATAGGCACCACCAATGGGCACGATATGGTCTTCGCGTGAGCCGTAAATGTAGACCGGCATATCAACCAGGTTCAGGTTCAACTTTTCGCCACAGACCGTGGCCTTGCCCGGTTTGACCAGGTTGTTTTCAAGGTAGGTGTTGCGCAGATACCAGGCGTACCAAGGGCCGGGCAGATTGGTGCAGTCAGAGTTCCAGTACAGCAGGTCAAACGGCGGCGGCGTCTCGCCCTTGAGGTAGTTGCCCACCACATAATTCCACACCAGGTCATTGGGGCGCAAGAAGCTGAAGGTTGAGGCCAGATCCTTGCCCTTCATCAGGCCGCCCTTGCCCATTTCCTTCTCGCGGTATTTGACGAAGGCCTCGTCAATGAACACGTCCAGGATGCCGGTGTCGGTGAAGTCCAGCAGGCTGGTGAGGAAGGTGGCGCTGGCCACGGGCTTTTCGCCCTGCGCCGCCAGCACGGCCAACGCTGTACCCAGCATGGTGCCGCCCACGCAAAAGCCCAGAGCGTTAATGGTGGGCGCGCCCGTAATTTCCTGCGTCACCGCGATGGCCTTGATCACGGCCTGTTCGATGTAATCGTCCCAGGTGGCCTTGGCCAACGAGGCGTCCGGATTGCGCCAGCTCACCACAAAGGTGCGGTGACCTTGCTCCACGGCGTAGCGCACCAAGGAGTTTTCTGGCTGCAAATCCAGGATATAGAACTTGTTGATGCACGGAGGCACCATCAAAAAAGGCCTCTCATACACCTTGGTGGTGAGCGGCTTGTATTCGATGAGCTGGAAGTAAGCGTTCTCGAACACCACAGCGCCTTCGGTGGTGGCCACGTTCTTGCCCACTTCAAACACGCTCTCATCGGTCATGGAGACATGACCCTGGCGCATATCGTGCAGCAGATTTTGCATGCCTTTGGCAATGCTTTCACCCTTGGTATCCAGGGCTTTCTTCTGGGCTTCGGCATTGAAGGCCAGGAAATTGCTGGGGGCCGCGGCGGCCATCCACTGCTCTACAGCAAAGCGGATACGGGTGCGCGTCTTTTCGTCAGACTCAACCGCGTCGGCCAAGGCCATCATGGCGCGGGCATTGAGCGTGTACACCGCAGCGGCATACGCCGCCACCGGGTTGCAACCCCAGGCTTCATCGGCAAAACGCTTGTCTCCCTTGGGCACGACTGCGGTCATACTCTGGCTGAACAGGCCCATGGCATCTTGCAGGTACTGCTGCTGCAGGGCTTGCAACTTTGCGGGAGAAAAACGGATTTCGGGTTGTTTGGCACCCGCGCCGGGCATCCCTGCCCCCAGCGCGCCGATGTCCATGTTTTGCAAAGACTGCACCACTTTGGCCCAGTTTTCGGTCATCGACTGCTGAAACTGTTGGGCTGCCTGAGTCCAAATTTCGGGAACGTTTTGCGTCACACTCTCACCTCTATTTCGTTTTGCTGCCCGTAGTATGTCAGCATACGCCCTACGATTCCCTGACATGCCCAAAATCACCCACTAAACATGTACATCATTCCCATTGCCTGGCTGTATGTGGCTGTGATGATGAGCGTGGCGGAGGCCACCGCACCCAATGGCACCATCCTGGGCGCCATCGTCACCTTTGTGCTGTACGGCCTGTTGCCCATATCGCTGATCCTGTACTTCATGGGCGCACCGGGGCGCAAACGCGCCATTCGCGCCCGCGAAGCAGCCGAGCTGGCAACCTCACGCCAGCCAGATGCAGGCAGCCTGGCGGCCACTAATGCCGCCGTCCCGCCGGTGAATAAAGAACCGTAGCGCATTGCCAGCCGTGCACCACGCGGCACTGCCATCGTTGCCAAACACCTGCGTTGCCATTGGCTTGATCACCCGGCACAATCCATTTCCCGAAGACCACCCGGCGATTCTTGAACTCGGCGATATCCGCGTCCATCGTACCTTCCCGCCGCAATGGCGCACCTAACTTTCGTGGGGCCAAAGATTGCCCCGTACACTGCACGCCCTACGTCCAACAGGCAGGTCTATGAAGTTGAAAATGGCGAAAAACTCGCTCTTTGCGGTATTGCTGCGCTCACCCTGGTGGTACAGCGTATTGATCGTGCTGGGAATGGCCATTGCCGCGCGTGCGCTGTTGCCGGAGCCATATGTGGTCGTGGGCATCGTGGGCACCGCTCCTTTTTGGGTCATTGCTGCCATGAGTGCATGGCGGCAGTGGAAGCTGCCCAACCCTGCGCGCGTGTCTGACGCGCTTGCCCGCGCGGGCAATATGTCGTGGGTGGATTTTTCAAAAACGCTGGAGAAAGCGTTTGTTGCACAAGGCTATACAGTGACACGCCTCAGCGGTCCTGCAGCAGACTTGCAGTTGGACAAAGACGGCGCAGTAACACTGGTGAGTTGCAAGCGTTGGAAGGCCTCCAACCACGGTGTGGAGGCACTGCGCGCGCTGCAACAGGCACAGCAAGACCAGGGTGCCCAGCAAGCTCGCTACATCAGCCTGGCCAGCGTCACCGACAACGCCCGGCGCTTTGCGCAAGACAACGGCATTGTGCTGTTAGCGGCGGCCGAGCTTGGCCCACTGCTGGTGCAGGTGCTGTGATGTCGGATCACCCTATTCGGGCAGAAACCATCAGGCTAACGGTACTGGGTCTGCTGGTAGTAGCGCTGGGCAGTGCGGTCGCACTGGTGTTGGCGCCGTTTGTGGTTCCTATGCTGTGGGCTGGCATTTTGGCGTTCTCAACCTGGCCGCTCTATGCGCGACTGCTAAAACTGACCGGTGGGCGCGCCTGGATCAGCGCACTGTGCATGACCCTGTTAATGGCCACCATCGTGGTCTTGCCAACCCTCTGGTTGCTGCATCTCCTGCGCTCCGATGTCAGCGAGCTGGCGCAATACATGGCGCTAGAACTGGAGGCCGGTCGCCTGCACCCACCGGCGCTTGTGGCGTCTTTGCCCATCGTAGGGCCGGAACTAATGGCATGGCTCAACGCCATGGTGGCCCAGCCATTGCGTTGGCAAACCGAACTCAAGGCATTGGCGGGCAAGCTGGACACTGAACTCTGGACGCTCGTAGGCGGAGTCGGCAAAAACATCGTGAAGCTTGGGCTTTCGCTGTTCACGCTGTTCTTTGCATACCTGCATGGTCTCAACCTGCTGGAGCAAGCGCGCACAGTTCTAAGAGGCTTGCTGCGCGAGCGCACCGATGGCTATGTCAATGCAGTGGGCAACACCACGCGCGCCGTGGTGTATGGCATCGTATTGACCGCGTTGGTGCAAGCCTTGGTGGCAGGCCTGGGTTACTGGGTAGCTGGTCTGCCCGCCCCCGCTACCTTGACTGCGGTAACCGGGTTGGTAGCGCTGATCCCATTTGGCACACCCATGGTCTGGGGTGCGGCGGCACTGTGGCTGCTGTTCACGGGCCAGACCACGGCCGGCATCGGGCTGCTGCTGTGGGGCGTGCTGGTGGTGTCTTGGATAGACAACATCGTGCGGCCCGTCATGCTGTCACGTGGCAGTGACATCCCCTTTATCTTGGCCCTGTTTGGCGTGCTGGGCGGACTGGCTGCGTTCGGGCTGGTCGGGTTATTTTTAGGGCCCGTTATTTTGGCCGTGGCATTGGCCGTGTGGCGCGAATGGCAGTGAGCGAGCCGCTGCACCCAAACCGCTCTTAGTGCACCAAACGCAAGGCGGCAATCGCCAGCCAACCCAACACAAAATTAGCGATGACCAAGCGGTGGATTTGCGCAGCGGCTTGAGCAGCTACCGGCCATTGCTCGGCGGCCAGCGCCCGCTTGAACTTGGCAAAGCCTGCAAAATAGATATGGCCAAAGATCAGGATCATCGCCACGCCCAAGCCTGCCATCAGAGTCCAACCCAGTGGCATAGAAGACGCTGAGTTACCTGCCGCTTGCGCAGCCTTGACCCCGCTCGCAAACATTTGTCCACCCGTCAACAGCAAGACGGCAATGGCTGCCAACACCAGCCCAAAGAACCGGCGCCACACCGCACCCATCAAACGTGCGCGTACTTGTGGCTCCAGCACCTGCAACGCTGCCGGACGTAGGGAGAAGAGCATGAAAGTCATACCACCCATCCAAATGATTGCCGCGACCAGATGAAGGAGTTTGATGCTGTCGTACATGGGGAAATGCTTTCTGCTCAGGCGGTAAATAGAAACGTGATTGTGGCAGCTGCCAATTGAGGCTGCTGCGCTCGTTCGTATACACGGAACACTGCACTCAGCCTATTGGGTTTTAAGCCCATTTTGCTATCAAGTGCATAGTATGGATTCCAATGTGCACGAGGGCTACAGCCAGATTATTCAGGAATTTTCAGCGCCGTCGTCCCATAGCGGTGGCCGGCGTACCGGGGCGATGATGCGTATCTGGCCGCTACTGTGCGGGCAGATCAGCGCGGGGGGTAGCCGGTTCTGCGCGCTCAGCAGGCGCAAGCTGGGCACCTGCACCTCCAGAGGGGCGTTAGAGGTTTGAAAGAGAGTTCATTGTGAAAAGACTGTTACTGTCATTGCTGCTAACCAGCGCCGCATTCGCCGCCAGCGCCGAAACCATTGGCGATGTCAGCACCACCTTCAAGCTGCTCAGCCCCAACGACAAAGTGGTGGTGGATGTGTTTGACGACCCGGATGTGGGTGGTGTGGCGTGTTATCTGTCGCACGCCAAAACTGGGGGTTACTCTGGTGCGCTGGGTTTAGCAGAAGACACCTCTGACGCCGCAGTGGCCTGCCGCCAGGTCGGTCCCATCACTTTCAAAGACAAGATCGACAAGCAAGACGAAGTGTTCAACGCCCGCTCATCCTTCTTGTTCAAACACGTGCGGGTGGTGCGCATGGTGGATGTCAAGCGCAACACACTGGTCTATCTGGTGTATTCCGACAAGATCATCGAGGGTAGCCCCAAAAACAGCGTGACGGCGGTGCCGGTTCCGACCAACCAGGCGGTACCACCATGTTCAAGCACCGCGATTTTATGTTAAAAATATCTATTCAAAAATCGACGCAAGTCGTTGTAATACAATATATATTATAAATTTATATCTATTCTATAATTCATTCATGCCCGCCTTGCCCGATCTCACCCAACAAGCCTTGCAAACCCTGCAACGGCAAGGGGGCGTGCTGACAAGTGCTGAGCTGCAGGCCCAACTGGGGGTGAGTCAGCCCACGGTGTCCCGGGCGCTGGCACCGCTCATCCAGTCTGGGCAGGTGCAAAAAGTGGGGGCCGCGCGTTCGCAGCGCTACGTGCTGCCTCGCACCGTGCGCGATGTGGGGCGCAGTGTGCCGGTGTTGCGCATTGACCTACACGGCCAGCCCAGCCCCTTTGCCCGCATGGTGCCGCTGGCCGGTGGCGCGGTGTGGATCGACGAGGAAGACGGCCTGAGCAAACGCTTTGACGGCCTGCCCTGGTTTCTGGACGACATGCGGCCCCAGGGGTTTATGGGCCGCACCTTTGCCACCAGCCACCCCGAGCTTCAACTGGGCAACGACCCCCGCTACTGGAGCGACGACGACGTGCTGCGCGCGCTGGCCCTGTGCGGTGACGATCTGCCCGGCAACCTGGTGGTGGGCGAGGCGGCGTTTGCACGCTTTCACACCCTGCCCCCCCGCGCCAGCCGCGTGGCCACGCCAGACGCCTACCCCGCACTGGCAGACGCTGCCATGCAGGGCAGCCAAGGCGGATCTTCGGCGGGCGGCGAGCAGCCCAAGTTCTGCACGATTATTGGCAGCGACACTGCGGCGCGGCATGTGCTGGTGAAGTTTTCACCGGCCGGCGACTCGACCACCGACCAGCGCACCCGTGACCTGTTGGTGTGCGAGCACCTTGCCCTGCAAACGCTGGCCGACGCTGGCATTGCAGCAGCCGCCAGCCGCATCAGCATCAGCGCGGGCCGCGTGTTTTTAGAGGTCGAACGCTTTGACCGCACCCCCATCAACGCGGCCAACCCGCTGGGCCTGGGGCGCATCGGCATGGTGTCGCTCATGGTGTACGACGCCGAATACGTGGGTGCCATGGACAACTGGGCCGCCACCGCCAACCGCATGCAAGACCGCCAATTGCTGCGCCCCCAAGACGCGCGCACCCTGCGCCTGCTGGAGGCCTATGGCGTGCTGATTGCCAACACCGACCGGCACTACGGCAACATCTCGCTGCTGCTGGACGGTGACGACTGGGCCCTGGCCCCCGCATACGACATGCTGCCCATGCTCTACGCCCCCGTGGGCGGTGAGCTGGTGGCACGGAGTTTTGCCGACCGCCACGTGCAGCCCACGGCAGCCACGCTACCCGAGTGGCCGCAGGCGCTGGTGCTGGCCGGGCGCTTTTGGGCTGCGGCCAGTGCAGACCCTCGTATCTCTAGTGGGTTTAGGCAAATTGCGGCGGACAATTTGAGGAAAATCGGGCTCTAGCCCTCGTGGAATGATCCTGTGCTGTTATAAAAAACATAGCAAACCATGAACAAAGCAGCGCACCAAACATTTGAAACTGCCGAGCAGCTCCAAGCGTGGCTGCGCGAGCACCACGCCAGCGAGACTGAGCTGTGGGTGCGCATCTACAAAAAGGCCACCGGCCAGCCCAGCGTGACCTGGGACGACTGCGTGGTGGCCGCTATTTGCTGGGGCTGGATTGACGCGGTGCGCAACGCATTGGACGACACCTCGTTTTTGCAACGCCTGACCCCGCGCCGCGCGCGCTCCAACTGGTCACAAAAAAACGTGAAGCATGCCGAGCGGCTGATCGCGCAAGGGCACATGCAAGCCGCTGGCTTGGCGCAGGTAGAGGCCGCGCGCAGCGACGGGCGCTGGGCCACAGCCTACGCCGGCAGCGCCACCATGGTGATACCCGAAGATTTTTTGGCCGAACTGCAACAAGACCCGGCTGCCCATGCTTTTTACGCCACCCTCAAACGCCAAGGCCAGTTCGCCATTTACTACCGGCTGCACAGCGCCAAGCGCCCGGAAACCCGGCAAAAGCGCATGGCGGAGTTTCTGGCGATGTTGGCGCGCGGCGAAAGCCCGTGATAGCCGCCAGCGCCTTGAATGTGCTTGAGCGTGGGTAATTGCTGTAAGTAGCACGTTTGTGCTACATTGAGGCCGCGTAACAGGAGCCGCCATGTCAACCACCACCATCCGCATCGAAGACGACCTCAAAGCCCGCGTAGCCGCCGCCGCACAGCAAATGGGCAAATCATCCCACGCCTTTATCGTCGATGCCCTTGCCCAGACGGTGGAGCAAGTGGAATTGGACGCCGCCTTCCACACGCTGGCCGACGAGCGCTGGGCCAACATTCGGACCACTGGTAAAACGGTGGCCTGGGACGACGCCAAAGCGTACCTGACTGCCCGCGCAAACGTTGCCGGTAATGGCGAGAAAGTCGTCAAGCCCACGGCACGCAAGCTCGGTAAATAGCGGCCTGCTACAGCTAATTGCCCACGCTGCATGACCCGCATCGAACTTGCCCCGGAAGTCTTTGACGACTTTAATCGGTTCTTTGACTACATCGCCACGCATGCGACTGGTACTGCGCCTGAGCGCATCGGCGAGATCGTGGACGCGATTCAAATCCTGACCCACAGCCCCCAAATCGGACGCCCTGTGAAAGGCGGCAAACACGAACTGGTGATTGGTCGGGCATCCCGCGGCTACGTGGTGCTGTACCTGTATGTCGAGGCGATAGACACCGCCTTTGTGCTGGCCATCCGGAGCCAGCGAGAGGTCGGATTCAAGCGGTGAGAGGTTGAGTGCCAAATTGGCCTCTAGCCCTCGTGGAATATGCGTAAGCAGCTATCAAAACTGCAGCAATTTTCTGTACCTCTCGCCCCGACACGCAGGTCCTACTCAGTCTCACCCGATGTCATGCTCCCCGGCAACTCCGCAAACTTAGCCGCCATCGTGGGGTTGCCGCGTGTGAGCTTCTTGATCGTCAGATCGTCGGCCTTGTCGTTGGCCAGTCGCAAATTGTTCGCTGACTTATGCAGCGCTTCCTTGGTTTTTTCCAGGTCCTTGATCGCATCGTCGATGCGCTTGATGGCTTCTTCAAAGCCTTCGGAGGCCAGGCGCCAATTGCGGCCAAACGCCGTCTTGAATTCGTCCAGCTGGGTTTCAAACTTCGTGATGTCCACGTTCTGCGAGCGCACCAGCGCCAGCTCGGACTTGTACTTCATCGCGTTCAAAGCGGCATTACGCAGCAGCGTGATCAGGGGCACAAAGAACTGCGGCCGCACCGCGTACTCGCACGCACTTTTCAGTGCGGTCTTTGTCCAGCTCTTTCAGAAAATCTTCGTTCCTCTTTTTAGTTGCTGACAGTGCGGGCGTCGTTGTCTTTCTCAAAATGCGCCCTTCGACTTGCGGCGCATTGTGGTGAGGGCGGCGTGGATTCCCGGGAAATCAGACTGGCGACTCTGGGCGTGCGTGTTTTTGTTGCTCAATTTTGGGGGCATACTTGGGCTCAAGCGGTTGGAATTCTTATCCGTTCGCTAACTTGTCCGATTAGCACCAAACGAGAAAAATCTATGACCCGTTTCCACCGATTTTTGCAATCTGTCACAGGCGTTGTTCTGTCCCTGGGTCTAGTCACCCAAGCTGCAGCAGAAGCGCCATTCATTCAGTTCACCTTGGAGGGACCAGGCGTTGCAAAACACACGGCCACCTTTGACGTGACTGGCTGGGACGGCACGAAATACAGCGCGAATGGTGCCAGCGCCCTGCGAGGAGCTGTCTCGCGCGAGGGGCGGCGTTACTCGCAGGTTAGCCTTGCGCTGGACCGCGACAGGCCATACCTGATATTGGCCGTGTTCGAAGATGGGAAGCCCACGCAAGGCGCTGGCAGCAACTCGATGGCGATGCGTACCAAGCCCGGCGACGGCGTCGAGGCATTTTTGAAGGTGAACCCCGCGATCAGCGAAAAGGACCATGCCACGGGCACTTTCAGCGCAGTTTTGGTGGTGACCAACCGCAAATCGAAACCGGCTTTAGAGCGCACCTACCAGCTCACCAACGGCCGGTACAGCTTGACGGCCACCGAAAAATAACGGCTTGCGAAAACGCGCAATCTCGCGTTGAGGGTTCCCCGAGCCGACGCCAATGAACTTCAGCGTTTGAACCGAAGCACTGATTGCCGTTGTTCACCCAAGCCATCAATAGTGTGTTGTCGATGGCGTGTTTGAGGCGCTGGCGGAGTTTTTGGCAATGTTGGCGTGGGGCGAAAGTCTGTAATTATTTTAGTGAAATAGGGCTGTAGCCCTCGTGGAATATGCGCAAGCAGCTACAAAAGTTATAGTGAAATGTGTTGTCTGAATTCACTGTCGCAGCAGAGCGCGCGTACCGACTTTCCTACATGGGCAACCAACATCGCGCCCATCGGCGGGAGCGCTTGTCAACCACCCATCAAGTAGACCAACGCCTGCAAGCTATTGTTTTGTATAGGTTTTCCCCCGCGCCATCGACGGATTAGGCCATTCCATCAAGTACCCAGCAAGCAAATTCAAGCGCAGCGCGGCACATAGCGGCGCATTTTGGGCGCTGCGTTGGGGTCACTCAAACGCACGACGCCTGCGCTAAGCGCTTCTTTGATCAGGCGCGACGCCGTGGCGCTGTTCTTGGTGTCGATGTTGTGGGAGTCGGGTGGTGGTTTGCCGCACAAGGCCCCCTGCGCCATGAATCGGGTTCTGCAGCCTGTTCTGCAGCGGCTAAAGGCGCTGACGCACTTGTAAAATCGTAAACTATAGATTACACTTCATCCATGCTCCAAATCCTCCGCACAGCCGATTTCGACAAATGGTTGGCTGCGTTGCGGGACAAAGTTGGGCAAAAGCAGGTTCTGGCCAGGCTGGCCCGTTTGTCATTTGGGCACTGGGGAGATTGCAAGCCGGTTGGCGGTGATGTTGTCGAACTTCGCGTTCATAGCGGCCCAGGCTATCGCCAAGGCACAGCACATGGTCACACTGTTGAAGGAGTAATTGGATGAACCCACCGCCGCCGCACAACTAGGCATCAAACCCTTTGGAAGCCGCCGATTACCTGCAATCTGACGAAGACTGCGCGCAGTACCTGCAGGCCTGCATGGGCGAAGCCCCAGAAGACGCCGCCCTGTTCACCAAAGCTGTGGGCGACATTGCACGGGCGCGCGGCATGATGCAACTGGCCCGCGACACCGGCATCACCCGCGAAGGGCTCTACAAGGCGCTGGGGGAACAAGGCAACCCCAGCTTCGCCACCGTTGTGAAAGTCATGCACGCGCTGGGTTTGCAGTTCAACGTGGGGGCACGGTCGGTGCAGGGCTGACAACCCAGCAGGCCCTACTCCGTCTCAGCCGGGCGAATGCTCCCCGGCAGCTCCGCAAACTTGGCCGCCATCGTCGGGTTGCCGCGTGTGAGCTTTTTGATCGTCAGATCGTCAGATCGTCGGCCTTGTCGTTGGCCAGGCGCAAATTGTTCGCTGACTTGTGCAGCGCTTCCTTGGTTTTCTCCAGATCCTTGATCGCAACGTCGATGCGCTTGATGGCCTCTTCAAAGCCTTCGGAGGCCAGACGCCAATTGCGGCCAAACGCCGTCTTGAATTCGTCGAGCTGGGTTTCGAACTTCGTGATGTCCACGTTCTGCGAGCGCACCAGCGCCAGCTCGGACTTGTACTTCATCGCGTTCAATGCGGCATTGCGCAAGAGCGTAATTAGCGGCACAAAAAACTGCGGCCGCACCACGTACATCCACGCCCGCGAATACCAGCTCTATTTGCCCAGTAAAGAAGAGCTGCAGCAGAAGCTTGCTGAATGGGCGGGGATTGAGGATGAAATAGGAGTCTAGCCCTCGTGGAATATGCGCAAGCAGCTATCAAAAGTGCAGCAAATTTCTGCTCATTTGCCGATGCACGGTGACGCGCTCTACAAATGCGCTGGCACATCCATACGCTGGTTCAAGATGCGCACCACCTCCACCCTATCGAAGGGCTGGCATCTGAAAAATATCACGTGCGAGCCAATCAGGTACTTGCGATAGCCGTGCGAAATGCTCTGCACTTTGGCCGCCAGAGCAAGCGGCGAAAGCAGATAGCTGCCGTTCACTTGGCTGCCACAGCTTTACCAGCTGAGCCAGCTAACTTGTGCCGCTTGGTTTTTAAGAATGCATCTACGTCAAAGTTCGTACTGGCGCCACTGTTCTCGCCAGCGGCCAGAGCGGCACGCAAGCTCGCCAGTTGTGTCTCATGCTCTTCAAGTTGACGCAACCCTGCGCGCACTACCTCACTTGCCGAGCCGTAGCGCCCTTGGCTGATTTGCTGCGCAATGAATGCGCCGAAATGATCGCCCAGAGAGATGGATGTGTTTTTGGGCCATGGGGCTTGCTCCGGGTTTGAGTGGCGTTTGATGCCTTTGATATTACCAATGAATGGTATTCAATGGTACCCAGAAGTGCTGCGGCGCACCAGTGCACAACGCCAAAATGGCACCCAGCGAGCCCTACTCCGTCTCAGCCGGGGTGATGCCGCCCGACAGCTCAGCAAACTTTGCCGCCATCGTCGGGTTGCCCCGCGTGAGCTTCTTGATCGTCAGGTCGTCGGCCTTGTCGTTGGCCAGGCGCAAATTGTTGGCTGACTTGTGCAGCGCTTCCTTTGGTTTTTCAGGTCCTTGATCACATCGTCGATGCGCTTGATGGCCTCTTCAAAGCCTTCAGAGGCCAGGCGCCAATTGCGCCAAACGCTGTCTTGAATTCGTCGAGCTGGGTTTCGAACTTCGTGATGTCCACGTTCTGCGAGCGCACCAGCGCCAGCTCGGACTTATGCTTCATCGCGTTCAAAGCGGCATTGCGCAGCAGCGTGATCAGGGGCACAAAAAACTGCGGCCGCACCACGTACATCTTTTGGTAGCGGTGCGACACATCGACGATGCCGCTGTTGTACAACTCGCTCTCCGGCTCCAGCAGAGACACCAGCACCGCGTACTCGCACGCCTTTTCGGTGCGGTCCTTGTCCAGCTCTTTCAGAAAATCTTCGTTCCGCTTCTTGGTCGCCGTTTCATCGCTCTCGTTTTTCATCTCAAACATGATGGAGACGATCTCGGCGCCCGACTCGTCCGAGTCGCGAAAAATGTAGTCGCCCTTGCTGCCCGTGCGGGCGTCGTTGTCTTTCTCAAAATGCGCCCGCTGAAAGGCGGCTGCGCGGATGCGGTTGAACTCGATCTCGCAGTGCTGCTCCAGGGTTTCACCGACCATCTTGGTCGACAGCCGCGCCTTCATATCCCGCAGGCGCTCAATCTCCCCATCACGGTCGCGCAGTTGCAAGGCGTATTGCTCCTTGATGGCCTTCTCTTCCAGCTGATTTTTCACGGTGATGAGGGTGAGGTCATTTTTCAACCCATCGCGCTCCCGGGCGACCACACCCACGGCGGCATTCACGGCCAACTGGAGATTTGCCTCGGCCAACTGCGCGGCAGCTTGCTGCGCCTTGCGCGCTTGGTCTAGCTCGTTCGCCAACCCATCGCGCTCTTTGCTGACCGCGGCCAAAGCCTCCGTCACCGCCAGCTTGCGGGCCACCCTCACCGGCCGCCAGCTGGGCCTGCAAAGCCTGAATCTCTGCATCTTTGCGGGCCGCAGCGCTTTGCAATTCGTTGGCGAGCTTGGCCTCGGCCAAGGCAATCGCGTCGCGCTTGTCCTGCTCGGCCAGTTCCAGCCGCTCGTGCAACTGCTTGTCAAAATCGCCATCGCGCACCTGCTTGAGGATGTCGGCGTACCCCGCTTCGTCGATTTTGAAGGCTTTGTTGCAGTGGGGGCAGATGATTTCGTGCATGGCGGCTGGGCCTCTTTTTGTTGGTTGGTTGGGTACGTGGTTAGTGTGGGAGGGCTTGAGTGCCAAATTGTGCTGTAGCCCTTGTGGAATATGCGCAAGCAGCTATAAAAATAGTAGTAATAACTGCCGCCTGGTCAATCACCAACTAGCAAAGCAGCTTGCACCAGCGCCGGCTGCAGCACATCACGCAACGCCGTCACCACTTCACCCAGCGGCACTGCAGCCAAATTGTTCTTCTTCAAAAACACTGCCCACAGCGCTTGGCGCGATGCATCGTTTGCAAACTCATCGCTCAGCCCAATCGGTAACGTAGTCGGCACAGCCGTGGAGCGGCGCTTGAACGTGGCCGCAATGGCGGTGGCCAAGACCGTTGCGTCCAGTACCTCGCGCTCCAACAAAATCCATACGTCCAGATAGTCCTTCACGCGGCTGTTGGTCATGCCCAGTAGCACCATGGCGTGCAGCTTCTCTGCTACCACGGTGTAGACCGGGTAGGTGCGCAACTGCGGTGCCGCAAAGTCGGCCAGCAGCACCGGGTAAGTGGCATCTACCGGGCCGGGCGTAACCGCGTCGCCAAACCCGATATCGATTTGCACCTTGCAGCGCGCGCGGGCCAGCTCGGCGTTTACCAACACCCGCGCACCGGCATAGCCCGCGTTCTTGCGAATCTCTTCCGCCACCACGCTGGCGGCATCAAACACCATGCCGTCTGTCGAGGCTACTGAAACGATCTCTCGGAACGTCTGCGCGATGGACTCCAGATCGCTGGGGCCAAAGCCTAGCAAATCCACATCCCGTGTGGGCCGGTGGGGCATGGCGTACCACAGGTTAAACAGCATCGCGCCCTTGAGCACAAAGTGATCCGCATGGACAGACTGCCCCAGCCGGTACAAAAACCGCTCCAGCGCATAGCGCACCAGCACGGCGTTGAATTCCGTTTGCTCGGCCTTGGCGATGTTGAGTAGGCGTGCACGCACCGATGCGGCCAAATCCTGTGTGTTCTTTGGCGCCATCTAGCCCCCGTGCCCCAGGGCTTCCAGATACGGCCGCATCACATTGGCCACGCGGCACACCTTGGCATACCGCCACAGCTCGTCTGCCGTCGCCTTGCGGGTGGTCAAAGTTTCTCTCAACGCTTCTATCGCCACATCCAGCCCCACCGTGTTGCGGTGTTTGAAGCAATCGGCCACCGTCTTGGCCACGCCATACGCGCAGCGCCACCTGGTCCGCCTGCACCACCTCTATGCCCTGGGCATACGCCTCGCCAGAGAACTGCACCATCTTGACGGGTGGGTAATCCATCTTGGGCGCGTGGCTGCCCTGCGGCATGGCGATCCACACTTGGCGCGGCAGCTGCGTGGTGAGCCCGTGAATCTGCAAGGCCGTGAGCAGGCAAAACACCGCCTGCGGCACCTTGACCGCAATGGTGGCCAGGCTCTCATGCTCGGCGCCTTGCGTGCCAGGCAGCCGGTACACACCGCGCCCTACGCGCTCCAACTCGCCGCTGGCCGTTAGCCGCGTCAGCACCACCCGCGCAATGCCCAGCGCTTGCAAATGGCTGGCGCGCAGCAGCCCTTGCTGTGCAGCAAGGGCCAGTACGCGTTGGGATTGGGTGTCGGTAGCCATGGGCGGGAGTATGTTCCGTTTGTGCGTTAAGTTCAAGCGAAGAACATGATTTCGGAACAATTTGCGGCAATACGCGAAAAATTAGGTGCCAAATTGGCCTCTTGCCCCCGTGGAATATGCGCAAACAGCTATCAAACTAGTAGCAAATTGCCAGTCAAACGTTACCCCAAACCGCCTGCGCTTCCACCACGTCAATGAATCGTTGGGCGCTAAAGCCTTGCGGGTAAAGGCCTTGCTGCTCCGCACTGGCTGCGGGCGCTCTTTGCGAAAAAAGCCCATCCGGGTCGTGCAGCAAATGCCGGTCATCGTTTAGCGCAATCAGCAGTTCTTCCAACGACACCTTCAGGAATCCGCCAAACCGCTGGTGGTCGCATTCGATGCTGGTGTCCACAATCCAGCCGCGCGCTGCATTGGCAGATGCGCCTGCTTCCAGCCCAAGGCGCTGCGCCAATTCAGGCTGATCCAGTAAGGCTTGCTGCACGGCTGCCACCTTGCGCTGCAGTTGCCGCCCCGCCTTGCGCAGCGTGGTGGTTTCGTGTTGCCAAGCATCTTGCTGAGAGCGGCGCAGGTAGGTGGACTTCACCTCAAGCACCAGCACCTTGCCATCACGCGCGCAGATCACGTCCACTTCACCGGCAAAGTCGTCTGGCTCCTTGGGCGGGTTCCAATTCAACACCACCTTGAAACCCCGGTTCTCCAGCTTGGCACCCAGCTGTGTTTCTATGCGCTGAGTCTCGGCGCGCGCTTCATTGCGCCGCGCACCCAAGCGCCGCAGGTTGTTGATGGCCGCCGTGCTGTTGTTTTGCAGGCCCACCACCCAAGGCAACTGCACCAGCGTCTGGCCCATTTTCAGAATTGGGCGCTCCAGCAATTCAGGTGTTTGGCCTGGCGCATCGCCCTTCAACTGAGTAGCAAGCTTGCTCCAGTCGCTGGTCCAGAAGTCAACTATCCATGCAGCATGGCGCGGATTGCCTTTTGGAAACTCTGACGTGACCGTCCAGCCAACCATGTTGGCAATCTTGGCATCGCGGCTTGACCATGTGAGTGGAAATCGAATTTGGTTGCCATCCCGCAAGCCGTTCATCGCCATCATGCTCAGCGCCATGGCCCAGTTGCCCGTGGTTCGCAGATGCTGTATGTACGTTTCCAGAAAATCCCGCTGAAAAAAGACGTTCATCAACTCCAGCGACAGCAGCGCCTGAAACAACGGCACGGTGTCGCCCGTATCAGTGGTGACCGTGCCGCTCACGCCATACACCTCGGTCAACTGCAGCTGCGTGCGCAGCGCCTTGGTGTAGGCCACTTGGTTGAGTGCGTGGTTGGCAGTGCTGCCAATCTGCTGCATTGCTATGCCGGAATCCACAAACGCATCCATGGCACGGTAGTACCAGTAGTTGTGCAGCGCGGCCAGCTTGCGGCCATTGCGCTCCCAAGCGCTGTGCGCCGCAGCATCCAGCACCTTGATCTCAAGCCGGCCTCCCACGCGCACAAACTCAATGCTGTCGTCGTAACTGAACGCATCGGCGGACTGGGCCACAAAGCTGTTCAACTCGATCTGCGCAGCGAGCAGGTTGGCAAACGCCTCACGTAAATCTTTACGGGCGGGTTGCCCAGACGGCGATGGAAACAAGAAGGGCGACAAGTGCTTGGCGAGAGACTGGACGATAACGGCATCGGTAAGTCGCGTCGAGTCGCCTGCGCAGGTCGATAGCTTCCAGAGCAGGATGTCGTTGACAGCCTCCCAATCCGCCCCATCATTCTTAGGTGTAGATTGGGCCGCTGCTGCAAATTTTTGGGGTATCCAATGTTCAAACGCGTACAGGCTGGCATAACTCATCAGCTCCAGTGGCGATAACTCCGCCAGTTCGCTTTGCCACATGAAGATGGCGCTTGTCCGCTCCCGATGTGCCAGATCAAAAATGTCCAACACCTTGCACAACTCCGCAACGCGCGGGTGGTCCACCGCAAGCAGGTCAAGCTCAGTGCGCCTAGGCGAATGCTGGGCGAGCACCAGGCCTGAGCAGCGCACCGCGTGGATTAAGGCTTCGGGGGCAACGCTAGCCACGTTGGCGAGCATTTCCATGTTGGACACGCGCTCTTGCCCCATGTATTGCGCCAGCGCAAGCGTCATCGTTTGCGACTGCCAAGCAGCCGCTGGCAGATTGGTTAGGAAGCTGCTAGACCAGAAAGCAGCATTGCGCTGTGCTCGGGTGACTTTGTGCTGACCTTGCAATGCCGGCTTGCCATCTAAATAGGCTGTCGCCTCATGTTCTACCGCAGCATGCTGATCGGCATTCATTTGCACTCCGCGATGAAAGCGCGATTCGTAATAATTTGTGTGTAACCGGGACATTTCCTCAATTTTGCAATAACGCTCATCGCGAAGCGGGTACCCCTCGGCAGAAGGGCAAATCGCGGCCATCGTGGACTTTACGTGCAACCTCGGCTCGGGGCAGTTGCAGACCTCGACGCTTCGCGGCCGCTCAATAAGCGCGACTGGTGGCTTTTGGGCAGAAGCTGCGCCAATGGGTCTACTGCGGCGCAGGTTTTGCCCACAATAGTTGTGGCAAGCAGGGAGGCAGAAGTAGCGCTAATCGTAAGTCGCCGGTCGCTAAAAGCTAGTCGACGCGATGTTTCTGTCCCCCAATGAACTCAATCAAGTCCTTCCGAATCAAGGCATCGCGTGCATGGATGGCCTTCTTGATGTCTGCAAAGGCAGATCCGTCTGGCAATGTCAATGTGGAAGTGAGGGAAAGTGCAGTCTCCCAGTCCGGCATCTGCACCTTGCCATCCTTGAACTCGTGAACCTGCTGTAGGAAGTGACGCATGGGCTCATCGCTCTTGGAGATATTGAATGACTTGTCCAAGAGGGAGCAGTTTCCAAGCAAGTTGATGAACGCAATCGCGTCGTAGCGCGACTCAAAATCGTCCGGAGCAATAGAGCCTTTTCCTCATCCGTGCCAACAAAGGCGGCCAGCTTGGCTTGAATTTGCTGTTCAACCGAGCGCGCCCACCAAGCGTCTGCCACCGTATGGTCAACTTCAAGTTTGCTGGTTCGCTTGCGGCCAGTGCGCATCTGAATGGACGAGTTCTTCCACCGGTCATCCTCCAGGCGGTGCCAGACCCAAAGGAACGGGTGGTATGCATGGACACGACGGCGATCTCGTACAAGCACGTTGTTAATCTGCTCGACGGCCTTGGTTGAGATTCGGGCCATCATTTGGCTAATGCTGTCATCCACAGCGGCAACGAGTCCGTTTGCCTTTGCAGCCTTGAGCTTGCCGAAAATTTGTATGCAGTTCCGTTGCAAAATTCTGAAAATTCACAACAGCGCCGTCACCCCCACATTCGCCCACTGCGATCCGAAAATCCAACGGTCCAAAACTGGGCAGCACGTTGATTGAGCTGCTTTTCGAGACTATCGCGTTCAACTACTGAAACACTGCCAGCAACAGCATCGAATCGGTCGAATGCCAGGCGATACCAAGTCAGGTAAACGATGATTGCGTTGAACGAACCTTGGTTCTCAAGCAGATCCCGTTCTTTGATCAAGTCCGCGCAGCTCTCGACTCGAGGCTTTAATTTCACCCATGTGGCGGCAACAGATGCGGCCATCGATCGAACGATTTCGCCCTTGAGTAAGTCCTTTGAGTCGAGAAGAGTTCCGCTACGACATTCCACGGCCCAAACGAACGAGATGAGTCTGACGATCTCATCAGTCTCGAGGTGAAAGCCGCGATCACCTAGCGCAATTCGCAGCTCTTCAAGGCATTGCCCGGCAGTCTTGTTGTCGGCATGCTCTGGTAGCCACCCCACTTTCAGCCAAGCTAGGGTGATTTCCTCTCGGGTTAAGGTTCGTCCAGCCGTGTTGAGCCGCGTGAAGATGTTTACGATTGCATCGCTATAGTCGTCTTTGCTCCATTGCGGCGTCAACTCGAATGACTCGATCTGGAGTGCGTGTACAAAGCTGTTGATCTTGATGTTTTCGACCACCTTCATGAATTCCGCTAACGGGTCCAGGATCTCAGTGAGAACAGGGTCGCTAACGCCGTGCTCTTTGAGGATGGGGTCCAGGAGCTTTTTGTATTCACGCTCGGAAAGATCCTTTGTACCAAATCCCAAAATCTGGAGAGTCGAATAAATCGACCGGGATTGCTTTTCGCGGTTTCAAGCGGGTGTACATAGTTGGCTGGACGCGTTTCGACAGACTGTCCGGAGACTGTGTCGAGAATTGCCCATTCCAGAATCTTGCCGGCCTCAATCTTGCGAACGATGTCGTTTTTTGCTTTGAGCTCGGCTGTGAACTTCAAGAGGTCGATGCACATCGACGCCTTGGACCAGTGGTTGCTCGGCTTTACTCTGCGATCTTGAAGATCCAGTGCCCACTCCGAATCCAGCAGCTGGAAACCCCACTGGTCGCCCCCCAGCGCGAGAATCAAACTCTGGACACGTTGCTGGCCATCCAAGACCATTTGGTAGGTCGCGGGTTGACCGAGTGCCGAGTTCTGTGAACCCTTGTCATTCCCGGTACGATCCACAACTTGCCAGAACGGTCGATGTGGAATCCCTTCGTTGGCTTCAAAACAATTCGGCTTGACTTCCCACAGCAGCAATGAACCAAACGGCCATCCTCGGAATAGGGAGTCAACAAGCATGGTGACTTGCCGAGGGCTCCATACGTATGGACGCTGAAGATCTGGAATGACGTAGGTCGCATTGATAGTGGCCTTTTTGATGATCTCGGCCAGTGACTCACGTTTGGAGTCGTACTTGATACTCATTTTTACCTTAAATGTTCTCGCGCAATCCAACTGTTCCGCATAGTTTATCAGCCATCCTTGGAGCCAAGCCTCGCCGAACTCTGCATCCCCACCCACCCCCATCACCAACCTCTCAGCGTAGCCTGGTCGCCGCCATAAAACACGCGCCGCTTCCTTCTCGTCCTCCCCACCGCAGGCGCATGCCCCACGCCGGGTAGCGCCACTACCGGGAACTCCAGCCCTTTGCTGACCTTCATGGTCATGATCTGAATGGCGTTGGCGCCGGGGTTGAAGTCGCCCGATCGCTTGCGCACGTTGAAGGGCAGCTTGCGCTGCACCAGCGCATCGGCGCACAAGTCCATGGTTTTCCAGTCCGCACACAGAATGGCCATATCGCCCCACGCATGGCCTTCTTTGTGGGCGTTGGCCAGGTGGTCGGCAATGGCAAAGGCTTCGTCGCGCAGTGTGGGCAAGCGGATGATGTTGGGTGCCTCACCCTCGCGCCCGCAGCTGATGGGTTTGAGCAGCGGGATGCCGTCGTCGTCCTTCTCTTCGGCGGTCAGCAGGCGGTCCGGCGCCGGGCCGCCCCAAGCCGGATCAGCCCCCTTGGGGGGCAGCGACCCGCGCAGCGGTGGAGCGTGGGGGCTAAAAAGTTCTGCCGCCACCAGGCTGGCGGTTTGCAATATCTGTTTGGTGTTGCGGTAGTTGATCTTGAGGATGGTGGTGCGGCCCTGCGCCTGTATGCCCACGCTCTTGAAGCTGAACTGCTTGCTCCCTTCACGTGTACGTCCGCGTTCATAAATGCTCTGCGCATCGTCGTACAGCACCAGCAGGCTGTTGGTGGTCGGGTCCCACCATCTGCGTCACCAGCTTGAGCCATTCGGGCGCGAAGTCTTGGCCTTCGTCAATCATCACCGCTTGGTATTGGCCGCTTGGGATTTGCTTGCGGTCGGCGCGGATGACGTTATCCACCATTTCGTCAAACATGTGCGGGCTTTGCGCCGGGATGGCTTGCCCGTAGGCCACCAGTTGGTCGCGGCACCATTGTGAGTGGCGCTCATGCACTTTGCCGCCCAGGCCCTTGGCCTGCATGACGCTGTGCAGCTTCACGCCCAGCGGCTCGTTAAAGCAGAGGATGAGGATGGGCTTGGTGCCCGCTGTGCTGGCCTGCGCAAGGTACTCCGCGCGGTAGCCCAAAATCATGGTCTTGCCTGAGCCGGCCACGCCGTGGATAACGCGGTGGCCGTCGCCCAGGGATCTAGCCAGCTGCTCTTGCTGCAGGTCCATCACCCGCATGATGTCGGGCAGCGCGGCGTCTTCGTTGTTGTCGTCAAACAGCGCACCCTGCTGCACGCGCACCTCGGGGAACATGATCCAGCGCACACGGTCGATCTGCGGCAGGCTTAAAAGCCCGCGCATGCCAAAGGGGAACATGTCCCACAGGCGGCTTTGCAGGTCTTCGGCGTCCACGCTTTCCAGCATTTCGTCCTGGCACAGCACGCGGTGGGGTTCGATGGCTGTTGTGCAGCTCGGCGGCTTCAAACTGTTTGCGGGTGATATTGGTAAACACCACGCCGTAGCTCCATGGGAATGCCAGCTTGCCCGCGTGCGGGCCATCGGGCTGCACCAGCTGGGCGTCGCGCTCCAGCG